>JAYVFJ010000241.1:0-3419 GCA_043773225.1 Chloracidobacterium sp.
ATCGTTGCACAAGCCCGCGCGTAAGCAAGGGCGGATTGACGAACATTGAGTGTATCGCCCTTGCTTACGCGTGGACTTGTGCATATATGAAACTTTACGAAGCCGATTTCGTGCAAAGTAAGAGCGGTTGTTGTCATCGAAATAAAGCAAGTATAATGGAAAATGCGATGGCAGAAAGAAAATCCGGAATAACGCGAAAGCTGGTTCATGCGGGCGGCTGGCAGGTTGCTAAACGCGTGGCAAAGACGATTCCTTTCGGCGGCACGGCAGTAGTAGTTGCGTTGGTCGGCAATGACATAAAAAATAAAGGCGTCGTCAAAGGGCTTGTAAATTCGGGCATTGACGCGATACCGTTTGTCGGCCTTGCAAAGAATGCCGTCGAGCTTGTAACGGGTGATTTTATCCCCGACAAAAAGAAGAAGTGAGGCGTGAGATATGAGAAATAAGTTGCGAAATATGAGATTTGAAATTTCAAATTTGAGATTAATGCGGTTTAGGGCAGGTTTTCTTGCATTGTTAATTGCCGTGCTTGCTTCTTCGATTGGGGCTCAAACAACCCGCAGAAAACCTAAACCACTTGCAACACCGCCGCCGGTGCTGACCGGGGCAGAGATAATCAGCCAGGCCGGCAGTGACGCCGAACCTGCTCCAACGCCGGAAGAAATACCCGCAAAGCCCGCAACGACCAACGCGGAGCGGATTAAACAGCTTAACGACCGCGTCAAAAAACTCGAAAAGGGACAAAGTTACGAAGATCGGCAAAAGCGTGTGCTGATGAATCTCGACATTCTTAAACGCTCCGAAGAGCGAGCCGATTCCTTAAGAGAGCAGCTCTTCAAGATGATCGAAAAGGATAATTCTATCACCGCGCGGATCGAACAGATCGACTTCGACATCCGGCCTGAGATCATCGAACGCTCGCTGCAGCTTTCAGGTTCGATGAAGCCGGAAGAGATACGCGAAAGCCGGCGAAAGAGCCTCGCTGCCGAAAAATCGAATCTTCAGTCACTGCTCACGCAGGTTCAGGCAACTCGCACCGGCCTCAACGCCAGCCTGCAAAGGGCCGAAGAAATGGTCGAAAAACTACGCGCCAAAGCCGAAAGAGATATCGACGAGTCGCTTCAGCAAAAAGAAGAAGAGCCTGAGCCAGAGAAATAGACTCTTGCTAAGAAAATAACGCTATTAATCTCCCTTCTGCCAACCTGCGAAAGGGTTTTACTGTCCCGGTGGAAAAATTTTCTTGCCTTTTAAAGCCTCGCTGAATTAACCTATAAATATACAGCATTAAGACAGAGGCAGTCTCTACGACGTCCGTCCAAAAATATCTGCTGACATCATCTTACAAGGGGTTTATCTTGCCGGTTTTATCTCCTCGATAAGTGGAAATATATGCGAATTAAGGGTTTATTCGAGCGCAGTATGCCGTCCAACAAATTATTTGGCCGTATTGGTCTGTTATTGATTGCCGGTGCCTTGTCGTTGACGATCATCAGCTCTGTGACAAGTGCGGCAGGCGGTTCATTTATTGAGTCGGTCGAAAACTATATTGGTTTTGAGACAGTCACAGCTCTGTCAGAGAATCAGGCGTCAGAGCCAATGTTCTTTATGGACGCCACTCCTATTTTGTGGAGCAGCGCCCTGAATTCCGCCTGGCTGTCCACGGCAAACTGGACAGGCGGAGCAGTGCCGACCAATTCACAAGTTGCGCAGTTTGGCGTAAATCCTACGAGTTCGACCTTTGGCGTCGGCATCAATTTTAACCAGACAACCAATGCCGGAACGCAAACCACCGGCAACCGCATCGAAGAAGTCGGTGCGATCGAGATCACTTCCGGGCGGACAAACAACCATCTGCTCGGAAACAGCAGCGCAACGGCCGGAGCGGTCGGAGCCCTGCGTCCGCTCGGCGTTACTGTGAACGGCATAGACAACATAATAATCCGGCATAACGGCACCGGAACGCTGACGATCCAAAATACACAGAGCACGGGCACACAAACGATGGCACTCGAATTGATCAATTCGACCGAAAGCATTATCAACATCGACAGCACCGGAACGGTCGCCGTTTCCAGTGTCATCAGGGGAACTGGTAAAAACCTAACCCTCGACGGCGGCGGAGCGGGAACTCTCAATCTAAGCGGCGTCAATACCTACAGCGGCAACACGACAATCAAAAGCGGTAGTTTGAAACTGACCGGCAGCGGTTCTATTGCAGACTCGCCGGTTATCGAGATTTCTGGCGGTGCTTTTTTTGATCCGACGGCTTTGACGACGGCTCTGACGCTTTCGAGCGGACAGACGCTGAAAGCAAGCGGCACAACATCTACCGGAACGATCAATACAACCAGCACAAAAGGATTGACGACTGCTGCGGACAGCCCAATCCTGTTTTCTGCCTTTAACGGAACAACGGCTCCTCTGACGGTTGCAATGTCGGGAACACTTGCTCTGCAAAGCGGCAATCCGGTCACGGTCACTGTCGCAAACGGCGGAACGCCGCTCGGCGTGGGGGACTATAAGTTAATTGCAACTAGCGGGACTGCAACGGTGACGGGAGCGCCGGCTTCTGCAACGGTCAACGGAGATGGCATTTGCGGCACATGTTCATCGTCGATTGTAAATAGCGGCGGTGAGCTTTTCCTCCATATTTTTGACTCAGGTGCGACGGCGACAAATACGGCGACCGCGACTGCGACCGATACGCCAACGGATACGCCAACGGCGACGAACACTGCAACGGATACACCGACACCGACGGCGACGGAAACATTCACGCCGACGGCAACAAATACAGCGACAGATACACCAACCCCGACTGCGACCGAGACATTTACTCCAACGGCTACGAATACGGCAACTGACACACCGACGCCAACTGCGACGGAAACATTCACGCCGACGGTGACAAATACGGCAACTGACACACCGACGCCAACTGCGACGGAGACGTTTACACCGACAGCCTCGAATACGGCGACTGACACTCCGACACCGACTGCAACGGAAACATTCACGCCAACGGCGACAAGCACTTCTACCGAAACTCCGACGCCGACTGCAACGAACACGGCAACGGATACACCAACGCCGTCTGCAACCGAGACTTTCACGGCGACCGTAACGAACACGGCGACAGATACGCCAACGCCGACGGCGACGGAAACAGTCACTCCAACGGCGACAAACACGGCAACGGATACTCCAACACCGACTGCGACAGAGACTTTTACACCAACTCCGACGCCGTCGCTTGTGGTCAGCGGAACGATCATCTACGGCAACGCTTTGCCACCGGGACCGAGCACGCGCTTTGTGCCCAATGTTCTTGTTAGCGCCGACGGTTCTCCGTCGTTCGACGATACAACGGCGGCGCCGGGCACCTATTCACTGACCGGCTTTGGAACCGGCTCTTATAC
>JAYVFJ010000242.1:0-2330 GCA_043773225.1 Chloracidobacterium sp.
GCCGGATTTAGGCCGAACGAAATATTAGAAACACCGAGAATAATGTTCGCATCAGGCAACTCCGCCCTGATTTGCTTTATCCCCTTGATCGTTTCGTCGGCATTTTTCCGGTCTTCCTCGATACCGGTCGAGATTGGCAGAGCGAGCGGGTCAAAGAAAATATCGTGAGGCTCGATGCCATATTCGACCGCCTGTTTGTAGGCACGATGAGCAATGCGAATCTTGTCTGTTGCTAATCGAGCCATGCCATCCTCATCGATCAGCCCGATGACGACGCTCGCACCAAACTCTTTGGCAAGGCCAAGCACCTTCAAAAATCGCGGCTCGCCATCCTCGTAATTCGTCGAATTGAGCAGCGATTTGCCGCCCGCGTGTTCGAGTCCGGCCTCCATCTTTTCCCACTCGGTCGAATCGAACATGAGCGGAATTTTGACCGCCGACGCCAGCCGCGAAGCGAGTTCGTGCATATCATCCACGCCATTTCGCCCAACAAAATCGACGTTGACATCGAGAATGTGCGCACCTTCTTTTTCCTGCGATTTGGCGAGCGACACGAGGCCGTCCCAATCTTCGGCTTCGAGCAGATCACGCATCTTCTTTGAACCGCTGGCGTTGACACGCTCGCCGACGATAAGAAACGAAGCGTCCTGCGTATAAGGCTGCTGAAAATAAATCGACGAGGCCGACGGGGCGAGTTTTGCATCACGTTGTTTTGGCGAAACGCCGCTCAAACGTTCGATCACCCGATGCAGATGTTCGGGGGTTGTGCCGCAGCATCCGCCAACAATATTCGCTCCAAAATCCTTTGCAAAATGCTCGACCTGGGCCGAAAAACTCTCCGGCGTCTCGTCATAATGCTGTTTACCGTCCTTAACCTCGGGCAAACCGGCGTTTGGCAAAACAGAAACAGGCAAAGGCGAATTCTCACACAGATAACGAAAACTGTCGGTCATATGCTTCGGCCCGGTGCCGCAGTTCATACCAATAACATCAATTGGAAACGGCTCAAGAGCGGTCAGAGCCGCACCGATCTCCGTGCCATTGAGCATCGTCCCGAAAATCTCGATTGTGACCGAGGCGATCACCGGAAGTTTGATCTTTTGCTTCTCAAAATGCTCAAAGATGGCTGCCAGCGCGGCCTTTGTCTGCAGCAAATCCTGACACGTTTCGACCATCAAAAGGTCGGCACCGCCATCAACCAGACCGCGAACCTGTTCGACGTAAGCGGCTTTCAAATCGTTATATGTGATATGCCCGAGCGTCGGCAGTTTCGTCCCCGGTCCGATGGAACCCGCAACGAAACGCGGTTTGTCGTATGTCGAATAACCGCTCGCCACCCGCTTTGCCAGTTCCGCCGCCTTAAAATTAACATCGTAGGTCTTATCCGCGATCCCAAACTCGACCAGTACAACTTCGCTTCCGCCAAAGCTGTTCGTCTCGATAACATCGCACCCGACATCCAAAAACGCCGTATGGACAGCCTCGATAGCATCGGGCCGTGTATAAAGCAGATTCTCGGAGCAGTTCTCAAAATTCGCCCCGCCCCAATCCTCGATCGGCAAACTCAGCGACTGCAAATACGTCCCCATCGCACCGTCAAAAACGATGATCTTTTCTTTAAGTAAATCGAGAAAATCCATAAGACTTGAGCGGCAAGCATCCCTGCTTGCCACGCCGCGTTTTTGCGGCGTTACGACGTTTACTATCGATGAACTGGAGCAATTACCGCGACTATAAGCGTCCTTCGGCCGCGGGCAAAGCAGGATGCTTACCGCTCCAATCAAAAAACCCTGTGCCAAACAAGCACAGAGTTTCGATAAAATCATTGCTGACACTCTTTGCTGTTTAGCGGTTTATTTTACGTGGCCGCAAGTTGCAATAACACACCACACTTCGAAAGTTGAAGTTTATATTTTCACCTCTTTCAAGTCAAACTAAAAAATGTCGCGCACGTTTAGTTCAAAGCCTTTCAAAACATCTTCGCCGTAAAGCTTTTCGGGATTATCTAAGATTTCAACCTCTGAATTTATCCGATAAATATAGACCTTGCGATTTTTGGGGTCGATCAACCAGCCTAGTTTGACACCGTTTTCGACATATTCACGCATTTTTGCCTGGATAGTCTTGAGCGAATCCGTCGATGAGCGAAGTTCGATTACAAAGTGAGGCAGAATGCGGGAAACTTTTTCACGCTGCGTTTCGGTGAGGTCATCCCAAATGTCTCGCTTCATCCATGCGACATCCGGTGAGCGTCTGGCACCATTGGGCAGCGTAAAATAGGTCGAAGAATCAAAGACAATTCCTGTTTTATCTTTTCTTGCCCAATTTGT
>JAYVFJ010000243.1:0-4010 GCA_043773225.1 Chloracidobacterium sp.
ACGTCATATTCGGAAACTTGCGTCATATTCGGAAAACCACGTCATATCCGGAAAGTTGGCATTTCAATTTGTCTGAGAATTTGTTAGCTTGGTGCGGGATAGGTGTAGTGGAGAGTCGAGAGTGGAGAGTGGAAAGTGTCGGAACCGGGAGCGATAGCGACTGGGTTCTTAGCGATATACGCAGAGAGTTGTCCCAGCGAAGATCGCTGTATTCCAATCTTGTGGAACGCCGTAACCTCATTATTGACAATAATTACAGATTTTTTGAATTACAATGTATTACTTTTTTCAAAAATCGTGGGACAGAGCCATTTTTGCTATGTTAACTCACTTATATACAGCATTTAGCGTGTCCCACTTGCTAAGTGGGACAGCGTGGGACAAAGTGCAAAGTTTATGATTGTGCACTGTGCATTTTGGATTTTGCACTGTGCGTTTGCTAAAACGTGCGCGGCTTGGGAAATTTCGGTATCATAATCTGTCTGACAAGATGATGGGCGAAAACGAAAAAGAGTTTATTTCGATAGTGATGCCGGTTTACCGCGAGGCGGCGCATATTGGCGAGGTTTTGAGGGATGTTCATGAAGCGCTGGTCGAGGCTGATGTTCGGTTTGAGATCGTGCTGATCGAAGACGGTTCGCCGGACGATACCTGGAGGGCGCTTGTTGAGCAATCGAAAAATTTTCCGATGATGCGCGCCGCTCGTTTGAGCCGGAATTTTGGAAAGGAGCACGCGCTGTGCGCGGGTCTCGAAATGGCGCGCGGCGACGCCGTGATCGTAATGGACGCCGACGGCCAGCATCCGCCTGCGATGCTGCCAAAGATCATCGAAAAATGGCACGAGACGGGCGTTGACATTGTCGAGGGCACAAAGATTGATCGCGGTGAAGAGACGCTTTTTAGCAAGGTCGCCGCCGGAATTTTTTATTGGCTGTGGAACAAGCTGTCGGGTTTTGAGATGCGCGGTGCTTCGGATTACAAGCTGCTCAGCCGCCAGGCCGTCAATGCCTATCTCGAAATGGACGAGCGAAATGTTTTCTTTCGCGGGATGACGGCGTGGCTCGGATTTTCGCGGGCACAGGTGCCGTTCGAGGTCGCCGTGCGGGCGGGCGGCAGCACAAGCTGGTCAATAATGCACCGCGTGAGATTGGCGCTCACTGGCATTTCGGGATTTTCGTCGCTGCCGCTGCAGTTTGTCACGTTCGCGGGCGTGATATTTTTGCTGTTTTCGGTGATCTTTGGTTTTTACACTTTGCTATTGCAGATCACTGGACATTCGACGACGGGATTTGCGACGGTCATTTTACTGCTGCTTGTTATCGGAAGTTTGTTGATGATAAGCCTCGGAATTATCGGCATCTATCTAGCGCGAATTTACGACGAGATCAAAGGCCGGCCAAGATATGTGATCTCGCAGCAAATCGGAACGACAACTGACAACCGACCACTGACCACTGACAACTGACTTATGTTTGAGAATTTTCCAAAAACGCGTTCGGTGCTGCCGCCGGAGTTTCAGGCGATTTACGCCGATCAGTATAAGGAGAACCGCGACGGCGGGTCGAAGGCCAGCGGCATTGCGCAAAAGCTGGAGAGTTGGATGCACCGGAACGTCGCGGCAGATGTTCAGTCCGGCACTGAGAAAGCGACGCTAGAGATCGGCGCCGGAACGCTCAACCAACTTCCCTACGAGCCGAAATCAAAACCTTACGACATCATCGAGCCTTTTCATTCGCTCTTTGAATCTTCGCCGTTGAAAGACCGCATCAGGAATGTTTATGACGACATTTCCGAGATTCCGGCGGGCACGAAATACGACCGCATCATTTCGATCGCGGCTTTTGAGCACATTTGCAATCTGCCGGAAGTTATTGCAAGATCAGGACTTTTGCTTGCGGACGGCGGAAATCTTCGCTGCGGAATTCCGAGCGAAGGCACGATAATGTGGAAGCTCGGTTATACTTTTTCGACCGGGCTGGAGTTCAAACGCAAATACAATCTCGATTACGAAGTGCTGATGCGGCACGAGCACGTAAACACCGCCCGCGAGATCGAAGAAGTGCTGCGGCATTTTTTTGCAGACGTCGAGGTCAAAGTTTTCGGCGTCGCAAAAGCAATCTCGTTTTACCAATTCTACGCATGCAAACAGCCGCAGTTTGAGCGCTGCTCAAGCTACCTCGCAGGTCTCACTTCTTAGCCGGCTTTGCGGGCGGCGGAGGCGCGGCCAATTCGAATCGGGCAAGCGTCGAAGCCCCGCGGTTTACGACGTAGAGCCATCTTTTATTATTTGCTTCCGCAATTGCAATTGCCCCCGGCTCCGAAAGTTTTTCAGCGTCATTGATCTCTAAATCGGGCTTGGAATTTCCGTTAACGTCGAACGCGAGGATCTGATTCGATTTACAACTGGTTGCATATAAGGTCATTGTTTTTTCATCAAAGACGACGTCAGGTGTTTCGTCGGCAGACTTTGTCCAGCTTGGGACGTCCCATTGCCTGACGAATTGTCCGGTCAGATCAAAGACCTCAATTCTAGCGCTGCCCTGATCGGCGACATAAACAAAATCACCGCCGACGGCAATGCCGGTTGGCCCTTCAAATTGGCTTTCGCCAAAACCACGAGCGCCCCACACACGCGGGTAAATCTTGTTTTCCGGATCGAACTCGGCGATACGTGCCCGGCCTTGATCGATAATATAGATATGTTTATTCGGGCCGATGGCAAGGTCGCGGGGGCCGTAAAATCCGGTGCCTTCTCCGTCAAATGCCTGTTCAAACACTCCTTCCGGAGTAAATTTTATCATTCTGTGAACACCCACATCCACGACATACACATTGCCGTTAGCATCTACCGTGACTCCGTTCGGATCTTTTAGATTGGTATCAGCCGGGCCGTTTTTGCCAAATTCAATAAGAAACTTGCCGTCAGGATCAAATTTTTGGATGCGGCTGTTTCCGCTGTCGGCGACATAGATGTTGCCTTTGGAGTCTGTAGCGAGGCCACGGGGACGCGACAGTTGTCCCGGCCCCTCTCCCGGCCCTGCCGAAAAGACCGAGGGCGCGCGCTGAATATCGCCCGGAACCGGCGTCGAAAACTCGGAAATATCCGGCTTTTGATTTCGGTACAGAATGAACCCGTCTTGAAATATCACCTGACATTCTGTGCAATTACCTTTGGAGCTTAAAACCAACGCACCCTCAGGCGGATTTTGACGATCGAGGAGATGGACAAAATTAGAGCTGTCATACCCCCAGGTTGCCGCATGCCATAACGCGAGCATGTAAGTCGGCTCTCCCCAGTCGTGCAAGTAGATCGGCCTGCTTTCTTCGGCGAGAGCTTTGGCTAAAACGTTGGGATATGATGTGTGGAAAACGGCCTTTCTCGTCACCGAGTCACCTTTCTCCATGAATTGAATCTGAAACATGACCGCCTGCACAGCGGTCAGCAAAAGCAGAGCGACAAGCAAACCGCGGCGCAGGTAATATTCGCCTGAAGACCGCCCTTTCTCCGATCCAATGTTTTTATTATCGTAAATGCCCAAAAGCCACGAGAGTGCCGGCACCGTCAGGATCATGAAAAAGATCGGAAAGGCTATATCGCGCAATGAATGGTTCCGCTCAATAGTTAAAGCTCCCGGAACCAGCGAGGCGAGCGATCCATAAACGATGTATCTCCACCAGAGACTTGAACGATGTCGGATCAAAATGATCAAAACGCCGAAAAGCCCAAGAGCGAAAGTCGCCACAAGGAATTCCCCCGTGCCTGTTTCAGGGACATGGTGACGAGGAAGGTGATCGCCTTCAAATATGAAAAAATTGAGACTGAGATCCTGGTAATACGCCGAGAGGAACGCTCCGATGTTTTGCAAAAGAGAATTGTCCACCGACATATTCGTTGCTCTCAGAAAGCGTCCCGAAACCCTCAGCGGATCCTGAATATACATCACGATATACGGGATCAGCGTGAGGCTATATATCACACCGACGGCGATTACGTTGATCAATGCACGCAG
>JAYVFJ010000244.1:0-2860 GCA_043773225.1 Chloracidobacterium sp.
ATTCATGCGGAAATTATATTTTGTATTTATCACGGCTTTAATTTTGGCAGGCTCGACCGCGGCATTCGGCCAGCGTTCGGCGGTTATGAAACCGATCAACCAATTCGTCAACGGTTTTAACAAAGGCGATATGCAATCGGCAATGGCTGCCTGCTCCGAAGCGACCGCGATCATAGACGAGTTTCCGCCTCACACCTGGAGCGGAGACGGCGCCTGTCAGAAATGGGTTGACGATTACGACACCGATGCAAAAAAGAACGGCATCACCGACGGCCGCGTTACTCTCGGCAAGCCTTCACATTTTGAAATGACTGCCGACCACGCCTACGTCGTCATCCCGTCAAACTACACCTACAAACAAAAAGGCAAACGCGTCGCCCAGATCGGCTCAATGTTCACATTCTCACTCAACAAAGGAGCAAACGGCTGGATTATCACCGGCTGGTCTTGGTCAACAAAATAAATAGCTTTTTACTTTCTAAACCACTCAACAAACTTCGGTATTCCGTCGGCAATCTTTGTGGTCGGGTTATAGCCGAGCAGTTCTCTCGATTTAGAAATATCGGCAAAGGTGATAGGCACGTCGCCGGGCTGCATCGGTTGGCGGTCAATGATGGCTTGCATATCGAGGCTCCGTTCGAGCAGCGAGATAAGTTCATTTAACTCTGTCGTCTGCGATTCGCCCAGGTTGAAGATCTCATACTGCGAACGGTCGTAGTCTATCGCCGCTCGAACCCCCTGGATAATGTCGTCAATGTAGGTGTAATCGCGCCGCGTCGTGCCGTCGCCAAAAACCTGTATGGGCTTGCCTTCGGTGATGAGTTTCGAGAATTTATGTATCGCCAGATCGGGCCGCTGGCGAGCGCCATAGACCGTAAAAAACCTCAGGCAAACGCATCGAATATCGTATAGGTGCGAGTAAGTGTGACAGAGCAACTCGCCGGCGGCCTTGGTCGAGGCATAAGGCGAGATCGGCTGGTGAATGCGGTCGTCTTCGGCAAAAGGAACCTTTGAATTTATACCGTAAACACTCGACGACGAACCGAAAACAAATTGTTTTATATGATGTTCTCTCGCTAGCTCAAGCAGATTCAGCGTGCCGTTGATATTGGTCTCGGCATAAAGTTTTGGCTCGCTGAGAGACGGCCTTACGCCCGCTCTTGCTGCGAGGTGGACGATCACGTCAAATTTGTATTCCATAAACAACGCCGCCATCGTTCGGGAATCACGAATGTCGGCGTCGATGACCCGATAGTTCGCTTCGCCTCTATGCCCGGCGATGTTTGCGTGTTTTATCTCAGGCGGGTAAAAATCGTTAAAATCATCAACTACAGTCACTTGCCAGCCACCCTCAGCAAGCAGCCGGTCAACAAGATGCGAGCCGATAAATCCGGCACCGCCGGTAATAAGGATATTTTTCATTGCACTTTATTATTAAGAGATTTGTCCGCGAATGCAAAAACCTCAATTTTGCTTGTCAATCTTAACCCGCGTTCTCTATACTTAAAATAAGAAGTATGTTGGAGAGCGATCTTGAAAACTGAATTACAACGAAAGCAATTTTCGGCGGCGGGTTTTCGTTTTGCGATAGTCGTCAGCCGTTGGAATGATACGCTGACGTCCAAGCTGGCCGACGGCGCGGTCGAGGCCATTTACGAATCAGGAGCCGATCCTGAGTCAATAGAGATTTTCCGCGTTCCCGGTTCGTTCGAACTTCCACTAGCTTGTCTAAAAGCCGCTCAAAGCGGCGATTTTGACGCCGTTATCGCTCTCGGAGTGGTCATTCGCGGCGACACGCCGCATTTTGATTACGTTGCCGGGCAGGCGGCCGCAGGCGTCATGCAGGCGGCGATGCAAACGGGTGTGCCGGTTCTTTTTGGCGTGATCACCGCCGACAATCTTGAGCAGGCACAGAAACGTTCGGGCGAAAAATCCGACAATAAAGGTTACGAAGCCGCACTTTCTGCCGTGGAAATGGTAAACTTATTTCGCGGGATGGAAGAACGCAAATTACAAGGTAGGGGCGACAAAGTTTTACAGAATGTCGTTTGAAAAAGCAGAGAAGAGTTCAGGCACCAGGCACAAAGCACGCGAATGCGCTTTGCAGATGCTTTTTGCGTTTGATATGACCGGCGGCGACACGGCCGCGCTGACAAATAATTACTGGAACGATCTCGGCGAGACAAATATTGACGACAAAACGCGCGACTTTGCAAACAAGCTCGTCCGCGGAACGCTCGAAAAACTAGAAGCGATAGATGACGTCATCCGCACCCGTGCCGAGCATTGGCGCATCGAGCGCATGGCAATAGTTGACCGCAACGTGCTTCGACTGGCCGTTTACGAATTTCTCCACCACGACACACCCGACAACGTAGCTATCACCCAGGCCCTCGAACTCGCCCGCAGGTTTTCTACCTACGAAGCAACCCAATTTATAAATGGCATCCTCGATGCGATCAAACAAGATATAGAAAAAACATCAGAAACGGACAACCATGCAGAGAGATCGCACGCATCAACCAGCTAACTAACCTTTAATTCCGGTTAATTAATGTTCGCTAATAAACCTTTACGGTTTTTGGCATTTTTGCGTTAAAATTAAAGTTTGGCCGATGCCATTGAGAATATTGTGACCAAAAAAACAACGAATTTATCCGAATTTATCCGGGAAGCTTTTGGGTCGAATGCGACTTATGTCGAGGGCTTGCTTGAGCGTTACAAAACCGACCCGAAACTGGTTGACGAATCGTGGCAGACGTATTTCACTGATCTGCTAAACGGCGGCTCTCCACAGGTGGAAACTCAAGCAGTAGCGAGTCTGCCCGCAACACCGAAAGTAGAAGAGAAAAAACCAGTC
>JAYVFJ010000245.1:0-4826 GCA_043773225.1 Chloracidobacterium sp.
CCGACCCAAAGCATATCGGGCCTATTTGCGGTGACGTGTATTGCAAAGACATTTTCATCCATTCCGGGTGCAAAAGATAATCTCTGCCAGCCCTTTGTCACATCCGAGCTTTTATAGAGTCCCTTGTCGGTTCCGGCAAGCAGGCCTTTTCCGTCGGGCAGAAATTCAAGGATCTTGATCTTTTCCGCTAATGCCGGAAGTAAAGCCGGCGTTGGTGGCCCTGCGGCAGCTTTAGATTGAACAGGCGTTTTCTTTACGATTTTTTTAGCCGCTCTCTTAATCGGCTTTTTTACAGGCGGTTTAGGAGACGTCAGCTGCGTCCATGTGTCGCCGCGGTCAAATGAATTAAAGAGCCCAACATTTGTGCCCAGATACATAAGGTTGGGATTTGCCTTATCCTGGCGAACCACAAACGGCGTGACACGCCCCACATCCAAATTTCTTGCCTGTGCCCAACTCCGGCCGCCGTCCTTGCTAGTAAAGAAAAAACCGCCGCCGGTAGCAACATTATGTGTCAATGCGTAGAGCCTGTCGGGCTGCGTCGCGTCGGGCGTTATCGAGTATGTAAAGCGGCTGGTAAAACTGATGTTTGTCTGTGCGAAATTGAGTCCGCCGTCATTCGAGACCATTACGCCGTAATTGTTTGTCCCGATGAATACCCGATTTGGCTCGGCCGGGTGAACGGCGATCGAGTTGATCTCAAGATTTCGCTGTGTCGTCAGCGACCATGTCTTACCGCCGTTCGAACTCATCCAGAAACCTTCGGTCGTCGCCGCATAAACCACCCCCGGCAAACTCGGATGCTGCATTATGTCGCGTGTCCGGCGTGATTGCGACGGAATGCCCTGTATCTTGGCCCATTTCTCGCCGGCGTTCATCGATTCGTAAATGCCGCTGCAGGCTGACGCAATTACGTGGTCTGGATTTCGCGGGTCGAGGTTGATCGCAAAAACGTCAGAATCGTCAATCATTCCGTCTTTTATCAGGCGCCAGTTTTTTCCGGCATCGGTTGATTTATATGCACGCCACCATGTGCCTGCATACAATGTGCTGTTGTTTCGAGGATCCATCGCCACCGAATCAATATTTATGGGCATCGAGGACGACGATATTTTCTCCCAATCCGCACCCGAGTTTTTTGAAATCCAGGCACCTGTCGTAGTTCCAATAAGAAGAATTTTCGGATCGAACGTAGATTGCGTCATTGAATGGATCGATTCGTTTTCCAGTTCTTTGGATTTCTTCCACGTTGCGCCCCCGTCCGTTGATCTAAAAAAACCGCCGGGAGCCTTATGACGGTGGCCCGAGGCGTAAATAAGCCTGGAATCCTGAGAATCAACAAACAGCTGGTCGAGAACCAACTCTGATTGATTAAGATTTACAAGCAGCCGCCATGAATGTCCGCCATCGGCGGACGTATGTATCTGCCCGTCGAGTGTGCTTATATATAAACGGTTCTTATCTTTGGGATCAATGGCGACAACACGAACGTCGCCGCCGCTCGGCCCGACAACGTCCCATTCAGTGAATTTTTCCGGCTCGGTTGTTTCGCCGGCAAAAACGATAGAGGAAAAAAACGACGCGTGTATGATGGCCAGAGCAAAAATGATCGTAACGATCCGCTTATCTTTCATTATCTTTAACATATTTTGTAAATGCTTGTTCTATATTAAGCGAGTTGAAATTGTGCAGAGCGAATCACGATCGCGCCGTTCTTCAAAAAGGTCAGATGACAAAATTCAGTTTTTAGTTTGCGCCAGAGATGCGCAATTTGTTTTCTGAAGCTCAGCCGGAAAGGCCGAATTGTGACTAACAAGTTTTAATATTAACAGAAAAAATAGAATTACTCAATACAATAATTGCATAAGCCCACGCGTAAGCATGGGTGACACAATCAGCGTTGAGTGTATCGCCCTTGCTTACGTGCAGGCTTGTGAAAAAAAAGCGGTTGAGGCTTAGTGATGATCGCCTCAACCGCTTTTGAAATGTTTGCATCACCTATGAGTAATGCAAAGCTCTTGCCATTACGGAGCGGGAGGCGTCGCTCCCGGCGGGACAACGGAGAACTTGGTCTTAATGCCTTCTCCCGTATCCGGGCCGTCAACGAACGTCACGCGGCTGGCGTCATAGCCAGTTCCCGGACGATTGATCGCCTTCATGATCTGAGCTCGGCGAGCCCTGATCTGAGCCGGTGTTCCGTAATTGATGATGTAGCCCTGAGCATTCGGGTTCTGGTTCAACTGTAAGAAGAAGTTGTCCACGCGTGCCTTGACGTCATCATCCTTCAGTACACCAAATTCGTCAACACTGATCGTTTCCGGTTTATCCTTGATGCTGCCGGTAGCCGAACCACTCGTGGTGCAGCCGCAATCAGCTGGAACACCGGCGATATCAACTGTCGCTGTGACATTGCTGCCAGCCGCGAGGCCTGATGTGTTAACTGTAATGCTCGACGTTCCCTGTCCAGACTCGATCGTTCCAGATGAAACCGTCCAGTTATAGGTGACATCGCCGCCGCCGACAGATGCCGTAAACGTCATCGGTTGTCCCGGATCAGTGAGGCCTGACGGGCCGTCAACGCTAAGCGTCGGGCACGAACAAGTGTCTTCGCAATCACAATCCTTGACCGTGATTGTCTGCGTATTCGTCTTGCCGCACACTCCACAGCCGTCATCAACGCCTGTCGTGATAGTGTATGTTCCTGGCGTGACGCCGCTCATATCCCACTGGACATTTGCACCCTGTCCGACAACGCGTCCACCCGAAACGGTGTAGTTGTATGTCAGCACGTCGTTCTCAGGATCAGTTGCCTTGGTCGCAACGCTGATAGTCTTAGTGTCGTCACATGAGCCTGAACGCGGACGCTTTCCTGCCGGGCACGGCAGGGTAATAACGGTCGAACTCAGATTAACCGAATCGACATTCGCGGCCAGATTTGTGACCGGTCCCAGTCTCGGTTCGCGTCTTCCGACCCAAACCTGCCCGATAAAGCCGCTGATCCCCGTCGAAGTTTGAAATCCCGGAGGGACACCACGATAAGTGGTCGTAATGGTTGTCGGCGGAACACTAACCGTCGAGGTGCTAACCTTATCCTGATCAAAACTGTTGGTGTTTTGCTGATTTAGGTTGGCACGATATGCAGCCCCAAATCCCAACCAGCGTCTCGGGAAAACCCTGATGCCGGCAAGCCCGTCAATCGGATCCCGTTCAAAAGCATTCGGCGTGTGGCCGCCAATATAGTTCAGCGATCTAAATTCAAGTATATACTGCAAATACTTGTTGACCGGAAAATCTGCACCGATCGACGATAAAAGCTCATCCGGACGGTCAAGCAAAGTTATGTCGTTAATCTTCGGATTAGTTGTATATGTGTATCCAACATTGGCCGATAAATTAATATGCTCGTGCAGTCTGGCATCAGTAAAAAATGTGAGGTTTACATCGCCTTTGCTGGCTCCCGGGCCTGCTCCACGCTGCAGCATGTTAAAACCGGCAGCGTCGTCGGCATTATCGAGATACCAACGATAGGACGCGATCAGGCCATAGCCAACAGCATCCTGGGTATCGTTCATTCGCCATTTTGCGCCGAAATCCATTGAGTTGAACGACGACGTGCCCCATGCTCTGCTAATAAAAGGAGCGTCTGCTAAATATGACGGAGCCAACGTAAAGACCGTCGGGACCTCAGTAGCCGGCGTGCCTATAGTGGCCGTTTGCAACACTACGCCCGGCAAAATGCCGCCAAAAGGCGAACCTACATTCGGGAAAAGTCCTGCCGAACCGCCGCTGCTCGGCGTTCCAAGACTACTAAATGGGTAATTCGCCGCTCCGACACCCGTCGGACGAAATATTGCGGCACCCGATGGCCCAAGAACGATCCTCGGAAGGAGTATACCCCCAACCCGCGAATTCGGCAGGTAAAAGCCGGAAAGGTTCCTCGGAGCGTGTACCTTGACGCCGCGCCATGCCTCCGTTGTAAAAAACAATTCAACATTGTCGGTGACGCCGATCTGAAAGCTGAGCGGCGCCGAGCTTATATCTACATCGCCCGGGTCACGGTCATAATTGCTGTAGGCAGCACTAAAAGTGTATTCGCCCTTCCTAAGGGTCTGCCCGTCATAAACCGTAAACAAACCTGTCGGGCCGCCCACAGGTCCTCCGGTGCCAACGGTCGGCGCCGTGTTTCGATCGTCTTTGTCGGACCGTTGTTGGGCCGACGCCGTAAACACGAGCGTTAGCAATATTAACGTAATAATATACGCTTTGATAGCCAGTTTCATCACATTCCTCCGCCGAAAATAAAAATTAAAATTCAATAAAGCGGCTTTGAAAACTCTATTTCTAAATTTTTCAAGTGCCGCATTTTCATGGCACACGCTGAATAAATATCAGCGACGCTAAAACAAGATAAGTCCATATCTTACGTTAAGTTATAACGGAGTATTACCTTAAAGTCAATAAACGCAAATATGACTTTAACTCTCCCACGCTTAGAACATAACGCACATCGCCGCGAAAATCAAGCAATATCAATCAATTTGACCGTTTTTTTTAGGCATAGATACCACGCATTCTCGTATCATAAGCGACACGGTCAATCGCCAACATGTATGCCGCCGTTCTCGTATCCACATCATGCTTTGTCGCGTAATGACAAAGTTCGTTAAAACTTGCGACCATTTTGTCCTCAAGCCGGGCATTCACCTCGGCCTCTGACCAGAAATAACCGATGCGATCCTGCACCCATTCAAAATACGAAACCGTCACGCCGCCGGCGTTTGCCAAAATATCGGGAATGACAAAAATCCCCTTGTCATGCAATATTT
>JAYVFJ010000246.1:0-9304 GCA_043773225.1 Chloracidobacterium sp.
ACCAATGGTTTCGGAAACGGTCGTTATATTGCTGGCAATCAATCGGATAGGAGCCATTGCAGTTCCAGTATTCTCCGGTTATGGAGTGGACGCCATAGCGACTCGACTAAAGTCTGTGGGAGCCAAAGCGCTCTTTACCTGCGATGGCTTTCCGAGACGCGGGAAAATTTTTAAAGCTTTGAATGTCGCTATCGACGCAGTCAAGACTTGCGAATCAATCGAAAAGATTGTTGTCGTAACGCTACTTGATCCTGAAGCTTATAAACCGTTTGACGACGAGAAACTAATTCATTATTGGGATTTGATCGATCTAGGCGAAAGTGAAATCGAGGAAAGGAAACTAACGTTTCCTAACCCTACCTCCGCTGAAGACCCGCTCATCATCCTCTACACCTCTGGCACGACCGGCAAGCCTAAGGGCATCGCGCATACGCACGCGAGTTTTCCGATCAAGGCGGCTCAAGATATGGCGTTTGGCACGGATGTCGGCAAAGGAACGCGAATTTGCTGGTACACGGACATCGGCTGGATGATGGGGCCGTGGCTGATCTACGGGGCGTTGATAAACGGCTCGACGATCTGCATCTACGACGGCGCTCCCGATTACCCAACGCCCGACCGCATGTGGGAATTTTGCGCAAAGCACAAAGTTGAAATTCTCGGCATCTCACCGACATTGATAAGAGCGCTTTCGAATTGCGGCGACCATCTGCCGAAGAAACACGACCTCAGTTCCCTACGCGCTTTCGCTTCGACCGGCGAGCCATGGAATCCGGCTCCGTGGTGGTGGCTGTTCGAGAAAGTTGGCGACAGCAAACTGCCGATCATCAACTACAGCGGCGGCACCGAGATTGCGGGCGGCATTTTGATGGGTAATCCGCTGCTGCCGATAAAACCGTGTTCTTTCCCCGCTCCGTGTCCGGGAATGGACGTCGATATTCTCGACGAAAACGGCGAACCTGTCGAGCCGGGCAAGGTCGGCGAGCTTGTCATCAAACAACCCTGGATCGGCATGGCACGCGGCTTCTGGCAAGAAAAAGAACGCTATCTCGAAACCTATTGGAGCCGCTTCAAAAACATCTGGGTCCACGGTGATTTCGCTATGCGCGACAAGGACAACCACTGGTTCATCCTAGGCCGCAGCGACGACACTCTAAAGGTCGCCGGCAAACGCGTCGGCCCCGCCGAGGTCGAGAGTTTATTAGTCGCCCACCCGCTCGTCACCGAAGCCGCCGTCATCGGCGTCCCCGACGAAATGAAAGGCACCGCGATGGTAGCGTTTTGTGTTCTAAGCACGTCCGAGAGTCTGGAACATTTGAAACAAGACACTGCACAGTTACAGATGTTCCAAGCTGAACTCAAGGCTCTTGTAGCCAAAGACATGGGCAAGCCGCTCGCTCCGTCAAAGATCCATTTCGTCTCGGCACTGCCAAAAACCCGCAACGCAAAAGTAATGCGCCGCGTTATCCGCTCCGCCTACCTCGGCGAAGACCCCGGCGACCTATCGGCGCTCGAAAATCCAAATGCGGTTGAGGATATAAAAAAGGTTGGGGGATAAAAGGAATGACAAAGCCTCTCGACAATCGACAATTAAAAAAAGCCTGCGTCACATTGTCACTCGATCATAAAGATTTAGCAGTTGTTTACAATACTTACGGCACGCCGCCGCTTTGGGATCGGCCTGCGGGCTTTGCCACGCTGTTGAACATCATTCTCGAACAGCAGGTTTCGCTCGCGTCGGCAAAGGCCTGTTTTGACAAGCTGACGGCTCACCTCGGCGAAGTCACGCCTGACGGATTGCTGTCGATCAATGACGCCGATCTCAAAACAATCGGTTTCAGCCGCCAGAAAGCGACGTATGCGCGGCATTTGTCAGAAGCGATATTAGACAAACGCATCGCCCTCGACAGCCTGCATAAATTGCCCGATGCCGAGGTCAAAGCCGAGCTTGTCAAAATCAAAGGCGTCGGCGAATGGACGAGCGATATTTACCTTTTGATGGCGATGCTCAGGCCTGATGTGATGCCGAAAGGTGATATTGCACTTCACGAGGCTTATAGAAAATTGACGAATGGTGAAAAAGAGGCCGACCTCAGATAAGTTTGTCGCGATGGCTGAAAAGTGGAAGCCGTTTCGTTCGGTCGCAGCTCGACTGCTTTGGCATTTCTATCTTTCCGAGAAGGCTCGCCGGGTTTAGTCTTGTTTCACTCTGGAACATCTGGCACAGTGGTGCAGTCACCTGAGATGTTCCAGGTTTACAAGACCCATCAGCGATATAGATAGACCGATCAACTAACGTGATCTAATTACTACTTATATCTCTAAGATAAAATATATATAAGACAGTCATTTGAGACCCTTCTATCGAGACAGTATATAATTCTTAAGTAATTAGTACTGCTTTGTAACATTGGAAACAACGTCACGAGAATTACAACAGTTACACCGTGTTATAAAGCCTAGTTATCCTATCGCGATAGAAAATGTGATCAGTTGCGTCTGGAACATTTGGAAGGACTAAGCAACCTGTGCCAGATATGCCGGATGTTCCAAGCTGACTTGATATATAATTCTCACGATGAAGATACTCGATGTCGGCTGCGGAGCCAATAAAACCGAAGGTGCGGTTGGCCTTGATAATAATCCGCGCACGGCGGCTGACGTCATTCACGATCTGGGCGATATTCCTTACCCTTTTGCGGATAACGAGTTCGATCTAGTCGTTTCGAATCACGTCGTCGAGCATGTGCCTGATGTGATGGCGTTTATAGGTGAACTGCACCGTGTCACCCGGCACGGCGGGCGTATAAAGCTAATTACGCCGCATTACACAAACCCCGACTGGCCAAACGATCCGACCCATCACAATCATATAAATTCATACACGTTCAACACTTTTCTGGCCGGCCGCGAGGTGTTTGATTTTTATACAGATATTCAGTTAAAGCCAATAGATTGTTATGTTTCGCTGCTCGGACTATGGAAAGCGTTGGGAATTGAGTTTCTTGTCAATTTAGACCGGAAAAGCTACAACCTGCGTTTCCTGCGTAAATTCTGGGAACAGTATCTGAGCTACATCGTTCGGGGAAAGGAACTGTGGTTCGAGTTTGAAGTTGTCAAGAATTTTAACCACAAAGGCACGAAGGACACTAAGAATTAGACTTTGTGTTCTTTGTGCCTTTGTGGTGAGTTTCCGGCAACTATTTATGAACATTGACGCATCTATTATCGTAGAATTGTCAGTCTGAATTCTTACTGAGGTAATTTCATGAAAACCAGATTTTTTGCCGTAGCCGCGATCGCGGTTTTGTTGTTCAATATTGTCGGCCTTTCGTGGGGTGATAAACCACACGGACGTGTGCTGAGTCCCCAGGCCTCGCGGCTTGTTTCATTGCTGCCGGCGTCGGACGCTGTCGCCGTATTTGATTCGAGGAAATTTCTTAATACAGCTTTACCGACCCTGCTCTCCGCAAATCAGTCGCTGCTCACCGAGATAACGGGAGCGATCAGCGAAATGGAGAGCAAAGCCGGCATCGACTTTCGTAAATTCGATCAGGTCGCGGTCGGCGTCACGGTGAAACCGGGCAAGGGCAAGGATTTTGACGTTCAACCGGTGGCCCTTGCGAGCGGAGATATTAATATGGGCGCGTTGATCGCCCTCGCAAAACTTGGCTCCAAGGGCCAATATCGAGAGGAAAAGATTGGCGAGAAAAGCGTTTATATTTTCACCCTCAAAGAGCCTGTAAAAAAAGTCATGGCAAAGACCCGCAGCACGAGAGTCACGAAAGCAGTCACAACGGCAAAGGCGATTGCGACCGAGATCGCGGTTACGGCGCTTGACGGAAACACTCTCGCTATTGGCACCCCCGGCCGTGTTCGTGAAACCATCGAAGCACAGTCACACGTCGGAACCGACCTCACCGATCTGCTTGCTGCAAAAGAAACTGCGGTGATGAGTTTTGCGGTAAAAGTGCCGGACGGCATGGCGTCAAAGTCGCTTTCGCTCGACATTGACGAGCTTGGTGCAACAATAAACTCGATCCGGTATATGTCGGGATCGCTCGATGTTGCCGCAGCGGGAACATCGCTGCAAATGATGGCACGGACAGCAAAGTCCGATCAGGCGATTGCCCTCAAAGACACGCTCGAAGGCCTTCAGATGATCGGCAAAGCCGTCCTCGGAAATTCAAAACGCCCCGATCAGCAGATCTACGGCCGCATGGTAAAAAGCGCGAAATTCGGCATTATCGGCAACGACGTAACGCTCGATCTAACAGTGCCGCAAACCGATATCGACGCTCTCATTGCCGGCATTAAATAAGAAAATTTATCCACAGATGAACACGGATAAACACAGATAAGAGATAAATTATTACTTTTTTATCTGTGTTTATCCGTGTCCATCTGTGGATAATTTAGATCTTCTCAGCGTCCTCTGCGTTTAAAGTTTCTTCGAAATCCGCTGTCGCGCTGTCGTGCAAACTGGTCGAGATCGCGGTTGTATGTACCGTCATCGCCAAGCAACGGAAATAGTTGCAGATCACGCGACAGATAAGCTGCCCGCAGTTCGACCGGTCGTGGACCGGCTTTGATAACACGAACTTTTCCACCGCGAACTTCGCCGATCCACGCCGCAAACTCGTCAGCGCGGCCAACTGTTGCCGAGAGCAGCAAAAGCCTAATGCGAGGCGGCGACAGGATGATAGCCTCTTCCCAAACGTGTCCTCGTTCTTCGTCCGAAAGGTAATGGGCCTCGTCGAGAATTACAAAATCCGTCCGCACGTCAAACCCTTCACGCAAAGCGTCAAAAAGCTGATTGCGATAGATCTCGGTCGTGCCGACTATCAGCGGCGCATCGGTATTTTCTTTACGATCGCCCGTTAGAATCCCGACGTTTTCCGAGCCAAATTCATTAGAAAATTCAGTATATTTTGAGTTTGTCAGTGCCTTTAGAGGCGTCGTGTACCACGCCCTTTTACCGGCAGCAAGCAGACGCCGTATTTCCTCGCGTGCTATCCATGTCTTGCCGCTGCCGGTCGGAGCGGTTACGAGCACATCCTGCGTTTCAATAGCGTTCAGAGCTTCGAGTTGAAAGGCATCTGGCTTGAAAGGCTTCCGCTCCGGCACGCCGATGCCCGACAACAATCGCTCAACCGCCTTTATCTGCCGCGGCGTTTGCGGCGTTACAACACGCGCGGCGGAACTTTCCGGTGCAAGCGGGCGTTTATATCTTCGTTCACCTTTTGGCCGTGATTTGGACGGTGAATGTGAGGCACGGCGGCGATTTTGGTCTCGATTGCGAGGCATTAGAATGATTATCAAGGAATTTAGCCACGAATGCACGAATAAATACGGTTTTATTCGTGCATTCGTGGCAAATCTTATCTTTTCAAACGCTGCCGCAAAATGTTAGTATGTTCAATTGCCTCGCAACGTAAAGTGAGGCAGTTGCGTCTAAATTTTTTTACGATAATACAGCAATACCTGACGCAGTTTTATGAGTAATATGTTTGAACAGCCATTATATGAATTTGAACCGGCCGCAGCTCCGTTGGAGGACAGCGACCTGTTTCAGAATTATGAACTAAAAAGCTGGATTTTTACGCCGCGAATTATCAAGATCGTGGCGCTTTCCGCTGTTGTAAATATCGTTGCAGTTCTTGTCGTCGCTCAGACCTCGCTTCTGACATTGAAAGGCTGCGACAGCCCGCTTGTCGGCAGCGTTTGTCAGGTTTTGGACACGGTCTATGTCGGTGCGCTGCTATTTGGAACCGATCGCGAATACATCGATGCCGCCTATGAAAAAACCGAACTCGACGAAGATTCGGAAATAACCTACATCGACGTCAGCAACATCACGCCGCCGCTGAAATATCCGGGCGGCTATTTCGAGATCGCAAACCCCGAAAAATTCGCCACTCCCGAAATGCTGGATGAACTTGCATACACGCAAGGCATTCCGGGAATTCCGAACGGCCTGCCGTTAGCGCAGCCTTCGGACGAGAGCCTTTTTGACACTCCGCAAAAGGTCCCGACGCCAAATCCCAATATTCTCGATGGCGATCTGAATGGAGGGCATTCATACAACAACGGCGGCGGTGTCTATTTTCCGCCAGTCCGGTCATATAAGCCAAAAAAGCCCAAGAAATCAAAAGTCTCGCCCACGCCTGAAGATACGGTTCCCAGAAATCCCGACGATGACGATGTTGCTCAGCTTGAGACAACACCTTCGCCGACGCCGACGCCTGTTGCGACGGTTGAGCCGGCCCCGACGCCGGATGGTGATGTAAAGGAAGACAAATTTGGTGTTTTTATAAATAAACGGCCGCTGACGGATGGCGCAACAGAAACTCTCGAAAAGCTCGCCGCTAATCAAATAAAACTTGATGCCACATTTAAGGTCGGCCTTATGGGCACCTTGGGGCTTGCTAAAGACGGCAAAACGGTTGTGCTTAAAAACCCTAAACTAATTGATACCGGCGTTAGTAACCATCCGGCGATCGAAACATTTGTTAAGGAATGGATACTTAAGCTGGGCGATTCAGGCTGGCTCGGACATATTGAACATCTCGACGAGAATAAAAAGGTCAAAGAAAAACGCGTTCAAATAATACTCGAACAGAACGACGCCGATTTTTTTGCGACTATCAACGCCGAACAGCCTGACGAAAATACGGCAAAAACATTATCAAGCGGATTGAACACTCTTCTTCAACTTGCCGCCTCGCAAACAGATGGATATGAACAGGTATTTCTTAAGGCGGCATCTTCGACTCCTAATGGAAAATCGTTGACCTTGAACCTTCGAATTCCTAAGCCAATTGTCCAGGAAATGATGAAGCAAAAGCTCGCCGAATATCAAGCGAAGCCAAAACCAACTGACAGCAACGCAAAAACGAAGCCGGCCGATAACGCCGGAAAAAATTAAGATTTGAACACCCGCAAAAATCAAAACTCGATCCTCGTCCTCGCCACGCTAGGCGTGTATCTCGGCCTCGTGCTCGCCGGCGCAACGCCCCAGGTGTTAGCTCAGGCCGCGATGACGCGGCAATTTAACGTCAAAGACGAGGTTGAAGTCAAAGATAATCTTGATAAGAAACCGGATAATGTAACGACAGATTCAACCGAAATATCTGAAACAGATCGTAAAATTACAAAATCAGTTGAACGGTTTCTTGCAGAATTTAAAACGATAGATTCTTTAGTTTCGTTTTGCTCGTCACCGGATATCGAGCTTGAAAAGAAAATTTTGCTCCCTCAAGCTGAAACGAATTTCTATCACAATCGTTTCGACGCTCACATTCCTATAGATCAAATCCTTACCGTTACCAATTTTCCTCGTGCCGGTCTCGACCCGCTGCTTGCTTCTGACGCAAAGTAGCGGCGAGAGGATCGATATTTCAACCTTTCCATTTTCACTCGCCATTTTCTAAGGGTATTTACCGTTCAGAGTTGCGGCTTTAACCGCGATATCGCAATCTATTGCATCACGCGTGAACGCGTAACTCTCAACTAAGAGGAAATCATGGCAGTCAACAGTTTTGCAGATAAATTAGTAAAGAAAATTTTCGGATCGAGCAGTGACATTTTTTTGAAGAATGTCGCGCCGATCATAGACGAGATCAACTCTTGGGAACCGAAGCTCGAAAAGCTTTCGGACGAGGAATTACAGGCGCAGACGCCGAAGTTCAAAGAGATCATCGCCAAACATCTCGAAGGCGTCGAGGACAAAGACGAACGCCGCAAGGCCGAACAGGACATCTTGAGCGAGCTGCTTCCCGAGGCCTTTGCGACGGTTCGCGAAGGCTCGCGGCGCGTGACCGGAATGCGGCATTTTGACGTGCAGATGATCGGCGGAGTCGCCCTGCACCAGGGCCGCATCGCCGAGATGCGCACCGGCGAGGGCAAAACGCTCGTCGCGACCTTGCCGTCTTATTTGAACGGCCTCACAGGACGCGGCGTTCACGTTGTGACGGTCAACGATTATCTCGCTTTGCGCGACGCCGAGTGGATGGGCAAAATTCACAAGTTTCTTGGCCTCACCGTCGGCTGTATCCAAAACGATCAGGACGACGTCGAGCGTAAGGACGCCTACGCGTGTTCGATAACATACGGCACGAATAACGAATTCGGCTTCGACTATCTCCGCGATAATATGAAGTTCGATGTCGAATCCTTGGTGCAGCCCGATCACTACTTTGCGATCATTGACGAGGTTGATTCGATCCTCATTGACGAAGCCCGCACGCCGCTCATCATTTCCGGCGCTTCGGATGAAGCGACCGATAAATACTTTACGGCGAACGAGATCATCCCGCGTCTCGAACGCGGCCACAAGGACGAAGAAACAAAGGTAACGACCGGCGACTATCTGCTGGACGAAAAAAACCATTCGTCCGTCCTGACTGAGGCCGGCGTCACAAAGGCTGAGAAGTTGCTCGGCGTGTCGAACCTCTACGATCCGGCCAACATGGACCTGCTGCATTGCGTCGAGCAGGCGCTCAAGGCACACACGCTTTACAAACGCGACCATCATTATGTCGTGCAGGAAGGCGAGGTCCTGATCGTTGACGATTTCACGGGACGCTTGATGCAGGGACGCCGATGGTCCGACGGTTTGCACCAGGCGGTCGAAGCAAAAGAAGGCGTCAAGATCGAGCGCGAAAATCAGACGCTCGCCACGATCACGCTCCAAAATTATTTCCGAATGTATGAAAAGCTCGGCGGCATGACCGGAACTGCCGAGACCGAGGCCGAGGAATTTGGCACGGTTTACACGCTCGACGTTGTGCAGATTCCGACAAATCAACCGATGATCCGTCTGGATTCGTCGGACATGATCTATCGCACCCTGCCCGAAAAATGGGACGCTGTCGTTGAGGAGATCAAGGAACTTCACACCGAAGGCCGGCCCGTTCTGGTCGGAACGGTTTCAGTCGAAAATTCCGAACTTGTCGCCGCAAGGCTAAAAGCCATAGGCGTTCCGCATAAGGTTCTCAACGCCAAATATCACGAACAGGAAGCCGAGATCATCGCCCAGGCCGGACGCAAAGGTGCGGTCACTATCGCGACTAACATGGCCGGCCGCGGAACCGACATTCTGCTCGGCGGCAATCCCGAATCACTCGCCCGCGATTATCTAAAACGTCAGGAGATCAATCCCGACGAAGCCACGCCCGAACAATTCGAAACCGAACTGAGAAAAGCAAAAGCCGTCGTTGCCGAAGAACATAAAGAAGTCGTCGCCGTCGGCGGCCTGCACATTCTCGGCACCGAGCGGCACGAATCGCGCCGTATTGATAAT
>JAYVFJ010000247.1:0-2162 GCA_043773225.1 Chloracidobacterium sp.
CTCGTTGACCGGGCGGAAAAATTAGACGAATCCACTCGAATGCTCGCCGCCGTCCTTGAAAAAAGTGAACTCAGCCAAACCGACCTTGCAAATATCGCCGAGGCAGGCAGTTTGACGCACATCAGTATTGTTACGACGACGAATCAAATAATTGCCTACTTTGAGCGTGATCTGGCGCCCGATCAAAAAAGGGATCTGGGAGCAATACTGGCTGCCGCGCGTTCGGGCAAACTGGCAGGACCTGAGCTTCGCGATGGCAAAGGTTTTGATGTCGCAGTCGTCGATATGTCGGGTGGGCGACGGCTGATCGTAATTCCTGATCCGAGCGGAGCGCGGACCGTTAGCAAGATCGTTGAAAATTCCGTATCGGAATTTGAAAAACTAAAACAAAAGCAGGTGACCGTGCGTCAGGTTGGGCTGCTGACGCTCGGTGTGCTGACATTTTTGTTGATATTTGCTTCGTCGTGGATCGCCATTAGCGTAGCCCGTGGCCTGACTGCGCCGATCAAGGCGTTGGCCGAGGGTGCGGATGAGATCGCCCACGGCAATCTTGGCCATCGGGTCGAGGTGTTTGCCGAAGACGAGCTTGAGCTGTTGGTGACAACATTTAATGAGATGTCGGCCAAGCTCGAATCAAACTCGATCGAACTAGGAGAGCGGCGTAAGTATATCGAAACTGTGCTGGAATCGCTGCCGACCGGCGTGATCTCGTTTGACGCAGATGATCGCATAAGCACCATCAATCGGGCGGCTGTAAACATTTTACGGTTGCAGGGCGATAATTTTTTAGCGGCAGAGCTCGAAGGTCTGGTCAGCGACGAAAACCGTGTTGTGCTGGAAAGGCTCATCAGTCGTGCACGTCGTGTTGGCCATGCGTCCGATCAGACAGTTTTGAAAGATGTAAATTCAAACGCGCCAGACGCGACCGTTAATGAGCTTACAGTCGCGTTAACGGCTACAAAATTGCCGGCAGACGGCGGCGTTGTTCTCGTCATCGAAGATCTATCCGAGCTGATCTCGGCCCAACGTGCTTCCGCCTGGCAGGAAGTCGCCCGGCGAATGGCCCATGAGATCAAAAACCCGCTCACGCCCATCCAGCTTTCGGCTGAGCGGATCGCGAAACGTTTTACAAATAGCGGCCACGCTGACAACGGCGGCGGCAAACGAATGGAAGACAAAGGCCCGTTGGGCGATGTTGTGCATGAGAGCACGGCAACTATTCTGCGCGAGGTCACTTCGCTCAAAATGATGGTTGACGAGTTTTCGCGCTTTGCGCGTTTGCCGGATACGAAGCTCGAAATTGGCGATTTAAACGAAGTGATAGCTCAGGCCGTGACAGCATTTGACGGCCGGTTTTCACGCCTTGTGATCGATCTCGAACTGGCGGAATCTTTGCCCGGTGTTTCACTCGATGCCGAGCAGTTGAAACGTGTTTTTGTGAATTTGATCGAAAATTCGGTCGAGGCCTTTGAGAAAAATGCCTATGAGCCGCGAATTTTGCTGACGACGCGTTACGAAGCGGCTCGCGATCTGGTCGTCACTGAGGTGTCGGATAACGGCAAGGGAATCGCTCCCGGCGATCTGCAAAAGCTGTTTCAACCATATTTTTCGACAAAGGGACGCGGCACGGGGCTCGGCCTTGCCATTGTCAATCGAATAATTACAGAACATCACGGTAAAATCAAAGTCGTGGCAAATCAGCCGAAAGGCGCTAAATTTATTATTGAATTGCCGGTAAGTGTATAAATGCAAAACGCTATTTTGATAGTTGATGATGAGCCCGGAATTCGCGACACGCTGCGCGGCGTGCTGGAGGATGAGGGCTTTGCCGTTGATACGGTCGAGTCGGGAGAAGCGTGTCTTGAACTTGTCAGGACAAAGGATTTTAGCTGTATTTTGCTCGATATCTGGCTCGGCGACGGTATCGACGGCCTCGAAACTCTCCGGAAATTAAAGGATGACGGCATCGGCTCCGCAGTCGTGATGATCTCCGGGCATGGGAATATCGAGACGGCGGTCAAGGCTACCAAGCTTGGAGCTTTTGATTTTATCGAAAAACCTCTGAGTCTCGAACACACGATCGTTACGGTAAAAAACGCCGTTCGCCAGCGGCAGCTGGAGGTTAGAAATGAGCAGCTTCAGGAGGAACTCGCCGAGCAATA
>JAYVFJ010000248.1:0-2130 GCA_043773225.1 Chloracidobacterium sp.
TTGACCGGCACGGCCCGGCACTCGAGCCCGGCGTGACATTCGAAAGCGACGGTGCCGCCCGACTGAGCGGTCATCTCAAGCGCCTTGCCGCAATACTCGGCGCAGGCAGGCGAAAATTCACCGTCCTTGTTTAGCGTTCGGCAGATCGAGTTGTTATTCGAGACATAGACCTCGCGCGGCCCGCCATCAACGACAGCGATCGCCAGACCGCTTTCCTCCGATAGCATTTCGAACGTCCTTCTATTCGAATTTTCGTTTCTCTCGCTCATTAAACAACGGAAATATAGCTTTTCGCGGTCACATATATCGATGCGCGCGATTTACATACACCTTGATTTAGGTTTCTAAACGACCAATTAGCCTATATTTTCACGAAAACCCGCTTTATTTCGCCTTCACTAAAATCAATCGAATGTTCGATATCATACGGTCAATTCTTCTCGCGACAGATATTCTCGTAATTGTCGGATGCTCCCACGTCCGAACTTAAATTACTCGCGATACTTACGGAGGCAATACTATGATCAACGATTACGAAGCAACAACACCGATCGTGCCCGAAGGCGATCTCAATACAACTCCGACGGCAGCGACGAATGACGAAGTCATTTCGACTCTCAACGGACTTATTCAAACATTAAAAGATGGCCAGCTTGGTTTCAAGACGGCGAGCGAAGACATCGAAAGGTCGGATCTCAAGACTACTTTCTACGAGTTCTCACAGCAGCGAGCGGAATTCACTGGCGTTCTGCAGGGTCTCGTAAGGTCGCTCGGCGGTGACCCGGAAAATGCCGGATCTGTCTCAGGAGCAATTCATCGTGGTTGGATGGATCTAAAATCGGCCGTCGCGGGCCGAACCGAAGAAGCCATCCTTAACGAGTGCGAACGCGGCGAAGACTATGCCAAGGAAGCCTACACTGAAGCTACACAGCTAAATCTACCGGCGAATATCGCAGACGTGATCGCTCAGCAAGCACAGTCGATACTTGCAGCACACAATCGCGTCAAGGCATTGCGTAACGCCGAAAGTGGCAAGGCAGCGGCGCCCGGCATTTTTTAAGACGAAAGAGAGAAGATCGGAAAAATTACAGGAGGGCGTTCGTCGCTCTCCCTTTTCTATTGCATAAGATCTCCGAGACCATTAGCTGCATTTTGTTCAATGTGCGGATGCTCACGGCTGATGCGGATACAAGCGGCTGTGTGCCCCGGTTTTATCTCGACCAGTTTCGGATCGACCCGGCTGCATTCGGCGATTGCGAAAGGACATCGCGTGTGAAAATGACAGCCCGACGGTGGTGCCAATGGCGATGGCACGTCGCCGCGAAGAATGATGCGTTCACGCTTTCGCTCGATGAAAGGATCGGCGACAGGGATCGATGAGATCAATGCTCGTGTGTAGGGCATCAACGGATCGCGGTAAATTTCCTTTGCATCGGCAAGTTCAACGATGCGTCCGAGATACATCACGGCAACCCGGTCGGCGATATGCCGCACGGCCCGTAAGTCATGTGAAATGAACAGATACGTAAGACCGTTCTCTTTCTGTAGTCGCCGCATCAGATTGAGGATCTGAGCCTGTATCGACACGTCGAGAGCGGAGATCGGCTCGTCGGCGACAACGAATTCGGGCTCGGCGGCAAGCGCCCGGGCGATGCCGATGCGCTGGCGTTGACCGCCGGAGAACTCGCGAGGACGGCGGTCAATGAAACGGCGGTCGAGACCGACGGTTTCCATCAACGTCTGGACACGATCTTTGCCTTGATCAGAAATACCGAAAGTTCGCAGCGGTTCGCCTATGATCTGGCCGGCGGTCATACGTGGATTCAGGCTCGAATACGGATCCTGAAAGATCATCTGTAGCTGCCGTCGTCGCCTACGCATCGCATCAGGCTTGAGCGAAGAAAGGTCGTCGCCATTGTGTATAACGCGTCCGGCCGTCGGTTCGGTGAGACGTAGAACAGCTCGTCCAAGCGTCGACTTCCCGCAGCCCGATTCACCAACGAGGCCGAGCGTCTCGCCCCGCTTTATCTCAAGCGAAACGCCATCGACGGCGCGGACGGTGCGGCCCGAAGCAAATAGCGATCGCCCACTACTATATTCGACCCGAACGTCCTCAATCGAGATCAGATT
>JAYVFJ010000249.1:0-4408 GCA_043773225.1 Chloracidobacterium sp.
GAACAAAACGAGACGGCGGGCGTCAAATAAATATATGTTCTCCATCAAATCACAAGAAGTCGAAAGTCCGCTGTATCTATTTGAAGGCGCTGATATGCCCTCTGATTACCGGGCGGCAGTGGACTTGTCTGAGGAAGATGAACTTACCAAGCAGAGCGCTGAAAAGCCAGGTTTTTGGAACTCGCGGTTTCAGAAAGCGGCGAATACAAAGCCCAATAAGTGGGATTGGATCTTCGGCGTAATAATGCCAGTTGTTTGTTTTGTCGCCGACCCCATAGTTTTTAAAATCGGCTTCGGTCCCGACGATGCATTCCTATCCGACTATCGGCCCTTTGCCTATTTACTGAGCTTCTCATCCATCATGGCGATGATCGCCTGGCTATTGTGGGGCGAGCGATTAAAAGGTTTTGGAGTGTTGGTTTCGGGTGTCCTGGCGGCCGGCGCGGCGGTTTCGCTGCTCATTGGTTTTCTTTTGCTTCCACTAAGCTTGATCGGGCTTATTATCGTGATCGGTCTTTTGGGTTTTACTCCCTTCTTTACATTTACAGTTTTCTGGCGCAACTCGGTGCGGGCATTCGCTGCGGCCAAGCCTTATTTTGAAAGCGGTTTGCTGACGAGAACAGTTGGCCTCATAGCGCTGTCTGCCATCGTGGTTCCGATGGTTGTTAATTCTGCGCTGGGAAATAACATCGTCGCGCGATTGCTCGACATCATTACGAGATAGGTTTTACGAACATGAAAGAAAGAACTAAATCGGGTTTAGAAATATTGCAGGTCGCGGCGATACTTGGTGTTCTCGGCGACGTTTTGCTGCGGCAGACGCCTTGGGGATTAAATGTATTGCTGTTTAATCTGGCGTTTGCGGGTGGGATGTTGATGCTACTGCGCCGCCGTGCGCCGGAATATCTTACCGGACAGACATACGCGCTGTTTGGAGCGTTGATCTTTTTCGCGTCGATGTTCGTTTGGCGCGATTCCATCGAATTGCGGGTCGCAGATACGATAGCGATCATCGCCATACTCTCGGTTTTGTTCCTGCCAAAGATGAAGGTCGCGGCGCAGGCTGCGGACGCGTTTCATTATGTCATTGCCTTTTTGTGGTCGAGTTTGAGTGCTTTTTTCGCACCGTTTTTGCTTGTCGGCAGCGATATCGAATGGAAGAGTCAAACGCATACGGGCTGGAGCAAACACTTATTTTCCGCTCTTCGCGGCATCATTATCGTCACGCCGATACTGCTTGTTTTTGGAGCTTTGTTTGTCGCAGCGGACGCCGTTTACGAGGGTTGGGTGCAGCGTATCGTGAATATAGCGCCCGAAACTGTGTTTAACCACATCTTATTGATCGTGCTCTTTAGCTGGATGTCCGCCGGCTACCTACGCGGCGTGATCATCGATCCGACCAACTATGTCGCCGCAACTCCCGAAACCGAAACGACCACACCGGACGCAAGCCACGTTGACGAAATGCGTGCCGAGGCCGGCGAAAAATCGCCAAACCTGCCAAATCATCTCTCGATCCTCGAACACATCAACATCTCCGACCCGCCAAACAAAGAGTCGGCCGTGCCTGACGCGCAGGCAGAAACACAACCGGTAGGGAGTGTGCCTAGCGCGGCCGAGGCACAGGCCAAAAAGAAATGGAACTGGGCAAGCATCGACAACACGGTCATGCCAACCGCTTTTACGCTCGGCACGATCGAGGTCGGCGTGATTCTGGGTTTGATAAATCTACTGTTTCTCAGTTTTGTAATCGTCCAGGTGCCGTATCTTTTTGGTGGTATGGAACTCGTTCAAAACACTCCCGATTTCAAACTAGCCGAATACGCCCGTCGGGGCTTCGGCGAACTCGTCGCAGTGTCTGCGCTCACGCTGCCGATGCTGTTACTTGGCCATTGGCTAATCCGCAAGGAAAATCCTTTTACCGAAAAACTCTTTCGCGTCCTCGCCGCGATTCAGATCGGCCTTTTATTCGTAATCATGGCTTCGGCGGCACAGCGGCTATTTTTGCTCACCGGCAACCTCGGCTACGGCCTCACCACGATCAGGCTTTATCCGCTGATCTTTATGACATGGCTGGCAATAGTTTTTGTATGGTTCGGCGCGACTGTGCTGCGCGGCGCACGAAAACATTTTGCATGGGGAGCTTTGTGGTCGGCGTTTCTGATACTCGGCGCGACGCATGTGCTCAACCCGGACGCGTTTATTGTCAAGACCAATCTTGCATTGATGCGTGAGGGTCGCGATTTTGACGCTTTTTACAACGCGCACTATCTGAGTGATGATGCGATTCCCGCATTGCTCAACGGTATGACACAGATGAGTCTTGAGGATCGCTGCGAAGTCGGATCGGCGGTTCACTATCGCTATAGAGAACTCGGACAGGAAACAGATTTCCGTTCGACAAATTGGTCTCGCCGAGCGGCTTTTCGGTTGTTGCGCGAGAACGACGGGCTACTTCACGAAACCGAGGGTTGTCCCTCACAGTTTCACAACGACAAGAATTCGGACGGTTCAGATGTGCATCGTTGATGATAAGATTATTTACGAATTATTGATCTATCCAGGAATACCGGAATTATTGCCGGGTTGAAAAGTGCTTGGCGGCGAACTTACAGCGGCAAAGTTTGAATAGTATCGATATATTCTTCAGCTTCTGCGGCATGCCAAATTAAGATAAGGTCGTTAATGACCTGACTAATCGGTGCATGCTGTGACACAACAAGAATACCCGGACAAGTTTTGGTGCTAACGAAGTCTGCAAAGTGTTTCGGCATCGCCTTTTCAATCATGCGTGACAATCACGCGTTGTTCGTCAGATGCGATTGATAATACTTCCACATCCGGTACACCGGATAGCGACGATTCGGTCGCGGTTTTGAAATCGATCTCAGGTGCGCGGCGACGCACACCGTTGACGATATCCTCATTCAAATCCGCATCGGCCTGGTAGCGAATTTTCATTTACTTTAAGTCACCGAGAGTTCCTTTTTCTGAGCTCGAAGTCGGTTATGCAAATTGGAGTATTTTAGGCGAGAACGTGCTTCCAGTTCTGCAAACAGGGCATCGCCAGCCCTCAGATACTCATCTATCTCCTGCTGATTGGCCAGATAAAAAGTTATAGCTCCATAAACATCTTCGAGCGAAATCGTGGGGAACGAACGCTGAATGCTTTCAGCCGACGCCCCTCGCTGGAACGCAACAATGACAGAATCCAGAGATACGCGGCTGCCTGCGATTTTATAAGCTCCATCCTTTTTCTCTACATATTCGTTCATACACGTAATTTTATCACAAAACAGCACTCCTGATGCTAGACTATTTCATATGAACCGCGACCTCATCCGCGAATATCTATCATACTGTCGTGTTGAAAAGGGCTTGGCGGCGAATAGCATTGAAAGCTACGAAAACGACCTCGGGCGGCTGCGCGATTGGACAGTAAAGAACCATCTTGAACTTTTGAGCTTGACCCGAGAGGATCTGCGCGAATGGCAGATGGATCTTTGGAGAACCAACTTGTCTGAGAATTCCAAAATCCGTTTTATCAGCGCAATTCGCGGGTTTTTTAAGTTTCTCCTTCAGGACGGACACGTTACAAAGAATCCGGCCGAAGACATTGTTGTACCGCGCAAGGGGCAATATTTACCCATATTTCTCAACAGGGCTGATATTGAGCAACTCCTCAGTGCCCCAGATGTTTCAACGGAATCGGGTTTGCGAAACCGCGCAATCCTAGAGCTAATGTATGCGTGCGGTCTTCGCGTTTCAGAGGTGGTTGATCTGCCGTTTAAGGCAATTGATCTCGATACGGGCATTTTGCAATGCACAGGGAAAGGCTCTAAGACTCGGCGCATTCCCGTTTACTCGACGGCGATTCGATGGTTGGAAAGCTATTTGGTTATCCGGCGTTCAAAAGAAAATACCGATATTGAGAATTTGTTTGTTACGAACCGTGGAAAGAAGCTTGATAGACAGACAATATACCTGATGATAAAAGAATACGCCGAAAAATGCGGTCTCGAAGGCGTTTCGCCTCATACATTAAGGCATTCATTTGCCACGCATCTTGTTCAAAATAATGCCGATATTAGGTCCGTTCAGCAGATGCTCGGCCACGCGGATATTTCGACTACTCAGATATATACCCACATCACCAGCACACAGCTAAAGAAGAACTACGACCGCTTTCACCCGCGCTCAAGGTCTAGTTAGCCTAAAACCCGCATCTCGGCACTTGCAACTCGTAAATCCTTTAGTTATTATAAGAAATTTGCTATTTGGCTCTAATAGTCGGTTGTAGCAACGAATAAAGATCACGCATGGGTGGTCGAGCGGTCAAAGGCAACGGGCTGTAAACCCGTCGGATTAATTTCCTACGTAGGTTCAAATCCTACCCCATGCACCAGTT
>JAYVFJ010000250.1:0-2749 GCA_043773225.1 Chloracidobacterium sp.
AGCATGGTATCGAATATCTGTTTATCGGAAAGAGTGCAGCAATACTACTGGGCTTTCCTTCCGTTACTCAGGACATAGATGTTTTTCCAAAAAAGGAAAAACAAAATTGTGAGCGACTTATTGCGGCCCTGATCGAGTTAGGTTTTGAACTACTCGAGAAGACACGGCAGGAAATACTTAGCGGTGTTGATTTTGTTCAGATAAATCAAGACCCTTTCGACATCGATCTCGTATTTGCGCCCGACGGGATTGAAGATTTTGACGCAGCACACAGACGAATGACTCTGATAGAGAATTTTCCGATTGCAAACATTAGAGACATTATTGCCAGCAAAAAAGCATCGGGACGAAAGAAAGATTTATATGATCTTCCAATGCTCGAAGATTTTAGGATTGAATTTGAAAAAAGTCAGAGACAGGGACGGCCAAAGTCGTCTGTGGAACTTGCTCTGGAAAAATTAGATAAGAAAGACACTCAAACATGACAAAAAAAGCAGTTATCATAAGCGCGGCGAGGACGCCGACAGGAAGGTTTCAAGGGTTGTTAAAAGGTTTTTCGGCGCCCGATCTGGGAGCTATTGCGATCAGGGAAGCGGTCAAGCGTGCCGGGATCACAGACAATAAAGTTGACGAGGTCATCATGGGCTGCGTTGTGCAGGCCGGGATTGGTCAGGCGCCTGCAAGACAGGCAGCTTTGAAGGCTGGACTTCCGGCTGAGGTTTCCGCGTTGACGATTAATATGGTTTGCGGCTCTGGTTTGCGTGCGGTCGCCCTTGCGTCGCAGGCGGTGCAGCTTGGCGACGCTGAATACGTTGTTGCGGGCGGAATGGAATCTATGTCGAATATTCCGTATGCTCTGCCGGGTGCTCGCGACGGTTATAAGATGGGAAATCAGACGGCTGTTGATCTGATGATCCACGACGGCCTTTGGTGTCCATTTGAGAATTGGCACATGGGCAACACCGGCGAAGTCGTGGCAGAGAAATATCAAATCTCGCGCGAACAGCAAGACGATTTCGCTTTCAATTCGCATCGCAAGGCTCACGAAGCGCAGCAGGCCGGGCGATTCAAAGATGAACTTGTCGCAATCGAAATTCCGCAAAAGAAAGGCGACCCGATCGTTTTGGATTATGACGAGCCGGTGCGACCGGAAACATCTGTCGAAAGCCTCGCCAAATTGCGTCCGGCGTTCAAGAAAGACGGCGGCACGGTCACGGCGGGCAATGCTCCCGGCGTCAATGACGGAGCGTCTGCCCTGGTTGTCACGTCCACGGAAAACGCTGCGAGTCTCGGCATCGAACCGCTTGGCCGTGTGGTTGCATCAGCAACATCCGGCATCGAACCAAAACTTATCATGATGGCTCCAGTCAAAGGCGTTCAAAATGTGCTGGCAAAGGCCGGATGGGACATGAAGGATGTTGATCTTTTTGAACTCAACGAAGCGTTCTCGGTTCAGGCGCTTGGCGTGATGAAGGAACTCGGCCTCGATATAGAAAAGGTCAACGTCAACGGCGGCGCGGTCGCGCTCGGCCACGCAATCGGCAATTCCGGCGGACGTGTTTTGACTACGCTTCTTTATGAAATGAAAAGACGCGGCGTAAAACGCGGCGTCGCAGCTCTCTGCCTCGGCGGCGGCAATTCGATTGCGATGGCGGTTGAGAGGGATTGAGTTTAACCGTGCCGACAAACTGAAAATGTTAGAAGCTGGAATTTAGCCACGAATGCACGAATGGATTTATTCGTGCATTCGTGGTTCTTACTGTCCATCGTTTGTTTTCCCGTCCGCTTTTCGATAAATTCATATTTTGCTTTTACAACACTAATTAAAAAGGGATTTATCAAATGAGTAAAATTTTTGGAGTTATCGGTGCGGGCACAATGGGAAACGGGATTGCCCAGACGGCCGCGAGCGTGGGCATAGACGTTGTGATTTGCGACGTCAATCAAGACTACGTCGAACGCGGATTGGCGAATATTGGCAAGAGCCTTGATCGTTTTGTAAAAAAAGAAACGATGACTGAGGAGCAAAAATCGGAAATTCTGAGTCGAATAAAAGGGACGACAAAGATCGAGGACGTTAAAGATTGTTCGCTGATAGTCGAGGCCGCGTCGGAGAATTTTGAAGTTAAGAAATACATCTTTGAGCAGCTTGATCAAATTACATCGGAAGACGCAATTCTTTCATCAAACACGTCCTCTATTTCCATAACAAAGATCGCCGCCGTGACGTCGCGGCCCGACAAGGTGATCGGAATGCACTTTTTCAATCCGGTTCCGCTGATGAAACTTGTTGAGGTCATTCGCGGAATCGCGACGTCCGATGACACCTATGCAAAAGTTAAGGAGCTTTCTGAAAAACTGGGCAAGGTTCCTGTTGAGTGCAACGACTATCCGGGCTTCGTATCAAATCGTGTTCTCATGCCGATGATCAACGAGGCAATTTTTGCCCTGCACGAGGGCGTCGCAACCAAAGAGTCTATTGACGAGATAATGAAACTCGGCATGAACCACCCAATGGGCCCGCTCGCGCTCGCAGACTTCATTGGCTTAGATGTTTGCCTTGCAATACTTAATGTGTTACTTGAGGGACTCGGCGACCCTAAATACCGCCCGTGCCCGCTCCTAAAAAAATACGTTGACGCCGGCTGGCTCGGCCGCAAAAGCGGTAAAGGTTTTTATGACTACCAGTAAAAGAGTATTGCCCGCGAAATACGCGAAATACACGAAAACATATGCACGCATTAATTTC
>JAYVFJ010000251.1:0-11610 GCA_043773225.1 Chloracidobacterium sp.
TTTCTCGGCACAGTCGCGCAGTCGGGGAAAGCTATCATTTCCGCAGACGTAAGCAAGGACAGCCGTTATTTTGCCGCGCGCGAATTAACCAAATCCGAAATGGTCGCGCCGATAGTTTCAAATGACCGCGTTATCGGCGTTTTTGATCTCGAAAGCGACAGCCTTGATGCTTATTCTGAGGATGATCTTGCGGTTTTGCAGCTTCTCACGTCACAGGTGGCTATCATCATCGAAAAGGTTCGTCTGCACGAGCAGGTTGTCGAGAAAAAACGGCTTCAGGCGCAGCTTGAGATCGCTCGGCAAGTTCAACTTGAATTGCTGCCCGCCAGTGACCCGCAGATAGAAAATTTCGATGTCAGCGCCTATATTTTTCCTGCCGAGGAAGTATCCGGCGACTATTACGATTGGGTAAAAGTCTTTGACGACCAGATCGGCATCGTTGTGGCCGATGCGGTCGGAAAGGGAATTCCGGCGGCGCTGTTGATGTCGTTTCTGCGGGCAAGTTTGCGTTCGTGTGTGCAGATCGGTTATGCGCCGCATATAGCGTTTTCAAAAGTCAGCAGCCTGCTCTACGATTCGATCGAGGACAATAAATTTATCACGGCTATCTACGGCATTCTGGATTACACGAACAAAACATTTGTTTTTTCCAACGCCGGGCATAATCCGCCGCTTCTTATAAATCCGAACGGCGAATATCGCTATGTCGAATACGGCGACGTGCCGTTAGGCATGTTTGAAGATTCGCATTATCATCAGCATTTTATTCGGTTTGAGGAAAATCAGGTTTTGGTGCTATATACCGATGGCATCACGGAGGCAGCCAATCCGACGGGCGAAGAATATGGACAGGATCGTTTGGCCAAACGTGTTTTGGAAGGCCTTCAGGTTCGATTGCCTGCAAAGCAACTAATCGATCACATAAGAAAAGGCGTTGCCGATTTTACCGAGCGAAAGTTCCTCGATGACGACGGGACGCTGTTCATTGTCAAAGCGGAGTAAAAGTAAAAAGTAAAAAGTAAAAAGGCAAAAGTTCAGACCTTGCCTTTTTACCTTTGCCTTTTTACTTCGCCATCCGGCGTTCTTCAGTTGTTGGAATTGTAAAACTAATTAATGAGCGGTTATAGAACAATGAACATTGTCGCCGCCGGGAACTACGGGCGTTGAATAATCGCCGTAGTTTATCTTGTCGTTCCTGGTTGAGAATGCGTAAATGTCAAATCCGTAAGCATCCAGAAAATCAGTAAGTTCCTGAGACCTGTCGAGATAGAGCGTCTTGCTGTAACCGAGTTCGGCTCGTATTTCCAGCAGCCGCTCAATTACCTCAAGCGGTGCGAAACATCTGTTTGGATCTTGGAAAGAAGCCATAATTATCGCCCGCCTCAGGCAGGCAACTGTTTAGATAACAAAATATGGGGTTAAGTTCGCCTCTATTTTAGCATTCGACAAAAAGTCCCGATCGGATTCGGAACCTCGGGAGAAATCAAATAAGGCTCAAGGATCAAAAGCACTGACTGCAGGCCGTTAAACAGAGTGTGGAGGATAATGCACGGCAGCAAATTGTTGGTCTTGACCCGTATTGCCGTCAGCGTCAAACTTAGCAATGTAAGGAGAAAGATCGTAGAATAGCTCGGCCAATATTGCGGCACGTGGACGATCGAAAAAAGGGCCGTTGCCAAGATAAATGCCGCCGGTGTTCCAAAAGTCCGCTGAAAGGCCGAGTAGAGTATTCCGCGGTAAACAACCTCTTCGACTAAGGGTGCGGTAAATGTCGCAAAAAAAGCAACGATGTAAACGGCGGTGCGGGAGCTTTTCAGGAGCCTGATCAGCTCGTTTTCCTGCTCGGGGAAATAAGCCGTTACAATTGTCGCAACGACAAGGAACCCACCGAGTATTATACAATAATGCCACCATCGAAATCCACCTTTTTTCCACCCCAGTGTTTTACGAAACCCATAAGTGTTGAAACGAGTTACGACCGCCCAAGCGACTGCGATGGTGAGGAAATGAGCCAGCAGAATAGGTAGCAACTGAGACACAATGGCGCCTTGGTCGGTAAAGATAAATTCCTTAAATTGTTCCCGATCGCTAAGCGTAATTCCGCGTGACGCCGCATAGAGCCCCAAAAAAATAACCGGTATGACAACAATAAAAGCCACGCTCAAAGCCCAAACGCCAACGGCTGTCCAACCGTTCCATGGAGGGTTGTTTGGTGTAGGAGCTATTGAAACTGGGATTTGCGGTGGCGTTGGTTGTGCGGTTTCAAATGGGTTGTATGTCGGTTGATCTTCGATTTCCACTTCAATGAGTTTAGCCAAACGGTTATCGTGTGCCAAGTTCCGCTTTTCGTATCTTGCGATTTTGAGCAATACCATATAACCTAAAATCCCGTGGAGTTACACGGCAAAAATCCCCCAGAAAATGTGATCGCAATTATCCCCGCACGTTACGCGTCTGTGCGTTTGCCGGGGAAAATGCTGCTTGAAATCGCCGGGAAACCATTGATTCTGCACACTTTAGGGCAGGCGGCAAAGTCCCGTAGTGTTTCCCGTGTAATTGTTGCCACGGATGACGACCGGATTTTTCGGGTTGTTCAGGAAAACGGCGGCGAAGTCGTGATGACCTCAATTGAGCACAGATCGGGCAGTGACCGCATTGCCGAAGTCGCGGAAAATTTGCCGGAAGGTTCGATAATCGTAAATGTTCAGGGCGATGAGCCGATGATCTCGCCCGGCACCATCGATGCGGCTGTTGAGGCTATGTCAGAACCACCTGCGGTAGCGGGTGGGCTAACACTGCCTGACGAGAACTTCAAATCTGAGGAAAATAATCTTCAACCACCCGCTACCGCAGGTGGTTCTGACTCACCGGACATTGTTACGACGTGTGAGCCGATCTCTAGTTTGGATGAATTGCTAAATGGCAATGTCGTGAAGGTTGTTGCCGGCGACAACGGTTATGCTTTATATTTCTCTCGCTCGCCGATGCCGTTTCCCCGCGAAGCATCGCTCAGGCACGGCGGCGATCCTAATCGCGCTATCGAAGCTGAACCCGATTTGATCTCGATCTTTCGCAAACACACAGGGCTTTATGTCTATCGCCGCGAATATCTATTGGAATTTACAAAGCTGCCGCAATCCAAATTGGAGAAGATTGAGATGCTCGAGCAACTTCGTGCACTTGAAAACGGTGCAAAGATAAAAGTCGTCGAAGTAAATGAACACTCGATTGGCGTTGATACGCTGGAGGATTTTGAAAAGGTAAAGAGGTTGATCGAAGGCAATGAGTGATTGGATCGGACTCGCATTTTTTATTTTGCTGATTGGCGGAGTGGTGATTGGTTTGAGAGCGCTTAGCAAACCTCGAACGACGACATCGGACGAATTTGAACGAAACGCGGCAGAAGGGACAACGATGCTGGGAGCGACGATGAACGCACTGCATGAATTAATGAATCCCGCCGAGGCTAAGGCCAAAGAAGTTGTGATGCAAATGAAGGACGGGAATTTTCAAAAGAAAAAGCGGGAAGGAAAAGCTGAAGGCGAAGAGGACTTAGGATTGTTGGAGAAATAATGACCAATTCAACTGAAATCATCATATTCCTTGTAGTAGTTGTTGCAGTAGTAGCAAGCAGGATGATCTCGTCTTCCGCGACCCAAAAGCTCGATGACGAAATGAAGCTGAAGATATTTAACGGGTTTTCTAAAAGAAATAACTATTTCATGATCGTAATCTTGGCGGTTATCTTTGCTTTCTTTATTTCAACCAAATATCTGCCAGAATATGGTTCAGTTCTTACGCTAGCCTATATCGGAGTTTTGACCGCATATTTCATCATCAAACTCTTTCTGAATTTTCGAAAACTGAAAGAGATCGGCGCACCCGCAGATTATGTGCGAAGTATCGCACTCTCTTGGGCTGCATTTGTTATCGGCTTTGGAGTCATAGCTGTTATCGTTGTCGTTCAAATGACTGGATAGGTGAATCAACCATTTTAAAAGCACGGAGAATATAATGACTGAGAAAAAAACAAAATACATTTTCGTCACAGGAGGTGTGGTTTCTAGCCTTGGTAAAGGTTTGGCGGCGAGTTCGATCGGTTGTCTTCTAGAGGCTCGCGGCCTTAGCGTTCAGATGATGAAGCTCGACCCGTATATCAATGTTGATCCGGGCACGATGTCGCCGTTTCAGCATGGTGAGGTGTTTGTGACCGATGACGGAGCTGAGACCGATCTTGATCTTGGGCATTACGAGCGGTTCACGCACGCGAAGCTTTCGCAGGCGAATAACTGGACCACGGGCCGCATCTACCTTTCTGTCATCGAAAAGGAACGACGCGGCGATTATCTTGGTAAAACGATACAGGTAATCCCGCACATCACCGACGAGATAAAAGCGGCCGTTCGAAAGGTAACGGAGATGCACGAGCCGGATGTTTTGATCGTCGAGATCGGCGGCACGGTCGGCGATATTGAGTCACTGCCTTTTATGGAAGCGATCCGCCAAATGGGCAACGAGGAAGGACACAATAATGCAATTTTTGTTCACGTTACGCTCGTGCCATTCATCGCTGCGGCCGGCGAATTAAAAACAAAACCGACCCAGCACAGCGTCCGCGAACTGCGCGAGATCGGTATCGCGCCTGACATTCTGCTTTGTCGCTCTGATCGTCCGGTGCCAGTTGATCTTCGCAGAAAGATCGCTCTCTTTTGCAACGTGCAGGAAAATGCGGTCATATCGGCGCTCGATGTCGGCACGATCTACGAGGTGCCGCTGGCCTTTCATGAACAGGGACTCGACGATCTGATTGTCAATACTCTTCACCTCAATGAGCAGTTTCCAAACGCCGATCTGAAACATTGGAGAGAGTTGGTTTCGACGATCAAAGACCCGTCGGGCGGCTCCGTCCGTATAGCCATCGTCGGCAAATACGTCGAGCTTGAAGATTCATACAAGTCGCTTCGTGAGGCACTGACACACGCGGGCGTCGCCAACAATCTTCGCGTGAACGTAAACTGGATCGAATCGGAAAATCTGATGAAGGATGATTACGAAAATGACCTTCAGGATTTCGACGCGATTCTCGTGCCCGGAGGATTTGGCAAACGCGGCATTGCCGGAATGATCCGGGCAATAAAGTATGCTCGAAAATCCGGGACGCCGTATTTTGGCATCTGTTTGGGAATGCAGACGGCATGTATTGAGTTTGCTCGCGATGTTTGCGGCTTGCGTGATGCCGACTCCACCGAGTTCAATGAAGAAACGCCATTTCCGATCATCTTTAAGCTGCGTGACCTAGTCAATGTTGACGAATACGGCGGCACGATGCGTCTCGGCAATTGGCAATGCACGTTGAAGGAAGGTTCGCTCGCCCGGAGTGTTTATCACGGCGCCGCCGAGATCGGCGAACGGCATCGGCATCGTTACGAATTCAACCCGGAGTATCGTGACGTGCTAGAAAAAGAAGGCTTGGTATTCAGCGGAGTTTCGCCCGATGGTAAATTCGTCGAAATGGTCGAACTTCCGCGTGAAACACATCCATATTTCGTAGCGTGCCAGTTCCACCCCGAATACAAATCAAAACCGCTCGCCGTTCATCCGCTCTTCGATGCGTTTGTCGAAGCCGCATGGGCGAACCGCCTAAGAAGCGAAAATCTCGAACATGATGTTAAAAGCGATACCCAGGTCGAGCTGCCTGAGCGAGCAGAAGTCACGAGCGAGTAGTATAGGGAACTCACGGAGAACAGGATGGACAGGATATACAGGATTTGTATTATTTTCTTATCCTGACTATCCTGTAAATCCTGTTGCATACTTTGTAAATGAGTGAAATTACTACCTTCGATGTCGGCAATGTAACATTCGGCGACGGCCGTTTGTCATTTATTCTCGGCCCGTGTGTTGTCGAGTCGTCTCAGCATGCAATGTTCATGGCGCAGGAGATTAATGATATTTGTAAACACGTCGGCGTTGATTTTGTTTACAAATCGTCGTTCGACAAAGCTAACCGCAGCTCGATCGAGAGTTTTCGTGGAGAGGGAATGGAATTTGGTCTTGAGATCCTGGCGCAGGTAAAGGATGAGATCGGTGTTCCTGTCATTACCGATGTCCACGAACCGTGGCAGGTCGAAAAGACTGCCGAGGTTGCCGATATTTTGCAGATACCTGCATTCCTTTGTCGTCAGACCGATCTTTTGGTCGCCGCCGCCAAGTCGGGAAAGGCTGTTAATGTCAAAAAAGGCCAGTTTCTTGCTCCGTGGGATGCGAAGAATATTGTTGATAAGCTGCGGGCGGCCAGCTGCGAGAAAGTCTTACTCACCGAACGCGGTGCGAGTTTTGGTTATAATAATCTTGTTGTCGATCTGCGTTCGTTCCCGATAATGCGTTCGTTTGGCGTGCCGGTTGTTTTTGACGTGACGCATTCGCTGCAATTGCCGGGCGGGCTTGGGAAAGCAACCGGCGGGCAAGCGGAATACATCGAAGATTTTGCTCGTGCCGGTGTCGCGTGTGGTGTCGATGCAGTTTTTATGGAAGTCCACGACAACCCCGCAAAAGCACCGAGCGACGGGCCAAATCAACTGCCGCTTTCGCGGTTGGAGAAACTGCTTGTCAAACTTAAAAAGATACACGAACTGGTTACAGAAAATTAAACCGCAGAGACGCTGAGACGCAGAGATGAAAAAATTTCCCCTTACAATTTTTGCCTTTTTACTTTTTACTTTTTACTTTAACTCCTTTGGTCAGGACGTGATCCGCTCCACATGGCAGGTGCAAAGATACGATCTTGACGTGACGCTGCCTCAGGACGAAAAAGCGCGAAGTGTTTCGGTAAAAGCGATTCTGAATTTGAAAAATGTATCCGGCAAGCCCGCATCGACCCTAACTCTGCGAATCTCTCCCAATGCTGAAGTTGCAGGCGTAAAGATCAATAATTCGACAGCCGATTTTACCAAGAATGTCGAAAAAATAACCGCTTCATCAAATCTGCAAAGGATAGTTTTGCGTCTTGCGTCCGTTCCGCCTGAGGCGTTACTGACTGCTACGGTCGAATATAAGATCAATCTGACAGAGAACAGCGCCTTGAGTTCGATATCGCCGACCGGCCTTCAATTCCTGCCGCTATCGTATTGGTATCCGACGCCGAATAGTTGGTATTTTACGCAAGGCGCTGATTCAGCGCCTGTTCGGATAAAGGTCTATGCAGCGAATGGCCAAACTGTTGTTTCGAGTGGCAACGAGACAGCCGGGGCATTGGAAAACAAGCTCAATGGTCAGCCGTTTTTCTTAGCGGGAAACTGGGAACTGTCTGATCAAAACGGAGTGTCCGTTTATATGCCAAAGGGAGTCGGCACAGACGGACAAAAGCGTGCCGGCGAATTGGCATCGCTTATGTCGGATGCGAGGACTTTTGTGGCAGGAATTCTCGGCAAAGCTTCTGATGTGCCATTGAGGATCGTTGCAGGTCGTCGCGGAGCGGGATTTAGCAGCGGCGGAACAGTTATTGTTGACGAAGCTGTTTTCCGACGCTCAAAGATAGATGCTCTTACTGCGATGAACATTGCCGAAGCGGCCGCAAAATTATGGCTGGGCAATGCCGTGTCTGTCAACGGTGACGGTTATGGCGCTATTACCGAAGGCCTCTCGCGGTATATCGCAACACAATTTATTGAAAGCAAATTCGGCAAGGACGTGGCCGATGTTGAGCGGCTCAGGCAGCGTAATTCGTATGCGGCAGTTTCAAAGCGCGATGCTCCGATGAGCAGGGTTTCGCCGCTCGAAGACTATTACTATCCGGAAGTGGCAAACAAGGGAGCGATGGTTTGGCGGATACTGGCTAAGCGTGTCGGCACTGCTGAGTTTTCGAATATTGTCAGTACAAATATGAAGGACGGCAACCTAACCCTTGCCGAACTTCGTGCGGCGTTTTCACCGCAAAAAGAATTGCTCGACTATCTTTTCGATCAGGTCACGGACATGAATTTGCAGGTCGGCCTGCCGCAGGTCAATGGAACGGAAGTAAGTTCCGCTCTTCGCAATACCGGAGCGATTGATGTCACCGTTGATGTGACCGCTACAACCGAAAGCGGCAAAAAGATAACTGCACCGACAACTATAAGGGCGACCAATTATGGCGAGGTTGCGTTCAAAGCGAGCGGAAAAATAATTCGTGTCGAGGTGGATTCTGACAAGCTTTATCCGCAGACCGAATATTCTGATGACATCGCTCCCAGCGAAACATCGGACAGCGATCCTTTGCTCGCGGTCAAGCGTCTTTTCGACAAACAGGATTTTGTAAATGCCGAAGACACGGCCAGAAAATTGCTTCGAGATCTTCCAAGATTTGATGATCTGCGAATATTGCTTGGTCGTTCCTTGCTTGCCCAGAACAAAAACACCGAGGCCGAGAAAGAATTTCGCGCCGTCCTGGACGAAAAACTGCCGACTTCGAGAAGCCGCGCGTGGGCGAATGTCGGCCTCGCCGAGATCTCAAGTCGTTCGGGTCAGAAAGACGCACCGTTAAAATATGCCGAGACTGCGATCATTGCCGATGCGGAATACGGTGCAAGCCTCGCCGCTCGGAATCTGCGAAATAAGCTCGGCTCCGCTTCTGCTGTCGATCCAACGATCAAGGCATTTTTTGCCGATTTTGACAAAGCCGCCGCATCGAATCGAAAGGCCGTCGTTGACGCACTTGTGATGCCCGGCGAAGTCACAAGATTTGCAGGCGGCGTTTCAGGCTCGACCGAACAATGGCAAACGCAGATCCGCCAGGTTGACCGCATTGACGCAAACACAGTGCTCGTCGAAGCCGATATGACCATTAAACTATTGACTAAAAATATCGAGACCGGCATGGCTGTCTATCGCCTTGCCAAAACCGCGAACGGCTGGAAATTGATCGCGGTTGATATGTTTGAGGTGCGATGAACTATGACCGAATACGACATTCCGCCTGATACTAACGCACGGGCAAAAAAGATCAAACTACTTTTGATGGATTGCGATGGAGTGTTGACTGACGGGCGCATGTATTTCGGGCCCAGCGGTGAGGAGCTAAAGGTCTTTCATGTCCGCGACGGGCAGGGAATTGTTGATTGGCATAAAGCTGGTTTCAGATCGGGAATCATATCAGGCAGAAACTCGCCAATCGTCGAAATGCGGGCAAAGCAACTCGGCGTTGAATTTATCTGGCAAGGCCGGAAGGAAAAAGTCTCTGCTTATAAAGAAATTCTCGCAGCTGCGAATGTCGAATCGGAAGAAGTTGCATTTATCGGCGATGACACGCCCGATGCCGAAGTTTTCCCGCTGGTCGGGTTTGCGGTCGCTGTCGGCGACGCTCACGACGCGGTCAAAGCTGCCGCTCATTATGTAACGCAGCGAGACGGCGGACGCGGCGCAATTAGAGAAGTAATTGATCTGATTCTCGCCGCTAAAATGGACTAGCATTTTTCCCGAAGACAATGCTAATATGTTTCCAAAAAGCGGGCGTAACTCAATGGTAGAGTGTCAGCTTCCCAAGCTGAAAGTTGCGAGTTCGAGCCTCGTCGCCCGCTCCAAAAACTCTGATGAAGCCATCGACAGAAGAACTGTTAAGGAAGCAAACACGTGCCCCAAAGCTCTTAGGAGATTTTGGGGAAGGACTAGTGACGTACGCACTTATTATGAAAGGTTATGAGGTGGCATGCGTTGACCATGTGGGAGCGGACCTTATAGCCGAAAAAGGCGGGAAGAGGTTTGCAGTATCTGTTAAGACCCGATTATTTAAAGCTGCATCAAAAGAAAGTCTTGCATTCGTGGTAGATCACGAGCATATTGCTAAGCTTAAACATTTTGCGGAACAGTTCGGGATGGAGCCCGTTTTTGCCCAAGTTCTTTGCTTGACAGATGAAAACACAATCCATTTAATCATGGTGCCAGTTGAAAAACTATTGAAGGAATTCCCGAAGGTCAAGCTAGGCTATCGATACAGCTTTGCAAAGAAAGGGCGGGATAGTTTTTTAGCGTCCTCATTTATTGACTACAGCTGCTGGAGCGGGCAGAAAATAGGTGACAAAGAGCTTTTCGATCTTCAATTAGCTGATCAAGAACCAAATAGTAGACATATTGTCTCGTTAGAATCTGAGTGTAAATGAATATGCGGAGTTTACGTCACGTCCGTTCTCAAATTCTAAATCGGAGCTAATGTTAGTTGCTTTAGAGTGTCAAAGTATCGTCTGTGAGTTTTGAGCAGTGCGGCTTTATTAGGGGCTTGTAGTAAGACGACTTCATGCTCAATATTTTTGCGATTCAGACTGATCTCAACATTCAGTAGTGCATCTTCCGCAAGATCGCTGTCACTATCGGAAAATTCGTGAAAGGAAATAATCTTACCTTCGCTTCGTTTATATTCGACCAGAAATATCATCTTTTAATACCTTTCAGGGAGGTTAACCATCTCATCCATAATATCAAAAATAGCTTTTTTTGTATTGTTAATGCTGACCTCATGATTAATCATTTGTTGAAAATCAATTCCATCCCGGGTCGAATACGAGGGAAATTCGTACATTGAATCAAGAAAATTGAATTCCATGATTTCGAGATTCATAATCATCACTGAAGATTTAGTAAGCAAAGAACGAACATTCGCCGGGCCTCCACCATATTTAATCTTTGGGTCGATCACATCGGACAATTTTTCAGATAACTCCGCCCAACGATGTTGAAGAGCAGTCCTGAGTTGCACTTCCACTGGCTTCCCACAAGTTTTCACAATCAAATGAACTGCCCTGTAATCATTACTTGGCTTAGAACGTCTATCAACCATCCTTAACCCTTCAAAAAGACCATCTTTAAGCGCCGTCTCAAAAGAGTCGATAACTATTTCCTGAACGAAAGAGTCAGGCACCACGAGTCGGCAGCCAGCTATGTCCTGCATTTGGCTGAGTTTTATGGTTTGACGACGCAGCTTATCCGCAATTGATTGCCTTGACTTCTTCGGCCTACCTATAGGCAAAAGATTTATCCGTTCGGAGATTATTTTCACGACCGTATCGTAAGCCTGAGAAAATGAATGCCGAAATTCATTCAAGGCTTGAAGGTCGTTGTCATTGACTACACCCGTCTTCAGACTTTCCCCCAGTCTATCACTGTTTTCTTGATATTTCTGTCGCCATAAATATCTACCCTGCTGCGAGCGCTACATTTGTTTATTTCTTAAACATCAAATATACACAGATATTAGATATTGGGTCACCTCAACTTGACAATATCAGCCACATCGCAGAATATTAAAAGTTGCCGCTAAAGCAAGTTTTTTATCGAACTTGAAAAAAATTTGAAATATTGTGTTTGGCGGTTGACATGCTGATTAGCATCTGTATAATCAATAGTTTCGCCTCTGGGGAAGTTTTTAGGAGAGCGAAGTAAAAGAAGTTGATATTTGAAAACTGAATATGCGTGTCCATGTGTTAATTCGTATGAACAACAAAAAGTCCAACAGACTCCATCTGTTGGCGGATCATGCCCTCGGGCTTGATTGTCAAAATGATGAACTAGGAAACTAACGAGAGTTTGATCCTGGCTCAGAATCAACGCTGGCGGCGTGCCTCAGACATGCAAGTCGAACGA
>JAYVFJ010000252.1:0-2583 GCA_043773225.1 Chloracidobacterium sp.
GGAGATCAGACCATAGTCGCCCTTTGTGAGGCCGGCGACGAGCGCACCGAGATTGCTCCAATTTCGAACTGCTTCTTTTAAAGGCACTTGCTTAGGTAGGATTGCACGCGCTTCCGATGTTTTGATCTCGATCTGTGGATGGAGGACGGTCGCAAACAATGGCGGGAAATCGAGTTCGACAATATCAAGCGGATCGGTCGAGCGAACCAGCGTGAAACCACCATAAATACACGGCGCCAGATTGTCGGCATGACGCGAGCCGGAAGCAAGCATTTCACCGGCCATGGCAAATTCAATAAGTTCGAGCTTTGAAAATCTATTTCCAAGCAATCGGTTTGCCGCGACGACCACACCGCACGCACTTGCCGCACTCGAACCAATTCCGCTGCCCGGTTTAATATGTTTTGTTATCTCGACCTCAAAGCCGTGGTCGATTCCAGCCGCATCCATGAGCGCCCGAAGTGCGACTCCGGCAACATTTTTTGTCGGATCGGTCGGCAGACCAAAATCATCATGGTGAATGATCCTGACAGCTCGCTCGCTGATCTTACCCACCGTCATCTCGTCAAACGGCTCTGTGAGAGCAAAGCCTAGACAATCAAAACCGCACACGACATTAGAAACAGTTGCTGGTGCTAACACCTTTACTTCGTCCATAACTTAGTAAATGAACCAAATCGTTATATGATTTAGTGTCTCAAGATTCACCAATTCACTCACCGATGCACTACTTTAGCACAAACCGAACTTCGCCTCACGTGTCTTTCCGCGACGCCGTTTTGAACGGCCAGCCCGGTGACAAAGGCCTCTACTTTCCGTCGGAGATACCAAAACTCTCACAAGAATTCTTAGCCAGTCTTGATTCGATATCGAACGAACAGATCGCCAATGAAGTAATACGCCCTTTTGTTACCGGCGATATACCCGACGATGCTTTGTTTGAAATATGCGCCGAGACGGTCAACTTTGATTTTCCTCTTATTCAGATAACTGACCGTATCTCTGCACTCGAACTTTTTCATGGGCCAACGCTTGCGTTTAAGGATGTCGGAGCGCGGTTTATGAGCCGCTGTCTGCAATATTTTTCGAGCGGGAAAGTTGAGAAAACTATCGTCATCGTAGCCACATCGGGTGACACGGGCGGTGCCGTTGCCGCAGGTTTTCATAATGTTGAGGGCATCGAGGTAGTTATTCTTTATCCCAAAAGCAAGGTCAGCAAGGTGCAGGAATTGCAGTTGACGACGCTTGGCGGAAATGTAACTACATTGGAATTACATGGCAACTTCGATGAATGCCAGGCACTTGCAAAGCAAGCTCTGGCGGACACGGATTTACAATCGAAAGTTCATCTCACATCGGCAAACTCGATCAATGTCGCGCGCTGGCTGCCGCAGCAATTTTACTATTTCTACGCGCTTAAACAATGGATTGGTGGGCCGCCCGTGATATCTGTTCCCAGCGGCAATTTTGGCAATCTTGCCGCTGGTTTATTAGCCCATTCCTCGGGCTTGCCCGTGACAAAATTTATCGCTGCGTGTAACGCCAACGACGTCGTTCCGCGATTTCTGCAAACAGATAATTACCAGCCAAAGCCGTCAATCGCCACATTTTCTAATGCTATGGACGTCGGTTCTCCGAGTAACTTTGTTCGCGTTCTGGAAATATTCGGGAACAAGTTTGTTGACCTAAAAGAAAAGCTTGAGTCAGTCAGCATCTCGGACGAAATGACCGCCGCGACGATGCGCGAAGTTTTTGGCGAGCATGGCTATGTTCTAGACCCGCACGGTGCGGTAGGCTATCGGGTACTCGCCGATCATCTGGAATTGCACCCGGAACGGGCGGGGATATTTCTGGAAACTGCGCATCCGGTGAAATTCGACTCGGTAAATGAGATAATCGGAACTAGCGGCCCGATACCCAGGTCTGTTAACGATTTGTTTTCACGAGAAAAGCACAGCATCGAAATGAATGTAAATTATGACGATCTAAAGAGCCTACTTCTTAGCAAGATATGAAGGTTTTGAAATTCGGCGGCTCATCCGTTGGAAGCGCCGAAAGCATAAACAAAGTGGTCGAGATAATCCGCAACGCTCGCGGACCCGACAACTGCGCCATCGTGTTTTCGGCGATGCACGGGACAACCGACGCTCTGATCGAGGCCGGACGCTCGGCCGAACGCGGAGACGACGGTTATATAGAGATTCTGAGCGATCTTGCCGGGCGTCACCTCGATGCTATTGAAAAGCTTTTCGGCAGTGATGCGCAACCGGCCGTTTCAGATTTTGTCGAATCAACTGTCAAGGAGCTGGACAATCTGTGTGAAGGCGTTCGCCTCGTCCGTGAATTGTCGCCCAAAACGCTCGATCGTATCCTGAGTTTTGGCGAGATCGTTTCGTCCAAAATAGTTGCGGCAAAGCTCTCATCTGCCGGCCTCGACAATGAATGCAAGGATACGCGCCTTTTGATCCGCACCGACTCTAATCACGGATTCGCTGCTGTCGATTTTACAGAAACCAATCGCCGGATCAAAGAATATTTCGAAACCTCGCCCTCAAAAATTCACATTTTCCCCGGATTTATTTC
>JAYVFJ010000253.1:0-3283 GCA_043773225.1 Chloracidobacterium sp.
TCCTTCCGCGACGGCTTTTTCACAAAAAGCATCTACATCTTCGACATAAATCATTAGATGAACCGCAGAGCCGCCAATCGTCTCCGGGCTGTGAATTCCCATATCCGGATGCTCATCCGCCATCATAAAGATTGCATTTCCGACCTTCATTTCCGCGTGACCAACCATACCGGGCGAGCCGATCCTGAACAATTCGACCGCACCGAAAGCACGCATGTAAAAATCCATTGCGGCTTCGGCGTTCTTGCAAATCAAATACGGCGTAATGCCTTCGTAGCCGTCAGGTATTGCTTTGACTGTCATAAAATTAGATCCTCCTAAAAGTTGGAATAACTCGAATTTATTGCTAAATACGCCTGATGTCAACGGCTTTGTTTCAAAATTTGAGTTGGCAGAATCAGAAGCGTAATATTAACTCAAATCGCTGACGAAAAAGAGCTGTTGGGATATACCTAATTTCACATTGCGACATTTTTAAGGATAAGGGAACTGAGTTAACTTTTATCTATGAACAGGAGGAAGGATGTCTGACTATAATACCTTTCGTTGCCCGAATTGCAATCAATTTATTAATGACACGTTGAGTGTATGCACATACTGTTCGATTCCGCTGGATCAAGGTGCGATCCGAAACTCGGTCGATAAGCAGAAGAGATTGGATGACGCTTACCGTTCGGCGAGTAACATTCGCATTCTTGCAGGTGCAATGACTACGTTCTTTTTCGTCGGATTTCTTCCTTTTCTGGGATTTGTATCGACGTGGGCGTTTCGAGTTACTTTCTTGTGCATTCCTATTTTTTTGATCGTATGGCTTGTAAAATACTCGGGATTAAGCAGCATCGAGCAGGAAATTAAAGACGCCAGAAAATACCTGTTAACAGCATTTGGAATTTGGTTAATTTATCCTGTCGTTTACATCCTGCTTTTGGTTCTAGTTGTTTTAGGTATCACAGCATATCAACTCTCACAATGATCGATCTCCGCAGCGATACAGTTACAAAACCGAGCGATGCGATGCGAACCGCGATGGCGAATGCAGAGGTCGGCGACGACGTCTTTGGCGATGATCCAACGGTTAATCGTCTGCAGGAACGCGCTTGCGAGGTTTTTGAAAAGGAAGCTGCGTTGTGGGTGCCGACTGGCTGCATGGGCAACGAGATCGCGGTCAAGGTTCACACAAAACCGGGACAGGAGATCGTTACCGAAGATCGCGGGCATATTTTAAACTACGAGCTTGGCGCTGCGGCGGTAATATCGGGTGTGACGATTCGGGCGGTGAAAAGCGCCGATGGTTCGGGGCATTTGACGTGGGATGAGATCAAGCCCGTTCTAAAGATTGACCCGCCTTATTTTCAGTCAGCGACCGGCCTCATTTGCCTCGAAAATACACATAATTTCGCAGGCGGCAGTGTGATGAGAGCCTTACAATGTGCCGATGTGTGCGAAAAGGCTCACGCATTGAAACTGCCCGTTCACATGGACGGAGCAAGGATATTCAATGCTTCGGTTGCATTAAATGAGTCCGTCGCCGATCTGACAAAGCATTGCGATTCACTGATGTTCACGCTTTCCAAAGGCCTCGGCGCTCCGGCAGGTTCTATCATTCTGGGGTCAAAAGATTTTATTGAAGAAGCCCGCATCTGGCGAAAACGCCTCGGCGGCGGCATGAGACAAATCGGCATCCTTGCCGCCGCGGGTTTGATCGCACTCGAAGAAGGCCCAAAACGCCTGCATGAAGATCACGAAAACGCCAAACAACTAGCCGAAGGCTTCGTTCAAATTCCCGGAATATCAATTGATGTCGATCGCGTGGTCACCAACATCGTCATATTCGATATTTGCGGCACCGGCAAAACTTCGGATCAGATCACAGACGCATTAAGAGAAAATGACATTCTAGCCGTAGGATTTGGCGATCTCATTCGCATGGTGACGCATCTTGATGCATCGACGGCGGACATCGAAACCACTATTAAAACGATGTTTGCCGTTGTTTCCTGAATGCAACCTGTCTTGGGGCCAAATTCCTTTGCACGTTTGGTGCTTGAAATGCCTATGTTGCAGACTTGCTAAAAACGACCACCATACTTATAATACAAGTTTGCGTTTTGTCGCATATCGCTTATTTACGGCGAGGGAAGTGAGATAAATGAAACCAGAAATACATCCTAATTACAACGAAATAAAAGTTAGCTGTGCATGCGGCCATTCGTTCATGACGCGTTCGACGATGGGCGAGGAACTGCATATAGAAATCTGCTCCGAGTGTCACCCGTTTTTCACCGGCAAGCAGAAGCTGGTCGATACGGCCGGACGCGTTGACCGCTTTAACAAGCGCTATGCACGCGGTGCCGCTGTCGTTGAGGCCGCTAAATAAGGTATTTGATCGTTTGAGATTACTTACTGACAGATATTAGCCAACAAAATTTGACGCCGACCTAAAGCGCCAATCGCTAAACGTGTGTTCAAACACAAACGCGACTGGTGAAATTAAGGAAGGCGTCTTTTTGATTTTAGATTTTAGATTTTTGATTGTTTTGAACATCTATTTAAGCTAGATCGTTATCTAATGAAGCGTTATGAAAAGCAAATCGACAGCACGAAAACTTAAATTTCTTCACACCATATTCGCGCTCGAACGTGACCTGATCGTCGGCGGCCAGGCCGTGATGGAAGGCGTGATGATGCGCACGCCGTCTGCGTATGCCATCGCCTGCCGTCGGTCGGACGGCTCGATAATCACGACCGCCGAATCGCTGCCGAAATGGAGCGATAAGCACAAATGGCTCAACACGCCCGTGCTGCGCGGCGGAGCGACGCTGATACAGTCGATGGCGCTGGGCATCAAGGCTTTGAACTTTTCGGCGAAGATATATGAAGACGATCTGGCTGCCAAGGAAGAATTGGCAAAGGAAAAGGCCGGAGAATTTGAGTCGGTTCTTGCTTCGGGGACGATAGATGAGAATTTCCTGAAGGCTCCTGTAAAAGTGGTGATGCCTGAAAAATCAAAGGCAAAGGCTGCCGGGCAATCTGCCACAGCCGTAGGCTCGATCATTTTTGCCCTATTATTCAACATTTTGCTTTTCCTCGCGGCTCCGCTGCTGCTGACGAATCTTGGTTTTATTTATTTGGGTTGGGCCGAAGCCCCGGCGATCGCCGACGGCGCGGGATGGTTTGCGACGATAAAAGGCTACATTTGGGAAATCAAACCGCATTCGTGGGTCGCGTTCAATCTGCTCGACGGCCTCGTGCGCATGTTCTTTTTTGTGGTGATGATCGTTTC
>JAYVFJ010000254.1:0-8779 GCA_043773225.1 Chloracidobacterium sp.
GTTCGCCGTCATGAATGGATGCGGGCTGCAGTGATAGGGAAATATGCCTGTGCTGGTGAAGGTAAAACTGAACGTCTGCCCCATTGAAAGGACGCCTGAATCCCACACACCTGTGTCGCTGGTTGCGGTGTGACCGGTAGCATCGTTATTGATCCATGTGACCGTATCACCGACCTGGATTGTCAGGTTTTGCGGGTTGAAGGCAAAACCGGCAATGCTTACCGTCGCATTGCCGACAGGCGCAACTGTTACGGATTCACGGGCAGAGCGTATCGGTACGCCGCAGAAAAAATCCATGTAATAAGTCGAAGAAATGTCCGCAATGCCCTTGCCGGTGGCCGCAGCGGTCAAAGCCGCAAAACAAAACAAAACGCATCCAATACGAAAAGTTACGGAGCGAACGACGCAAGCAAGGACATTATTCGACATGATAAAAATCTCCTTTTAGTGAAATTTGTCTTCTTTCATTTTTACCGAAATCTCAAAACATAATTAAAAACCGATTTGATCTCATCCGTAGTAAGTTTCTTTTTGAATGAGGGCATCTCGCTCTTTCCATTGTTGATGATGCGGATGCCGCGGGCTTCGTCCCTGTTCCAATCGGATGTAAAATCGGTCGCTCCCGTTCGTTTGCCTTTTGCCGTTTTGGCTCGCCCGTCGGCGCCGTGACATTTTGCACAATGCGCGGCGTAAATTTGGGACGGGCCGGAATAGGCGGACACGATATTTCCTTGTTCGGACGAGCCCGTCAGAAAGTACGCGCAGCCAAATAAAACAAACGATGCTAAAACCAGAAGCTTTGTTAATTTTGTCATATTAATCTCCTCAGGCGTAATTAGAACCTTCTTGATAAATTAAAACCGATGACAACATCCTTTGGCGAAAACGCAAGATTGCTCGAGTTGTAACGGCTCGTGGTCGTGGTTTGCGTGTTGGAAAATGTCAGTGCAAATGAGTGTTTTCCGACGTTTCTTTGAATACCGAAGCCGATCGTCGGATGAGATTTGGCCGTAAACCCAATAACCTGAAAAGTGCTGTTGAATACTGGCCGCACCTGGCCAAGTTTGAAACCGGTTCGCGGCGTAAAATCAAACAACGCTACCACATTGGGCGTTATCAAAACGCTCGTGCCAAATCCGAACGACGCGCCGTGCTTTGGCTGCCGGAATGTGTCTGCTATTGTCGCTGGGGGAAAGAAATCTGTCGCTCGCGGATCGAACCTTTGCTGGCCGTTAGAATTTATATGAACCGCCGGCGAAAAGAACAGATAAACCCGCTTGCCGAGCCTGCCCGAAATCATTGTTTGAAGATTATATGTGAATTCCTCGGTAAAATTATCGTTGCCTTCGATGCTGGCGTATGTGGTCAACCCGATCGGGGAATCCTTGTCATTTGCGATCCAGTTGTAGCCCGCGCCGATCTCGATCACGCGGCACAATCCACGTTGGCAAAGCGGCGAGCGATAAGCCGAAACATACAGCTTGTCAGTGACGCCATAGCTCAACCCAAACGAGGCGATCCCGAAACTGTCCAGCCCAAACAAATTCTCCGCGCTTTCGTTCAGCGGATGGATCTTCTGCGTGAAACGGTGCGTGAAGGTCAGATTCCACGAGCCTTTTGGAATGCTTTTCGGCGTAGGTATATTGACGAGGCGGTGATCGTATGGCTCTTCGCCACGGTCAAAATCATACGCGCTTCCTTCTTTCTCTTCTTGGACAGACGCGACCTTTGCGTCCTGCTGAGTGTTAGGCAGCATGCTTTTGGTTTCGTTAGACGCAACCTGCTCAACGGTTTTGTGCGCAGTATCAACGCGTATCTTCTCTCCGTTTGATTCGATGAAAACAATGCCCGGCGAATTTTCGTCAAAAACAACCCTCATCTTGCTTTGATCCTGAGAGCTTGTTTTTTCGGCAGGCACCGCTCGTTTGCCGTTCTCCTTTGAACTCGCGGCGGGCGATGCTGTTCCTTCCTGTCCGACGGTATTAAGCCAACCGCCGAGGATCAACAGAGCGGCAAAGAAAACAAAGCCGCAGTTTGGCAAAACATGCAACCACGAATGCGCAAGGGCATTTAGGGGCGCAAATAAAGCCGCGATTTCTTTTAGAACTCGGGAACCCATATTGGAGACCTCCTCATTTAACCTTCGGTTAACTCCCTAAGACAAGAATACGGTATTAAAACTTTTAGTTTATTTCACGCAAATATGATACCAAACGGGCTTTGGGTCCTCATTTATCCGCAAACATCAATGACATCTTGAGCCAAACAAAAGTTAATGGGTTTTGCGCACCGAAAATGAATCCCAAAATTTTTTCAAAATTATGGAATTTTAATTAAGTTTTCGCATATTTTTGAACTGGCAGATGATTGGCGGGTGAATTTGGCATGGGGCTTGGGGGTAATGGTGATGCTATTCGCTTTTTTAAGAGCTTAAATAGTGAAAAATCGGGCTGATTGTCCCTTTTTACAAGGCTGGAGCGGTTCAAAGTTCCAAGTTCAAGGTTCAAAGTTGGTTGATATTGGAGTTTTGGCTTTGAGACTGGAACCTTCAACTGAGACTGACCGATCTTAGCATTGAAAGAAACTGACATTAAAACTCAATCTTTGAGGCAGCAAAGCGCGTGGCTTTTGGCGGCGAAGGTTGTTGCGTTTGCGTTTAGCTTTGTGTTGCCGCTGCTGATCGTTCGCGCTCTGACGCAGGAGGCGGTCGGGCATTATCGCGAGGCGTTTCAGGTGATAACGAACGCCGTCATCATACTGCCGCTCGGGTTTTCGATGAGCGCGTATTACTTTTTGGCGCGTGAGACCGAGCGCCGCGCGGCTGCGATATTCAACATACTGATCTTCAATTTCGTCGTCGGCGGGCTGGCTTGTCTTACTCTGTTTTTGTTTCCGCAGGTCCTCGGCAATGTTTTTCAAAGCGAAGAGCTGCTGCGGCTTGCTCCCAAGGTTGGCGTCGTTATTTGGATATGGATATTTGCGACATTCTTGGAGACAGTTGCGATCGCAAATCAGGAAGCTCGGGCCGCAACCGCGTTTATCGTCCTTGCCCAATTCAGCAAAACTCTATTGATGGGCGCGGCCGTGTTTGCGTTTGCGACGGTCGAATCGTTTATTTACGCGGCGATGATTCAGGGCGTGATCCAGACGATCATTTTGCTTGGCTATTTGCGATCACGATTCCCGGGATTTTGGCGCACGTTTGACGCGGCATTTTTCCGCGAGCAAATGATGTATGCGATACCGTTCGGGTTGACCGGCGTGCTCTGGATGGCGCAGACGGACGTGCACAATTATTTTGTCGGTTATAAATTTTCGTCGGCGGAATTTGCGATCTATGCTTACGGATGCTTTCAGGTGCCGCTGATCGCGATGCTTTCGGATTCTATCACGTCGGTGCTGATACCGCGAATGAACACTCTCCAGCTTGCCAATGACCGCGACGAAATGATCCGCCTGATGGCGCGGGCGACGCAAAAGCTGGCGTTCTTTTATTTTCCGATCTATGTTTTTTTGATGATAACGGCACATACATTTATCATCACGCTCTTTACGCAAAACTATGAGCGAAGCACGGCGATTTTTGTGATCAATCTGACGCTGTTGCCGTTCAGCGTTTTGATACTAGACCCGATAGTGCGTTCGTATAAGGAACTCGGCAAACTGTTTTTGCTGACGCGGCTTTTGACGTTGACGGGTCTCGTCGCGGTGCTATATTTTGGGCTCGATCATTTTAGTTTGACGGGGATGATCACGGTTGCCGTCTGTGCAATTTTGATCGAGAAATTTATCTCCGAAGCGATGGTCGTTTACAAACTCGGGCTCGGTTTGCAGCACTTGCCATTGCTCAGAACGACGGCGAAAACTGCTCTCATCAGCATTCTTGCGGGCGGCGTTACGTATATTGTTTACGCAAATGCACACGATTATTTGCGGCAGGTTGGCGAGACCTTTGCGGGGCAATTATTCTCGACGCCGACGTTGAGCGTTGTGAATTTTGTCGGCGGTAGTTTTGTTCTGCTCGTCTCGGCGCTTGTTTTTGCTCCGGTCTATCTGCTGGCGGCCAGTTTTTGGGGCGTAATCGAGGAAGATGAAAAGCTGGCGGTGAGGAATTTTGTGCGGAGGATTTTTCCAAAACGCGGAGCGGGAGCGTTGACGGACAGCTAATATGTGCGGAATAGCAGGATTTATTTCAAAAACGAACGAGCGGAAAGATGAGCGTGCTGCCTTGCTCGACTCGATGTGTCGCGTCATTACATATCGCGGGCCGGACGAGCAGGGAACTGCCGTCGAAGGCCGCGCCGCCATGGGCATGCGACGGCTTTCGATCATTGATCTTGCAACCGGACAGCAGCCGATCTACAACACCGACCGAACAAAACTCATTGTTTATAACGGCGAAATATATAATTACCGAGAACTGAAAAAAGACCTCGAATCGCTAGGTTATAATTTTCGCACGAACTCAGACACCGAGACGATCATGCACGCTTACGATGAATTTGGTGAAGATTGCGTGCGGCTGTTGCGAGGAATGTTTGCGTTTGCAATCTGGGATGAACGCGAGCAGAGCCTGTTTATGGCCCGTGACCGCGTTGGCAAAAAGCCTTTGTTTTACACCGTAACGGCCAGCGGCGAATTTGTCTTCGGCTCAGAGATGAAGGTGCTGCTTGAGCACGGCGGCGTTACGCGCGAGATAGATCACGGCGCACTCGATTCGTATCTTACATTCGGCTATGTGCCGGAAGAACTGTGCATTTTCAAAGGTGTTCATAAACTCGAACCCGGTCATTTTCTTCGATTCAAGAACGGTGAGGTTCGCACGGAGAGATATTGGGACTTTAATTTTTCTGGCGAGACGCTGAACGGAAACGAAGAGGAGATTGCCGGTGATCTGCTCGACAAATTGCGCGATGCGGTTGAGGTCAGGCTGATCTCGGAAGTGCCGCTGGGCGCATTTCTTTCGGGCGGCGTAGATTCGAGCGCGATCGTCGGGCTGATGTCGCAGATCATGGATCAGCCGGTCAAGACGTTTTCGATAGGTTTTAATGAAGACAGTTTTGACGAACTTAAATATGCTCGGATGGCGGCAGGGCATTTTAAGACCGATCATCACGAGTTTATTCTCACGCCGGATTTTGTTGACATTGTTGATGATCTTGTTTGGCATTTTGACGAGCCGTTTGCCGATTCATCCGCGTTGCCGACGTATATGGTTTCGAAGCTCGCCCGTGAATTTGTAACCGTCATTCTATCGGGCGACGGCGGCGATGAGCTTTTTGGCGGTTACACTCGGTATGTGACTGACAGAGATCGCGGAGGGTTTGAACGCTTGCCGCGTGCCCTTCGGCAGAAATTGATACGCCCGTTGAGCGAGGCTTTGCCACACGGCACACTTGGCAAAAATTATCTTTTTAATATTTCGCTCGATGCCGCTGGACGATACATCGACAGCATTTCGCATTTCAACGGCCCACGAAAGCGCAAACTGTATTCCAATGACATCAAAACAAAAATGAACGGCAGTTTCGAGCGCGGCGAAAAACTTTTTCGCCAGATCGCGGGCAGCGTGTCGTCGGACGACGCGGTTGAAAATCTGCTCTATCTGGACAGCAAAACTTATCTGCCGAGCGATATTCTGACCAAAGTTGACCGCATGAGCATGGCGTCGTCGCTCGAGGCTCGCTCGCCGCTGCTTGATCATAAACTGATCGAATATGTGACACGAATACCGTCGGCGATGAAACTGAAGGGCAGGGAAACGAAGTATATTTTCAAGAAAGCTATAAGCGAATTTGTGCCGCGAGAGATCTTGTATCGTGAGAAGCAGGGCTTTGGCGTGCCGATCAACGAATGGATAAATTTGCAATTGAAAGACCGCATTACAAGCGATCTTTCCGACTCTCGCGCACAGACGCGCGGATATTTTGACGCGAAATATGTCAGCCTGTTGCTCGACGAGCACAGCCGCGGACGACGCGATCACTCACATGCTCTATGGACGCTGTGGATGCTTGAGCTTTGGCATCGGCGGTATATTGATAAAAATTCTTCTTTTTCCAAATAGCTGTTAGCTGATAGCTTTTAGCTGACAGCTATTTTGTAAAACAATGTCTTCATTAATCTCTAAACTTGGCTGGAATTTGCCGTGGCTGGCGCGTTATCCGTTGTCGCGCGCAAAATCATTTTTGGAGCAGACGGCGTTTGAAAAAAAGCATTTTATCATCACTGTCGCCGATCATTTTGAGCCAGGTTGGAGTGAGAGTGGCGTACTTGATCACAAGTCACAGATTGAGCGGCTTAAGGCTTATCACAAGATGGCCCGTGCGACGGGCGAGGCTGTTCGTGACGCTGACGGGACGAAATTTCGCCACACAAATTTTTATCCGGCGGAGCAATATCATCCTGAGATTTTGGACATCTTGGCCGAAATGCAGAACGACGGGCTTGGCGAGGTTGAGGTGCATTTACATCACGGCGTCGAGCGGCCTGATACGGCTGAGAATCTGCGAAAAGTGCTCGTTGATTTTCGTGACACGCTTGCCGGAAAGCATAAATGTCTTTCGCGGATGAACGGTGTCGGCGATCCGAAATATGCGTTCGTGCATGGCAATCTTGCTCTCGCTAATTCGTGCGGCGGACAGTTTTGCGGCGTTGATAACGAGATGGAAATTTTGCGCGAGACGGGCTGTTATGCAGACATGACTTTGCCGTCCGCACCTGAGCAAACGCAGGTTGCGGTTATCAATCAGGTTTATGAGTGCGGCTTGCCGATGAATGAGCCGGTGCCGCACCGACGCGGCAACCGCGTTTCAACAAATGGAAAACAGGCGCAATTGCCACTTATATTTACAGGGCCGCTGGTGTTTAATTGGACGCGGCGGATCAAGGGTTTACCGGTACCGAGGATCGAGGACGGTGCATTGACGGCGAATCAGCCGCTCGACACGGCGCGGTTTAACAGATGGAAATCGGCGAACGTAACCGTCGCGGGAAAGTCCGATTGGATCTTTGTAAAACTATATTGCCACGGATTTTTTGACCGCGATCAGTCGGTTTGCATTGGCGACGAGGCGAAACGATTTTTTGGCGGCCTCGTTGATGAATCGGAGAAAACGGGAGCGTTCAAAGTGCATTTCGCGTCGGCGCGCGAGGCGTTTAACATAGCTCTTGCCGCGATAGACGGCAAAAATGGCAGCCCGAACGATCACAGGGATTACAGGCTGAGAGCGATAATGCAAAACGGTTCGACGCAGGTGTAATATGACAGTTAAGACAATGGCGAAACCGCTGGACAAAATTAAAAAGATACGCAGTCTGAACGAGGCATTTACCCGCGGCGGACAGGCACTATCGGTCTATCGCGAACAGCGTGGTGGAATTAGCGTGCCGACGGACGCGGAATTTGTTCGTCTGATGGACGCTTCGCAATTTGGGACGAAACCAATTATCTCCGAAAGCCTCTGGCAGATGTTTTTTAAAAATGGCGACAAGCATTTTTTTGAATCGTTTCGACGCCCCGAAGCATCGGTTGAGATTTATAAAAAAACATTCAGCGAAAAATCGGCAACACGATTTACTGACGCGGCAGAGAGCATCGTCAATGGGCGGATAGACCTGCTAGGGTTGAAAAATCTTTTTGTCGGAACTGAGATGGACTGGCACCGCGAGCCTCTTTCGGAAATGAGGTCGCCGTTAAAGCATTGGAAAGAATTTGACGATCTTGACACCGGCGAGACAGGCAACAAAAAGGTTGTTTGGGAACTGAATCGGCACCAGCATTTTTTTACGCTTGGATTTGCGTTTTGGCTGACGGGTGACGAGAGTTTTGCGGCTACCTTTGTCAACCATCTTGAGACATGGATGGAGCAAAATCCGCCGGGAATCGGCGTCAATTGGTCGAGCAGTCTTGAGGTTTCATTTCGCGCCGTGTCGTGGATATGGGCGTTTCATTTTTTTAGAGACTCGGAATGTTTCAGACCTGAGCTTTTCAAAAAAGCCTTGAAATACTTGTATTTGCATGGCCGGCACATCGAGCAGTATCTTTCAAAATATTACAGCCCGAATACGCATCTGACCGGCGAAGGCCTCGGCCTTTACTATCTCGGAACGCAATTGCCGTTTTTTAGCCGGGCAAAACAATGGCGAAAAGTGGGCGAGGATATTTTATGCAACGAGATCGAAAAACAAATTCTGCCGGACGGAGTTTATTTTGAACAGAGTACCTGGTATCAGCGTTACAGCGTTGATTTTTTGCTGCAATTTGCGATTTTGAGATCGTTGTCCGGCAAGCCTGAAAAGAAATACGAAAAACAGATATTTGAAAAGCGGCTGCAAAAGGCGCTCGATTTTTTGATGCAGATCACGATGCCCGATGGACGTACGCCGATAATTGGCGACGACGACGGCGGGCGAATGCTGCCGCTTGCCGACGCTGAGCCCGATGATTTTCGCGGCACATTGGCGCTTGGCGCAGCAATTTTTAATCGCGGCGATTACAAATATATTGCCGGATCGCCGAGCGAAGAAATTTTTTGGCTGTCGGGGCCGGACGGTATAAATACCTATGAGGCGATAAAAGAAACCGAGCCGAAAGAGGCGTCAAAAGATTTTGCCGTTGGCGGTTATTGCGTGATGCGCGATGGGTTTGACACGACAGATAATTACTTGATCGTCGATTGCGGCGAGGTCGGCGCGCTTTCGGGCGGACACGGCCACGCGGATGCGCTTGCAGTCGAGATGGCAGTTCAGGGCAGAACGCTGTTGGTCGATTCGGGTA
>JAYVFJ010000255.1:0-2445 GCA_043773225.1 Chloracidobacterium sp.
CGATATCTTGGCTGAAAGCCCAGCATTCGAGCCGCAGCACGCATGGGGCGTGGACAAGGGGTCGCACGCATGTCCGATGTGTAAGTACGGTTATCAACCCGGCGTTTTATTTTGGGTTAATTCTGATGCGAATCAGAGTGAAGTCGAAAAGTGGGCAAAATGGCTGGAAGATTTGAGCGTCGTGTTGGGCGACGAAAACTTTAAGGCGTATTTGATCTACACCAATCCCAAAAAGCTGCCCCGCCAACAGCTCGAAACAAAACTGGCCGCGTTCGGACAGAAACTAGACCTAAAGAAAATCGCAGTGACCTATGTTCCGAGCGCGGATGATAGAGCAACCGATACGTATTTGAATCGTATCAATCCGGCGACCGAAAATACATTTATTGTTTATAACAACCGAAAAGTTGCCGACAAATTCGTTAATTTTAAGTTCAACGAACAAAATATTGCCCTGCTAAAAACGTCAGTAAAACGCGCCGGAAATGAAAAAGAACTATATGCTCATCAATATTGAAACCATTTTCTCTTTTGGTTGTGCCGACAAGTTGGGGCTACATTTCAGTCGCCCGAGGAACTGCCGCCGCGTGCTTCATTCTATTGACATTATCAAAAAGCAGATTATCGCGCGAACTTGTCGCTGGGCCGACGTTAAAGAAAGAACCACACGCGACCTTAAATAAAGTTGTCTTTACCGAGAGCGCCGCCCAACAAGCCGTTAGATCGGAGCGCAGGGAGTGTGTTCTTTAACTTGATTGATTGACTCGAAGGCTGAATGTACTCGCCGGGGCCCTTTTTATCTCGTAAGTACCCCATTTTGAAAACCAATCGTTGATAACACGTCGGGATTTGCCGTATTATCAACGGTCGCCGGTGTTAATCAATAGTTCGACCTTTTCGCTTGTGTAAGTTATGCGTGAAGAACAGCAACTGAAATTTACCTTTCGAGAAGCGACTGTTGCCGATGCGTTAGCCGTTGCCAAAGTTCACGTTCAATCTTGGCGAGAGTCTTTTGCTGGCATTGTTCCGCAAACCTATCTTGATAAGATGTCGGTTGAAAATCGGACTAAAGTATTTGAAAAAGGTTTCGCTCTGGATTCCTACAAAATGTTTGTGGCGGAAACAGAGGCGAACGGTATCGTAGGTTTTGCCGATTTTGGCAAAGCGCGAGATAATCACGACAAATTTGAAGCGGAACTTTACGCCATCTATTTGTTGCGTGATTTCCAGAGGAAGGGCATCGGCAGCAAACTTTTTGACTTGGTGGTTCAGTCTGTTGTCGCCGACGGTATAAATTCTTTGAGTTTAATTGCTCTGGAAGTAAGTCCGTATAAATCGTTCTATGAGAAAACAGGCGGGCATTTAGTTGAAAGAAAAACCACAAACATTGAAGGCGAAAGTTACACTACTATTATTTACGGCTGGGATAAGTTAGATGCGTCCTAAAGATAAAGACAGGTCGAACAATTCAGCCTTGAAAGAAGCAGTCAAGTACATAATTCGACCTGTCCGTCGCGGGTAAGTTTTTTTTGCTTACTGCGGCGGGGCTACACTTTGTGATCGCCGGATGGCGTTTCAACTCTACTGAGAAAGAACTTTGGAACTGAACTAACCTCGCACGATGATGCTTGTTCTTCAGTGACCTTATTCGCGTGTCTGAACTTGTGTCGTCTGTTCCATTCAGCCTTTTGAGACTTCGCTTTATTATAATAAGCGGCCTATGGTCGTATCGGATTTTTGGGTTGCCGGCGGTCATAACCATTGGATGAGACTCGTTTGTGTAACAAGCGTGTCTATGAATTAGTTTAGAGACTCGCCGGCACCCGCCAGGCATTCATCTTTTTAGGTGCGGTTTCGGGTTCCTGTTCTTTGTCAGCCTGGATCAAAACGCTCAAGCGGACGCCGATAAAAACTCTTTTTTAACCGTCTTCCACCGCCCCCCGCGTAGGGGCCGCCGGAGGCATTCTTAAGTCTTCGCAATACGGCTGCATCGAGAGCCACATTGCCCGCATGGTTGCAAGTATCTTGCGCTGAGTCGAGAGCCGGGCGTGGACTTCGTTCCTGGTATTTGCCAGCGACAATTCATATGCTCGTTTAAACGAATTGTCGGCTCGAGTTCGCCGGGCCGCTTCAAACACTTTTCTCGACACATCTTTCAACGATCCGTTACCCGCGTTATCTAGTCGCGGATGCGAGAGCCGTTTGCCGTTTGATTCGCGCCTTGTGATTCCCAAACGGCAGTATCGCCAGAACTTGCGCTTGTTAGAGAACCGCTTTGGCGTCTGAACATAACCGACAAACCGGCAGGCGGTGATCGGCCCGACACCCGGCACGGCCTCGAGAAGCGCGACCTCCGGAAACTGTTTTGCTGCCGCGAGCATCGCCGCTCGAGCCTCGGCCTGCATCTCGATCATCTGATTAAGAACGGCAAACATCTGAGAGATC
>JAYVFJ010000256.1:0-3004 GCA_043773225.1 Chloracidobacterium sp.
ACGCGAGTGCTTTTTCTATCTCTTCGCCTTTCTTGGCGAGAATATCAAGATCGTCGCCGAACAGTTTCACCGCAACGTCGCCGCGCGTTCCGGCGATGAGTTCGTTGACACGCATCTCGATCGGCTGCATAAATCCAAACGATGCGGCAGCCGGAACGTCGATCTCAACCTTTGCTGACATTTTTTCGATCAGTTGTTCTTTTGAAAGCCCTGATTTCCAACTCTCGATAGGATTCAGCATCACGAATACATCGCATTGATTCAGGCTCATCGAGTCATTCGCGACTGCGGGAGCACCACATTTTGAAACAATAGTCTTAACTTCGGGAAAAACCTTGAGCGATTTTTCGATCTGCGTCGTCGTTTTCATCGACTGATCGAGCGAAACACTCGGCAGCATTATCGCCTCGATGAGTATGTCGCCTTCATCAAGACGCGGAATGAATTCACCGCCGAGATACGGAAAAATAATGCCGGAGATGACGACCATCGTAATTGCGCCCGCCAAAACCTGCGCTCGAAACTTCATCACAAACGCGAGCGATGGTTTGTAGATCAATTTCGACCAGCGGATAAGCGGACTTTCCTTTTCGGAAACCTTGCCTTTGAGTATCAACGCAAGCATCGCCGGAACGTATGTTAGTGACAGGATAAGCGAACCAAGCAAGGCAAAGATCACCGTCAAAGCCATCGGAACAAACATTTTCCCCTCAATACCGCGAAGGCTCAGGATCGGCAGATAAACGATTCCGATGATCGCCACGGCGAAAACCACGGGACGAGCGACTTCGAGACAGGCTTCGAGAATTGTGCGTTCCGGCGGCTCGCGGGAATTTTCGTACTGCGCTTCCGTGCGTCTTCGCACGACATTCTCTACCATCACAACCGCACCATCGACGATCAAACCAAAATCCAATGCACCAAGGCTCATCAGATTTCCCGACACGTTAAAAACACGCATCAGGATCGCCGCAAACAACATCGACAGCGGGATAATTGTCGCCACAAGCAACGCACCTCGCCAGTTACCAAGCAGCAACAGCAATACAAAGATCACGAGTGCCGCACCTTCGAGCAGATTGGTTTGAACCGTCGCAATCGCACGCTTTACTAACGCCGTTCGGTCGTAAAACGGCTCGATGGTAACGCCAGTTGGCAACGATTTGCGTATTTCGTTGATGCGTTCCGCAACGCGAGTTGCGACAGTTCGTGAATTCTCGCCCTTTAGCATAATCGCCATGCCCGAGACGATCTCGCCTTCGCCGTCAGCGGTCACGGCACCTTGCCGTATTCCCTTGCCCTCGACGATCGCGCCCAGATCTTTGACATAAACCGGAACGCCCTCGGCACCTGTCTTGACGACGATGTTGGCAATGTCGTCCATCTTTTCGACAAGCCCGACACCGCGTAACAAATATTGCTCGGCACCTTTCTCGATGTAACCGCCGCCGACCGTGCCGTTATTTCGAGTGACCGCCTCATAAACGTCGCGAAGACGCAGGCCGTAAGATTGTAGCTTTTCAGGCTCGAGCCGCACCTCAAACTGTTTGCCAAAACCACCGTGCGAATTTACCTCGGTCACGCCCGAAACGCCCATCAACTGTCGCCGAATGTTCCAGTCGTGAATTGTCCGCAGATCGGTCGCCGTGTAATTGCTGCCCTTTTCGGCCTTTACCTCGTATTGATAAATCTCGCCCAGACCAGTCGCGATCGGTCCCATTTCGGGCGAACCGATGTTCGAAGGTATCTGTTCGCGAGCCTGAGACAGGCGTTCGAGAACGAGCTGTCTGGCGAAATAGATGTCGGTCGTTTCTTCGAAAACGATGGTTACATTCGATATTCCGAACTTCGAAACCGAACGCAATTCCTCGACATTCGGAATGCCGGACATCGCAACTTCGACAGGGAAAGTAATCTGCCGTTCGACTTCCAATGGCGCAAGTGACGGAGCATTGGTCAATACCTGAACCTGAACATTGGTTACATCAGGCACGGCGTCAATTGGAAGGTTTATTAAACTATATGCTCCCGCCGCCGCCATTATCGCGACGAGCAGAAGCACAATTAGCTTTTGAGCAATGGAAAATCTTATTAGTGCGTTGATCATATTTTAGTGATCGTCCCCCATTGCGCCCTTCTCAAGCTGTGTCTTTAACGTAAAACTGCCTTTCGTTACAACCTTTTCTCCAAGCTTCAAACCTTCGATAACTTTTGTGTAACCATTGATGTCGGTTCCGGCTTCGATCTCGCGAACCTCATACGCTCCCGGCTCATCTTCTCGTGGAACAAACACCATATTTTTGTCGCCGGTGCGCTGAATAGCCGCGGACGGCACGACAAGCTCCTCGCCGGTCGCTTCGTTGGTTCCAGTATGGAAACCAACCTCGGCGAACATTCCTGCGCGAAGCTTTCCGTTAGAATTTGGAACTTCAAGCCGAACTCGACCGGTTCTGGTCGTCTCATCGAGTTGCGGGTCGATATATGACACTCGCCCGCTGACCGTTCCAATGGCGGGCGAACTGATCTCCGCAACTGAGCCTACACGGAGTTTCGCCATATTGGATTCGGGCACATTCGCGATCACATAAACGGTGCCAAGATTCGAGATCGAAAAGATCGGCGTTGCTGCTTCGATTCCGGCTCCGGCGTTAAATTTTCTTTCGGTTATGATACCCGAAAGTGGTGACCTCAAAGCAACGAACGACGTGTCGCTGCGATGATCGTCTGGCTTGCCTGAATCCACCGTAACGCCGAGTGCTCGCATTTCGTCAACAATATGCCGGAAATCGACTTGTGCAGTTTCAACCTCGGCTCTCGCTTCTTGCAGTTCTTTGTTGAGTGCAATGTTCGTCTGGAAATCATATTCGGCCTTCGCAGTCTTGTAGGTTGTTTCGGCAGTAATGAGGTCTTTTCCGGCACCTGCTCCAAGTTCGATAAGTCGTTTGGTTCGCTTCAATGTAGCATCGGCTTCGTCAAGTCGGGCTTTTGCCTGGAGCACTGCCAC
>JAYVFJ010000257.1:0-9901 GCA_043773225.1 Chloracidobacterium sp.
GGCGGTAATGACTACGACGTTTACGAATATGGCAACACCGATCTCGTAAGCGCGTTTGTAAGCGTATTATCAACTGTGTTGTAAGAGGCCTCATAACGGCTGCGACAAACTAGAAGGCGCTTTTATGCAGAAAAGGCGCCTTTTGACTTGCACCGCGTTTGAGCGGACAATAAAGACTGCATTTTTGAAAACAAAAGCATTCGAGGGCTGCCGCATTCTGCGCAGCAGCAGAAAAGGAGAAGCGGGTGAAAATCCCGCACGATCGCGTCACCGTTATAGTCGGGATACCTGTCGGGTGCTTTAGCCAGTAATAGATGTTTCGCGCAAAAACATTTACGGCAAATTGGGTTCGTTTTTAGACGCCCTGTTTTCCGCTTTTATAGCGCGGAAAGCAGGGCGTTTTGTTTTGCAGCAAGAAGTGAAAAAAAGAAGCAGAGTTTTTGTTTTTCTGGCGTTGATGTTCTTGTCGTCATGTCGCGGCAGAGTGGACGTTGTTCAACCAGCCGCGGTTGTGCCGGAGCGCGTTGTTACGGACGATCTCGGGCGGCGGATTATCATGCCCGTCAAGATCACGCGCGTTGTGTCATTAGCGCCGAGTTTGACTGAGAACATCTTTGCGGTCGGTGCAGGTGACCGCCTTGTCGGCGTTACGACGTTTTGTAACTTCCCGGAAGCCGCAAAGTTGATAGCAAAGATCGGCGACACGATGAACCCGAATATGGAATCCATCGTCGCGCTCAAACCGGATGTCGTTTTTGTCTCGACGGCGTCCCAGATCGAGGCATTTATGAAGACGCTAGAGCAGAATGGGATCGCGGTTTATGTAACGAATCCAATATGGCCTCAAGACATATACAAAAACCTGAGGGAATTCGGAATAATTTTTGATACAAAGGAGACAGCCGAGGCAGTCGTCAACGATCTTATAGCAAGATTAAAGGTTGTGCATGAAAAGTGTAACACTGTCGATCCAAGGCAGCGCGTAACCGTATTTGTGCAAATCTCAAAGGAGCCGCTTTTCACGGTTGGCGGCGGTTCTTTTATTGGCGAGATTGTCGGTATCGCCGGTGGGATGTTATTGACTTACGACATTAAAGAAGCATTTCCAAAAATTAGCAAGGAAACTGCTTTGGCTCTGAATCCCGAGGCCATTATTTTGTCTGACAGCGAGGACAATAAAGAGCCGAATGAGGTTTTTAAGAAATCGCCGGCTGTAAAAAACGGGCGCGTATATAAGGTAAACGCCGATCTGCTGTCGCGGCCGGGGCCGAGGCTGGTGGATGCGATGGAGCAGATCGCCAGGGATCTGCATCCTGAGAAATTTAATGATGATTGAGGTTGGATTCTAGCTGCTGGCTGCTAGCTTCCGGCTTCTAGCCAGATTCCGGCTAGCAGCTGGCAGCTAGCAGCCAGTAGCTAGAATTTAGTCCCAACCCAAAATAAATGAAGCGAGGTTATAAATTAGGACTTGGTTTGCTCGTGGCGTTGGCTGTTGTGATCGCAACTGCGGCGATGCTTGGCGCAGAAAGGCTGCCGATTTTTGACCTCAATGAGCAGCAGCGGTCGATACTTTATGACATTCGTCTGCCGCGGATTTTGCTTGGGGCTTGTGTTGGGGCGAGTCTTGCGGTCGCCGGTGCGGGGTTGCAATCGCTGTTGCGAAATCCTTTGGCGGAGCCTTATATGCTGGGCGTTTCAAATGGTGCAGCGCTTGGGACAATGGTCGCGTTTGTGTTTTTTCAGAGTCTTGAGATCACCCGGCCGCTGTTGGCGTTTGCCGGTGCGGGGCTGGCGACAATTGCTGTTTACCGAATGGCAAAAAGCAGAACGGGAATGAATGTCGAACGACTTGTATTATCGGGCGTGATCGTGACGACGTTTCTTTCGTCGGTAATCGTGATGCTGACGACGCTGCTTGATGCGGCAAAGCTGCGAAGCTTTACGTTTTGGCTGCTGGGCGATCTGTCGCAGGCGACGCGGAACGGAGTTTACCTGAGCCTCGCGGCGGTCGTTATCGGGACTATTATTCTGATGTCGCAAGCGCGAACATTGAATCTGATGATGGTCGGTGAGCGTGACGCTTTCGATTTTGGCGTCGAGGTCGGGCGCGTGCGCGTTTTGGTTTTTGGAGCGTCGAGTTTAGTCGTCGGAGCGGCTGTGGCGGCGAGTGGTTCGGTCGGATATGTCGGCTTGATCGTGCCGCATCTTGTTCGCTTGACTGTCGGCAGTGATAACCGTTTGGTTGTGCCGTTTTCGGCGGTTGCGGGCGCGATCTTTGTAGTTTTTGCCGACACTATCGCACGGACGGCGATCGCGCCGAGGGAGTTGCCTGTAGGTGCCGTAACAGCGCTGATCGGCGCACCTATGTTTATTTATCTCTTGAGGAAACAGTGAGCAAGTTACTAATGCGCAGTCAGGAAGGTCCGCTTGCGGCCGCTCTTATGGCGGTAGCGGGGGCAAAGCCCACCTTCCTTACTGCGCTGTATTGAGTTGATCTTTTATTTCGATGTTGAACATCAACGGCATTTCAGTTGGTTACGGCGAGCGCGAGGTTTTGAGCGACGTATCGTTCGAGGTACGCGAGGGCGAGATCATTGTTTTGCTTGGGGCAAACGGTGCGGGTAAAACGACGTTGATACGCGCGCTGAACGGAACATTACCAATTTCGTCAGGTGAGATAGACCTTGATGGCAGGTCGTTAGCCGGGATGTCACGGCGCGAGATCGCATCGAATATTGCGGTTGTTGCACAAGAAAACGAGACGCGTTTTCCGGTGACGGTTTTGGAGTTTGTGCTGTCGGGGCGGTTTGTTCATGGGAATGCGTTTGGGTGGGAGAGCGAAGCTGATGTGGGCCTCGCACGGAAAGCTCTAAGCGATTGCGATCTGGCCCTTTATGAGACGCGTCTGATGAATCATCTTTCAGGCGGTGAGCGGCAGCGGGTTGTATTAGCCAGAGCAATAGCCACGAATGCACGAATATTGCTGCTCGACGAGCCGACGGCGAATCTCGATCTGGCACATCAGGCGATGATGTTTCGGCTTGTGCGTAAACGATGCCGGCAGAGTAATTATTCGGCCATCGTCATTACGCACGATCTCAATCTGGCATCGGAATTTGCGGACGAGATCATTATGTTGCATGACGGTCGGATCGCCGCAAAGGGTAAGCCCGAAGAAGTTTTGAATGCCGAGAATGTGAAGAATATTTTTGGCGTTGATGTGCTGCTGGATCAAAATCCGGCTAGTCGTAAATTACGTGTTACGGCTATTTATTAGGAATTGGCCACGAATACACGAACAAGAAAATTTCTGTATTCGTGCATTCGTGGCTAAAAATTGACAAGCGATGCAAAGGAAGTTTGGTGAATAAGCCAACGCTGCCCACGCAACAGTGAGGGAAAGAATTTGCGATTTTCGATTGCCGATTTTCGATTTAACCGATCGCAAATCGAAATTCGCAAATCGCAAATCCCCCGAGCCTGGAACTTTGCTCGTTTGTCGTGGTTTGAACCATTCTGCGTGTGGGCAGAAGAGGAGAAAATATGAAGGTTTTTACAATAGTTTTTTTGTTGTTAATTTCAACGGCGTTAACTTTTGCACAGTCGGGCGGCACGGTTACCGGAACGGTAGGTGGTAGCCCAACATTGGGAGGATGGCCGATTGACGTAAGCGTGAGGCTGATTTCTGCGAACGACAGCACCGTCATATTCGATACATCTGCTGAGTCAAACGGTAACTATCGCTTTCGTTTTGACAATATTCCCCCAGGCAAGTACTTTGTGATCGCAAAGGCGAAATGGTTCCTTAGCGAGTTAAGTGACCAGCGAACTATTACTGTTTCGAGCGGGGCAACTCAAGAGTTTACTCTACATCTTCAACTCAACAATAGCGGGATTAGAGAAACCGTCATTGTTTCGGCCGGACAGTCTCAGACTGTCGAGCAAGTGTCAAAAACGGTCGATGCTATAACCGCACAAGAAATGCGCGATCGGGCGGATTTTGCGTTGGTTGAAAGTTTGCGCACGATTCCCGGATTTCGTGTGCAGCAGTTTGGCGGATTTGGGCGGACGGCGAATATCAAAACTCGCGGGCTGCGGAATCAGGACACGGCAATTTTGATCGACGGGATTCGCTTTCGCGATCCGACCGCAATCACGGGTGACGCTTCGCCGTTTTTGAGTGACCTTACTCTGACGAGCGTCGATAAAGTTGAAGTGCTTAGAGGTTCAGGCTCGTCGCTTTATGGAACAAACGCGATCGGCGGCACGATCGATTTTCGCACGCCGGAAGCGCGCAAAGGAACACACGGCCAGATCGGCGGAGCATTTGGCGGACTTGGGCTTGGGCGGTTTCGCGGGAATATTTCGCACGGAACGGAGAACGGTAAATTCGGCATTACGTCCGGCGTCTCGCGAACGGAATATATGAAAGGAATTGACGGCGACGATGATGCCGGCAACACCAATTTCCAAACGCGTATCGACGCCAATCCATTTTTGAATACAAATATTTCCGGGCGAATATTTTTTTCCACCGCCGACGTGCGCCTAAATTCCGATCCTGATACGGCCGGCACACTGCCGGCGTCAAACACAACTATCATAAATGCGATTCCGAATGTCTCATTTGTCCCGGACATTAACGACCCGGACAAAATTCAGCTCTCGAAATTCTTTAGCGGCCAGTTTGTCGTCAACCAGATCATCAACGACCGGCTTTTGTTCAGCGGTTATTATCAAGGGATAAAAACAAAGCGGACTAATGACAACGGGCCGCTTGGCATTGGTTTCCAGAGCGCATCGACGAGTATTTTCGACGGCACGATACACACCGGCAGCGCTCATCTGAACTGGACGCTTAACCGCTTTAATCAACTCAAGGCCGGTTATGAATTTGAACGAGAAAAATTTGGCAACGACGGACGGACGCCGTCGGGCGCGGGCAATTATTCCACGCGAGCAGGTCAGCGGAGCAACACGCTTTTTTTGCAGGATTTGGTGAGTTTGCTTGATGGCGACTTTCAGCTCGCGGGCGGGCTTCGTGTCCAGAGGATCGGTCTCGACGCGCCTGTATTCAGTTTGATAAATGCTCCCTACAATAATTTGACGCTAAACGATCCGCCGACTGCATTCACTTTTGACGGAGCCGCTTCGTATTTCGTCAGGCGGTCGGGCACGAAATTTCGCGCGCATGTTGGCAACGGCTACCGAGTGCCGTCGCTGTATGAACGGTTCGGTTCGTTCTTTTCTTCGTTTGGCACACCGAGTTTTATTGCGATCGGAGATCCGTTCTTGAAACCGGAAAAAACGATTGCGTTTGACGCCGGCGTTGAGCAGAATCTTGCTAAGGAACGTGTGCGGCTTTCGGCGACATACTTTTGGACGCGGCTTAGGGACATCATAAACTATGGTGATATTGTGCCGGATATCGGCACGACGCCGCGCCCATTTGGTGGCTACGAGAATCAACGAGGTGGCCGTTCGCACGGCGGCGAATTTAGCATGAAAGCACGGGCGACCAAATCGACCGACGTCTTTGCGTCATACACATTCACCGAGAGCGAACAACGCATTCCACAGGCGCAGGGCACTGGTATAAGGAAAACTCTCGGAGTTCCCGATCATCAATTTACGCTCGTTGCAACCCAGCGGTTCAAGCGTGCATGGGTAAATTTCGATTTTCTCGCAACATCGAATTATCTCGCGCCGATCTTCGATACGAATGGCTTTACTTTCCAAACATATATCTATCGGTTCAAAGGCAACCGAAAAGGCGATCTGACTGCGGGCTACATCTTCGGTTTTAACAAAGAGAAAATGACGCTGCGGGTCTATGGCACGGTCGAGAATATTTTCGATCAGGAATATTACGAGAATGGTTTTCGAACGGCAGGAGCAACAGCGCGAGCCGGGGTGAGCTTTGGGTTTTAAGAGATTTTTGCCCGCGAATAACGCGAATGGACGCTAATAAAGGAGAGACATTGCTTTTAATTATTCGTATAATTCGCGTTATTCGCGGGCAAACAATTTTCTGTTCTTCGTGCTAAAATCTGATAAAAGATGAAAGCCCTGAGATATGAATATAAAAATTTTGTAGGTATTGCCAATTACGATGACGAGGCGAAGATATTTTACGGCAGCGTAATCGAGATACGGGATGTTATTACCTTTCAGAGTGACGATGAGAGTTCACTTGAAAAGGAATTTATTTTATCAGTAGAAGATTATTTAGATTTTGTAGAGAAAACTTCATGAAAGAAGGTTGGGAAGCAGTTATTGGGATGGAGATACACGCGCAGTTGGCGACGGCTACGAAGATCTTTTGTTCGTGCGCGGTTGAGACTGGCGGCGAGCCTAATTCGAATACTTGTCCGGTGTGTCTGGGTTTGCCGGGTGCGTTGCCGGTTTTGAATCGGCGGGTAATAGATCTCGGTGCGCGGGCGGCGTTGGCGTTGGGGCTTGAGATTCAGGAAACGTCTATTTTTGCACGCAAGAATTATTTTTATCCCGATCTGCCAAAAGGCTATCAGATTTCGCAATACGACAAACCGTTTTCGGCAAACGGGCAATTGACGATCCTGACCGCCGAACGTGACGATCACGGTCACGCGCTAGAGTGGAAGCCGATGACAATTCAAATAACGCGGATGCACCTCGAAGAAGATGCGGGCAAGAATGTGCATGAGGGCTTACCGGACGTGGATAAATATTCGTATGTTGACCTTAATCGCGCCGGGACGCCGCTTGGCGAGATCGTGACAGAGCCGGATTTTCGCACGTCGTGGCAGGCGTATGATTATGTCAATCACGTTCGACGCGCTTTGCAATGGGTCGGCGCAAGCGATGCCGATATGGAGAAAGGCAACCTGCGTTGCGAGGCGAATGTTTCGGTCCGCAAGGTCGGCGAAATCAAATTTAACAACAAGGTCGAGTTGAAAAATCTCAATTCCGTCCGCTTTATGCAAAAGGCGATCGAGTTTGAGATCGAGCGGCAGATCGCCGCCCACGAGGCGGGCGAGGCCGTCAACCAGGAATCGCGTTTGTGGGATGAGAAAAATAACCGGACCAGATTTATGCGTTCGAAAGAAGATGCTCACGATTATCGATATTTCCCCGAACCCGACCTACAGCCGCTTGTCGTCACTTCCGCGTTTATCGAGACTGTCCGGTCGCAAATGCCCGAATTGCCCGAGACGATGCGCGAACGGTTTATCGAAACTTACGGTTTAAATTTCGGCGACGCTTCGCAGCTTGTGACTGACATTGACCTTGCCGAGTATTTTGAAAAAACCGCGCGGATCACCGTAAATCCAAAACTCTCGGCAAATTGGATACTCGGTGAACTGACGCGCGAATTGAATAATTCCGCCAAGTCAGTCTGCGATTCGCTGTTGACCGCCGAAGACCTCGCCGAATTGATCAAAACGGTCGAATCGGGATCAATCAATAACAATCAGGCGAAAGAGGTTTTGGTCGAGATGTTTGCGACGGGAAATACTGCTGCCGAGGTGATCAAGGAGAAGGGTTTTGAACAGGTTTCGGACGCCGGTGCGATCGAAAAGATCGTTGACGAAGTTATCGCAGCAAATGAAGCTAACCTTGCCGCCTATCGCGGCGGCAACGAGAAACTCTTTGGATTTTTTGTCGGGCAGGTAATGAAGGCGTCGCAGGGCAAAGCGAATCCGAATGTCGTCAACGAGATATTGAAGCAAAAGTTATAATGGGAATTGTAACAGGATGGACAGGATAAACAGGATGAAAATATCGTGTATATCCTGTTCATCCTGTAAAAATAATTGCTTAGAATGAAAAACTTATCAGACAAGATTGCCGTTGTCACTGGAGCTACAAAAGGCATCGGCTTTGCGATCGCCGAAAGGCTCGTGCAAGCAGGTGCAAAGGTGTTTGTCTGTTCGCGGACGCGAGATGATCTTGAGCAGGCAGTTGAACACCTGTCTCAGATCGGAGAAGCGGCGGGCAAGCTATGCGATGTCCGTATCGAGGAACAGGTCAAGGCAGTTCTGGAAAGCTGTGAAAAGCGGTTTGGCGGCGTTGATATTTTGGTGAACAACGCCGGAGTTGGCTTTATGGATAAAACCGTAGAGGAAATGTCACCCGACGAATTTCGACAGACGTTGGAAACAAATCTTTTCGGCGTGTTTTACGCTTGCCATTATGCCATCCCGATGATGAAGCAACGTGGCGGCGGATACATTATCAATATTTCTTCGCTTGCCGGCCAGAATCCGCATCCGCGAATGGCCGCGTATAACGCTTCAAAATTCGGCCTCAATGGTTTCTCCGAAGCGTTGATGCAGGAAGTGCGGCACGACAATATCAAGGTCAGCTACATCTGCCCCGGCAGCGTCAACACGCATTTCGGCGGCGACACCCCGACGGACGAAAAGGCGTGGCAGCTTCAGCCTGATGACATTGCACAGGTCGTAATGGAATTGCTCACGATGAACGAACGGGCATTGCCGAGCAAGATCGAGATACGCCCGAGCAAGCCACCGAAAAAGTGAAAGATTTACTATTTCACCATCGCCTTAATGCGGCAAAATCGACCGATCGTTTCGATCAACGATTCCTCGCTGAATGGCTTTGTCATAAAATCAACGACACCTAGATCGAATGCCTTCTGGCGGTGTTCCTGCCCGGTGCGTGACGTTATCATCACGACCGGAATGTCGCGCAGAGAGTCGTCTTTTTTTAGAGCTTCGAGAAATTCGTAGCCGTTCATGTTTGGCATTTCGAGATCGGTCAGGATAATGTCGGGGCGGTTCTCGGGATCGCTAAGCAGTTCAATGGCGTTTTGGCCATCGGTTGCGGGGATGCCCTTGCAGCCTGCATTTTCGATCATTATAGTGATCAACTGTCTCATGCTCGAACTGTCGTCAACGATCAAAATCTTCAAATCGGCGCTTTGTCTGACCGCTGTCATATCACTGAATAACTCATAGTCTTCTTCAATCGGATCGAAAGCCGCGGCAGCCAAAACCAGTGGTATCTTTATCGTAAAAGTCGTCCCTTTTTGAGGTTCGGTTGAAATCGAAATAGTTCCGCCGATGCTGCCGATGCTTTCTTTAACTATGCTCATTCCAACGCCGCGTCCGGCGTTCATGCTTAGATTGTCGGCGGTCGTAATTCCGCGTAGAAACATCAGATCTAACGACTCTTCGTCGGTTAACGAATCCGCTGATGTGCGATCTATCATGCCTGAAGCAACGGCTTTTTCCCGCAGTTTCGAAATCGAAATTCCGCGTCCGTCGTCACGGACAGAAACTATGATCTCGTCATCGCCGCTTCCAACTTCGATCCATATCTGCCCTTTTTCCGGCTTTCCGATCAGGCGTCGTCTTTCGGGTGGTTCAATGCCGTGGACGACCGCGTTTCGCAGCAGATGCAGCAGCGGTTCGACAAGCGAATCGAGTATCTGTGTGTCGATCTCAAAATCTTCATTGTCTATGGCCACATCAACCTTTTTGTCTTCTTCCTGACAAGTGACGTGAACAGCTCGATTCAGCCGCGTCGCCAGCATTCCAAATCTAACCATTCTGATGCGCAGGATCTTGTCCTGAATTTCATTTGTCAACTGACGCTGCGTTTCAAATAGCGGCCCCATCTTTTCCAGAACATCCGGCGAGCTGTTGGTGCTGAGCGAGATCAACTCTTTGGCTAGGGACGATCTGTTTAATGCAAGATTTCGCGTGAGATTGAGCAGTTCGTCGAGCCTGTCGAGAGCAACCCGGACGATCGGAGCAGGCGGAGGTTTTACTGTATGGACAATACTTTGCCGGACATCCAGTGTGTTTGATTCGGGCAAATGCTTTGGCGAATCTGTCTTTGTGTCGGATCGGCGGACAGAATTGTCTGCGACCACGCGGTCAAATTCGGCATA
>JAYVFJ010000258.1:0-9070 GCA_043773225.1 Chloracidobacterium sp.
TGCTCCGACTGCGTTGAACTTGAGGTTCAGCAGCAAGCCGTTGGCTTCGATCGGATATGCTCCGTAGAGAACGACTCTCAGAAGTCCCGGCTCGTTCGGATTGGCAACTGCCAGAAGGCCGCGGCTCACCGTTCCAGATACATCCACAGGATTCTCCTGAGGCTGTATAACCGCCGGGTCGTAACGAAGGTCGAACTCGTAAGAGATGATCTCCTTGCCCGCCGCTCCGGTAACCGAGACAGGAATGATGACTTCGCTGTCGGCCGGCGTCAGAAGACGCGGAGCCGCAACCGAAGTCATTCTCTCAGGCCCCATTGCGGGTCGCGCATGAGTCGCCGGATTATAGTTTCCGGAAACCTCACCGACAAGAAGGGCTACAAAGTCCTGACCCGTCAGCGTGCCCGATACCGAAGGATAGCTACGGCTGTCGTTATACGTCTGAGGAACAGTCGGCAGCGGTGACGGTGCTCCGGTAACGAAGAACCTCCACTGGCCGGCAACACCCGTGCCGGTAAGCCCTGCAGCGAACCTTGCGATCAAGGCAGCGTCATTTGACGTGACTCCGCCGTTGCCGCTCGTGTCGGCTGAGAACCTCTGGTTTTGGCTTACGAAAGCCGGTGCTCCGACAACGCCCTGTGCGACTCGTGCCGCATCGTTCGAGCCGATCGACGAGTTCGGGCCGCCCGGTTTGGTCGGCCTGATCGTATATGCCCCCGCTCCAAAGCCCGTCAGCGTATATGTTCCGGGAATTCCCGTAAGAACCGGCCCGACCGGAGGAGCACCAATGGTGCTCGCCACCGACACATTCCGCACAAACCGCGGAGCCGGCGGTGTCACAGTGATCGAGTTGCCATATATAATGGCTCCCATAATGGATGCCCCACCGCCGCAAGTATCAGTCGTAATGCTGAGTTCCCAGCCGCCGGCCAGCCCGCCAACGTCAATGTTTGCATCATCAACAACATACAGCGACCACGTCCCGTTCGGATTTGTTCCGACGAACGTTGACAATGCCGAAGAACCCGTAACAGGCGTAGGAGCCGGTGTCGGGAACGGATCCCCCGTGCCGAGGTTGGTTGCCCTGTATGTTGCTCCGTCAATCGGTGGCGCCGGAATGCTGGCGGCAGCATCATCGTCAATCGTAAAGCTTACTGCCGTTAACAACTCGGCGGAGCCGCCGGCGTCAGACATAATGACGGCATTCTGCCCTCCGGGCCCGACCAAGAGTATATCGACGTCAGCGGGGAATTCGTGGGTGAAGCCATTAAGTTTAACCGTCACCTTGTAAACATTACCGGTCAAGCCCGAAACCACAATATCCGAAGGATACACGTTTGCCGGAGCTCCGGTCGTTCCACCAGTTCCCGTTCCCGGGATCAAGAGTGCCGTCGTGTTTGCAGAAGTAACGGGTGTGCAAGAAGCTACCGGCGTCGGCGTAAACGTATTGGTCGGCGAGGGTGATGCCGTCAATGTCGCCGTCACCGTGCTGGTCGCCGTCGCCGTGTTTGTCGGCGTTGACGTATTAGTCGGCGTAAACGTATTAGTCGGCGAAGGCGATGCCGTCAACGTAGCCGTCGGCGTCGCGCAAATGCCGCCGTCCGTTGTGATGCTGACTTCCCATCCGCCGGCGATAGTGCCGGAGTCCGTTCCCGTATCGTCAACGACATACAGCGACCACGTCCCGTTTGGCGCGGTGCCGACAAAGGCTGACAGTGCCGAAGAGCCGGTTACCGGCGTCGGCGCTGGTGCCGCGAATGGGTCGCCCGTGCCAAGATTTGTCGCCTTATACGTCCCGGTGACTAACGCCCCAGTCGTCATGGAAGCTGCCGCATCGTCATCGAGTGTCAGGGTCACGTTTACTATGTCAGTGCTGCCGCCCACGTCGGACATAATGACGGCGTTCTGGCCGCCCGGCCCGACAAGCAGGATATCTACGTCGGACGGGAAGGTGTGGTTTACATTGGTGAGTTTGACCGTTACCTTGTAAACATTACCGGTCAGGCCTGAGACCAGAATATCCGACGGATATGGCGACCCCGGTAAAGCATCGTTAATAGTTATCGCGGCTGGGTTCGCAAAGGCATTCGGCGTACACGTGGTGGGTGGTGTCGGCGTAAACGTGGACGTCGCCGTATTTGTCGGTGTCGCGGTGTTCGTCGGTGTCGCAGTATTCGTTGCCGTCCCGGTATTTGTTGCCGTTGACGTTCCTGTGGAAGTGCTGGTCGGCGTCTCCGAAGCCACGGCAAGATACTCGTCGGCCCCGATGTCGTATGATACGGCCTGCGGGCGAGATTCTCCGTCGAAGTCATTAGTGACGGCAGCGAGCATAACGCCCGTGTTGTAGGCCGGACTCATAGCATCAATATGAAGATCATTGATCGGGTTATTGACTAACGGATCAGCCTCGATCGAATTGAAATCGTCTGTTGCCGTTCCGCCTGTCGCCGTTCGCCATGCCGGAAGATCAACCAGATTTACTCCGCCGGTCGTGGTAAGCGACGTTGTGCGGAAACCGCCGTCGTTTGCACCCGTTGACCAGAAATCGTTGTAGTTCGAGTCAAGATTTGTGAACGCCGCCGTTGTCATACCGATCGCGAAACTTAACGCGCCGGGACTGCCCGTCAGGTCAGCCGTCTGAGTTGTATATAAAATATTATTCTTCAATTCAACGATCGGATCCGTTCCGGTGATCGCGAGAGCATAGCTCGGATATTCAGACGTCCCGGGCGTTAATAAGGCAAACCTGTTCCCGGTCATCGAAACTGAGTTGTTATACAGTCTTGTGATCGAGCCGGTTACGCCTATCACATAGATGCCGGCAGGAATGTCGCCGGCATTGCCGTCACAGATAACTCCTGTGACCATGTTATTGACAACAGTATTCGTTCCGCCGGACGCACCGGCAACTGCGATACCCGCTGCCGAGAAAGTTGCATCCTGGCTGACGCTATTGATCTTGTTTCTGGCAACCAGGGCATTGACCACGCCTATCGTGCTGGTCGAGGTAGAGGCGTCAACCCCTTGAGTGCCGGCGCCGATGCCGACCGCATCGGCACTCTCGCCGGTGTTGTCGATACCGCCCACGCTGTTCAAGGTGATCGAAACGCCGTCGTCATTGAAGACGACTATGCCAACCCTGCGTAAGCGGTCTGTTGTGGTCGCCGAAAGGTCATTCATTGTAATGACTGTTCCGGTGTTTCGATTTGCGGCGCTTAATCCCGCCGAATAGATACCAAATATGGCACGCTTGACTGAGCAGTTTTCGACACGGTTATTGTCGTTATCCGTTCCGACAGTTCCCGGCGTGGTTCCGCCGAACGATATGCCCATTAAGGTTGTGGTCGGATCTTGTCCTAGAACATTGACGTTCCTGATAGTGTCATTCTGAGCCCCGTTTGCACCGGAACCAAATGAGACAACTGCCGCCGAAGTTCCTGTGTTCGTGTTTTGAATAGTCAATTGACGGATCGCAGCGTTACCGCCAACTCCCGTGGCAGTCGCTCCGGTAGTTGAGCCGTCAATAGTGACGCCGTCGGCGCCGTTCAATCTGATCAACGCTCCGTTGATACTGCCCGTAATCGTGCGTGCAGCGCCGCTGGGCTTGATCAATACGGTGAAGCCTCCGGCAATTTCGTTCAAGGCGTTTGTTCCGAGTTCGCCAGTCAGGTCGGAAGTAATATTGATCGTAATGTTACCGGCCGCCCCGGCGAGATTTATTGCCTCGAATATTCCACCCGCATTAGTCAGTGAGGGATATAGTCCGGCCGTTCCGACGGTATAGGTTCCGTTAAATGGCGGCGGAATGTCGGTGATCGTGGCTGTTGCCACAGTTGGCGAGCCCAAGCTTGCGCCACCCGTTGGCGCAGACAGCGTGATAGTAAACGTCTCGTTAGGATCGGTAACCGCATCAGAGCAGATCGTTACATTTATCGGCTGGCTCGTTACCGTGTCGCCAAAACTGAGAAGAGACGCACCCGGATTTACAAAATCAACTCCGACTCCGCAGGCGGCGCCGCCTATCGCCGAGCCGTTGGTCAAGGTATATGTCACGCCGACCGTCCCGGAACTGCCTCCGACGCGGTTGACCGTCGCGGTCAAAGTCGTGCCTTCGTTAACGTTGTCGCCGCTGCCGCTGCCGCCGCTTGTATTAACAAGGTAGGTTGAAGAACTTAGCTGCAAAGAACCAGGTGCAGCATAAAATTCATCCGCGCCGATGTCCGGATTTGCACCATTCGGACGCACTTGACCGTCAATATCATCGGCGATGCCGGCAATGGTGGTTGCGGCATTAATGTTTGGCGATGAGCCGACAAGATGCGGATCACTCGTAGTTGATGCATAGACCGGATTTGCCTGAATTGAGGCAGCGTCCTGAGCGGCCGGCACGGTATAAGCGGTCTGCCAATTTGCCAATGTCGCAAACGGCGTGGTTAGCGCATTTCCGCTCGCTGTTCCCAGGCCGCCGGTCAACAACTGAATGTTGGCAGGGTTAATATAATAATTGTTGTTGTCCTCACCGCCGGTTCCCCAATCGAATGTGGATACATGGCCGCTGATCGCATAATATCGCGCAGCCGCTGTGCTCGATGAACTAAGATCCATGTAAACACTGTTATTCTTGAGTGTCAGATTGACGTAGGATGCGCTTGACGCGTTAGCAACGCGAATGCCGCTTGCAAAATTAGTCGTTGCGGCAGCTGCACCGGGATCCACGTCGCCGGTCATTGAAACCGAATTAAATGCCACCACGTCGGTATGGCCGCCGGCGATGCCGATACCGGCCGCTTGGTCGCCGACCGTTCCGTTGGCCCTTACGTTAAAGACAAAGTTGTTGGCAACCAGATTGTTGGTAGCAGAACCTCCGCCCGTCGTGCCCAAATTGATGCCGACAGCCGAGAATGTTCTTTCCTCGACCACATCGTGAATAACATTTTTCGTAACGGTATAAGTGTTTGAGGTTAAGGTGCCGGGAGCCATGCTCCACGACTCGGTGCCGATCGCAATGCCCATTCGGTCGGTTCCGCTTGTCGTATTCGCCAAGTCGCCGCCGACAAACTGCACGGTATTACGCGAAACAGTCGCACCCGTGTCGGCCTGCATGAAAATACCGACTTTACCGATCTCGTCTGCTCCAAAAGATGAGGGGCCGATAATGTTATCGGTCACCACCGGAGCAATATTCAGATTGGTCGTCAGGCCGCGGGTTACGATTCCGTAACGCGCCCTGATAATGCGATTGGCGATGAACGAGTTGTTATCGTTGTCATTGCCATCAGCCGCCGACGTGCTGATCGTCGTGCCGCCCATATAGATGCCAATAGTCGAGTTGGTACCGGTATTCTGAGTCGCTCCGCAGGCAATTTCGAGATTTCGTATTACGTTGGTGCTTGCTCCGTTTCCTGCAATGACGCTGGCAAGCCAGACCGCTGCCGTCGCCGCAGATGTGCTCGAATTAGAAACAGTGAGGTTGCGTCCCGTGCCGCCTATGCGTCCGTCGATCGTTACATTATCGGCACCGTTGAGTTTAATAATTGCTCCGACAATGTTGCCCGTGATTGTGCGTGCAGCCCCAACTGGCCTTATATTTACGGCAGTATAGGTAGGGCCGCTGCCGCTGGCGCTCAGAGACGCGGTAGCAGTCTCTGTCGTATTACCACAGACATCTACGCTCACTACGCCCTGATGCGTTCCCAAATTGATAGCGTCAAAAGCATCCTTTAAGGTTGCATAGGCTGTCGGCGCACTGGGCAGGGTTGATTCAACCTCTACCGGGCCGGCCGTGTCACATACACCCGGCGTAAAAGCCGCCGGTGCCGCGCTCTCAGGCGCGTTCGCATCGGCAGCGCTGGCCGTAAATAAGCCAAATCCGCTGCCCAAGTTGGCACTAACGGTGATGGCTGCACCGACGATCAAAGTGAGAGCGATAACGATAAGGCGTGACGACGATTTCTGCGTGAACATAATTAATCTCCTTGGTTCGATACTCCGGGGCAATAAGCTCGGTTGATGGTCTAATTGATACACCTGACTCCCTTGCGTTAAGGGGTTTGGCTGCGTAAATTTCCTTGTTTTTATGTCAAGTTTTAATTCGAGTTACTATCATTTATAAATATCTTTTTACCAAAGTCAAGCATTGATCTGGCAATTCTAATCAAAAGGGTAAAAATGACTGCCGACAAGCGTAAGTCATCTGTTTCGCTTTTTGTGTGGATTCTTGCCTCAAAACCGCTTTCCGCTTAAACTGTTTCTTCATAACTTGCGAACTTCGGAAACAATGAAATTTTATAACGACATTTTGGGCCTGATGGGCAACACGCCGCTTGTCCGCGTCAACCACATTACAAAACAGCACAAAATAAAGGCGACGATCCTGGCCAAAATGGAAAGCCTGAATCCCGGCTATTCGGTCAAAGACCGTATTGGTATCTCGATGATCGGCATGGCCGAGAAAGAAGGCATTTTAAAGAAAGGCGGGACGATCGTCGAGGCGACTTCGGGAAATACAGGCATCGGGCTGGCGCTCGTGGCGGCGGTTCGCGGGTATAAGTGTATTTTTATTTTGACGGACAAGGTATCGATCGAAAAGATGCGCTATCTCAAGAGCCTCGGCGCCGACATCGTCGTCTGTCCCGCAGCCGCCAAACATGGAACGCCCGATCATTATGTCGAAACCGCAAAACGCATCGCCTCTGAGACGCCAAATTCGTTCTATCCGGATCAATACAGTCATCCCGGCAACCCTTTGGCACATTATCTGACAACCGGCCCTGAGATCTGGGCCGACACTGACGGTAAGGTCACTCACTTTGTTTCCGGCGTCGGCACGGGCGGAACGATCAGCGGAACGGGACGTTATCTAAAAGAGATGAACCCGAAGATAAAGATCATCGGTGCAGATCCGTATGGTTCTATCTTCAAAACCTACAAGGACTCGGGCCATGTGCCCGAAGCAACGCCCTATCTCGTCGAAGGGATCGGCCAATCGCTGCCAGTCGGCAACGCCGATATGAAGATGATAGACGAGATCATCAATATCACCGACCGCGATTCGTTTGAATATGCGCGGCAGTTGTCGCGCCGCGAAGGCATATTTTGCGGAGGCTCGACGGGGACGAATTTTGCGGGGGCTTTGAAAGTTGCAAAGGATCTCGACGAATCAGGCCTCGTTGTCTTTATTGTCTGTGATACCGGCGAGCACTACCTGAGCAAGTTCCATTCGGACGAATGGATGAAGGAAAAACTCCTGCTCGAGCCGCAACGGATCACTGCCGGTTTGATCGCAGAGACAAAAAATTCCGGCGCGCCGAAAGAGCTTATTTTTGTTTCGCCCGATGAAACTTTGAGCGTCGCTCTCGCCCTAATGAGCGAGAATGGCGTTACGCAGATGCCGGTTTTGGAAAACCATGTTTCCGTCGGCAGCCTGCGCGAAAGCCATGTGCTAGCCAGGCTTTTGGTTGACCGCGAATTGCTCGATGGCAAAGTCGGCGAGGTTATGGACAAGAGCTTTCCGGTTCTGGAAATGGACGCCAGCTTCACCGAGATAAAATCAAAATTACAGCGTCACCCGGCAGTTCTGATTGAGGATTTTAAACGAATTACTGCTATAATTACGCGCTCTGATGTATTGGATCTCCCTCGATAAACGCACTGGAGGATGTCATGAGTGAGGAAAAAGACGAAAAATGGGAAATGCCAAAGCCGGTGTTCAGAACCTCGACCGGTGCTTTGCCAAGAAGTTTAGAGGAAACCATCTCGCATTCATTTATGCCAAATGCCGAAACGATCGAGATCGACGCTGACGACGACATCCTTTCGATCATGGATACACCCTATCGCCCCGAGACGCCCACGTTTGCGGAACACTCTGAAGGCGAGGAACCCTTAGAGATCGAGGCTGGCCCGATACTCGAAACCGAAACTCCGTCTGAATCTGAAGTGCCCGAAGATGAGCATAAACCCATTGTCGTCACCGCTAAAATGGCGGATGAGAACGCAAAAGCGGCTGCTGTTGATTCCAGATCGAATCTCGTTATTTTTATCCTATTCGCACTAATAGCCGCGGCACTCGTCGGTGCCTACCTTTATAATTTGTATCAACCACCAAGCGCGCCTTGAGGAAGGAACTCAACCTGATTCTTAATGGATGACGAGCCGCAATTTATTCGTGGAATTTTCAACTATTGTGACCGTTGGTGCGAGAGGTGCGAATTTACATCTCGCTGTCGCGTCTTTGCAGACGAGCGGTCGCGAGAGCTCGAATATTCCGATGATCCCATGGGCGCCGCGATCGCGGTTTTAAAAGATTCTTTTGCCGAAGCAAAGCTGATGTTGATGGACAAAGCCGAGGAAATGGGCATTGACCTTGAGTCGGCGATGAACGATCCTGAAGTTGACGCCACGATCGAACGCGAGCATCGGTTTGTCGAAGACAATGAAGTCTTCAAACTTGCCCGCTCATACGCGCTCGATTCGGACAAGATATTAAAACGTGCCGACCAATTGTCGCCATCGGGCGACGATTTGACCGTTGTCAAGATGACGGAAGTTTTACATCGCTTCAATTTCATGATTTCGGTAAAAGTTAGCGGCGGGCTTCACGGCCTTCTCGATATAGACGGCTATGAGGATAAGGAACAATTGCTTGACACGCAAAGCTACGCTAACGGCATGATTAAAATGGCTTTGATTTTGATCGAGCGCTCGCTGCCCGCCTGGACTTACCTGCTAAATGAATCAAATGCCGAAGTGATAATGCCTCAGATCGAACGTCTGAAACTCATTAAGTCTCTAGTCGAGATTAAATTCCCGCACGCCCGAGATTTTATACGCCCGGGTTTTGATGAGATCGAGATGGTAATGTGAGGAGTTATGATCGCGCTTTTCGTATTTAACTTTCGTCTTCCTCCTATACGCGGTCACCGCCATTCACACTCAAATCACTTTAGTGGTCTCGGAAGGCCAACCCTCATGAAATAACGGGCAAAGGATTGAGAAAGGTGTTCTCGATATGGTGGAAGAAGGCGAATGCGTTTGCCCATCTTTTCAACAAATCTACTTACGAAAGCCTTCG
>JAYVFJ010000259.1:0-2852 GCA_043773225.1 Chloracidobacterium sp.
ACTCTCATCGCTTTAATTTTCCTCTTTCCTTTTTAAAAATAACGCATCGGGGAAGAAGGAAAGTGCGTCCATGAATATCTTAGCAATCTCAATGCCAAGACGCTCTTATGACGCAATTAAACTGCAATTGGTTGGAAATGTTATTTTACCGAAGTAGAGGATGTTTACAAAACTTTACGTTTTCCGCGATTTTCATACGAAAAGGTGAATTCGGCAATGCGTTCCGGTGAATATCGCCCGTTAATGAGATAATTACATATGGTCGAAGTCGCAAATTCCGCAGATCGTGTCAGGTCGATTTTAGTTCTCGTAGCAACCGTGGCAACGATAGTCTTTAACGGGCTTGCTGCCGCGGGCTATGTTAACGGCGTCACGTCGGAAATAATTTCAAGCAAATATCCGACCATTCTGACCCCCGCGGCTTACGCATTCTCGATTTGGGGCCTTATCTATCTTGGGTTGACGGCGTTTAGTGTTTTTCAGCTTTTGCCGGCTAATCTAAACCGATTTCGACCGGTTCGCTCGCTTTATATTCTGAGCTGCGTTTTCAACTGCGCGTGGATATATTTTTTTCATCAAGATCAGATCGGCATTTGTCTAGCCATCATTCTGATGCTGTGGGGATCGCTTCTTCTGATTAAGATAAAACTGGCTGGTTGCGCGACCCTTGCTGAGACCTGGTTGATGCAGGCGCCCTTTGGCATCTATTTTGGATGGGTCACCGCGGCCTCGCTTGTGAACCTAATGCTTTTTCTGAAATACGTGGGTTCGCCCGCCGCGTCGTCGAGCTATCTTGGCTCGGCGCTAATTCTTTCGGCGGCGGCGTGTGCGGTAATGGTGCGTGTGAAGCTGTGGAATTTTTTCTACCCGCTCGCAATCGCGTGGGCGCTGACGGCGATTGCGGTAAAGCAGAGCGGCAACACGGCCATCGTCGTGTCGGCCGCGCTCGGCGTTGTAATATGCTTAGTAACCACCGGTAGTTTTGTCGTCAATTTGAGGGATTCGACCAGTGAACAACGGTAAAGTATGCGTATCGGTTTGCGCTGAGACCGCAGAAGAGTTTATCCAAAACATACGACGGGCTGAGAAATTTGCCGACGTTATTGAACTTCGGTTGGACTGCCTGAACAAAGACGATGTCCGAGGCGTTGTAGAAAATCTGCCTAAGACCGAAAAAACGTATCTCTTCACTTTTCGGCCACGGGAACAAGGTGGGAATCGCGATCTGACCGTTGTTGAAAAGTTGAAATTTTGGGAACACGTCTTTTGGTCTCACGACAGCGATTTTATGATCGACATCGAGTTTGATCACAATCTCCTGAATGCCGTCAATCCGGAAACGAAGAAGCGAATCGTCTCATCTCATGCTTTCGACGGAACCGTTACCCACATTGACCAGACTTGGCAGGTAATGTCCGAGATTTCTGACAGCCTGATTAAAATAGCCTTGCAGGCCGATGATATAACTGACGCTATACCTGTTTGGAAATTGCTTGGAGTCGCGAAGGCTGAAAATAAACAGATCATCCCAATCGCAATGGGCGAAGCGGGGAAATGGACCCGCATTCTCGGCCCTGCACACGGTGCCTTTATGACGTATGCTTCGCTCGAGAGCGGACGCGAAACCGCACCCGGTCAGATCACGGCGAAAAATCTGATCGAAATATATCGCGTAAAGCAACTCGATCTTGAGACAAAGGTTTTTGGCGTCATCGGCGATCCGGTTTCGCAGTCGCTCTCGCCGTATATGCATAATCCGGCGTTTGTGTCGTCAAAGATCAACGCGGTATTTATTCCTTTTCAAGTCAAAAATATCGACGAGTTTATTCGCCGAATGGTGAGGCCGGAGACGCGGGAGGTCGAGTTAAATTTTGCGGGTTTTTCAGTCACGATGCCTCATAAACAGTCGATAATGAAGCATCTTGACGCTCTCGATCCAATCGCCGAAAAGATCGGAGCTGTGAACACAGTAAAGATCGAAGGCGAGCGTCTGACTGGTTTCAATACCGACGCTCACGGTTTCATCACCCCACTGAAGGCGAAATTCAGTAATCTGGACGGTGCTCGCGTAGCTGTTTTCGGAGCCGGAGGCGCGGCACGGGCAGTTGTTTACGCACTGAAACAAGAAAACGCGAACGTCACTGTAATCGCGCGAGATGAACGAAAAGCCCGATCTCTCGCAGACGAATTCGGGGTTTCCTCGAATCAAATTTCAAATTTCAAATCTCAAATTTCGAATCGTGTGGGCGACCAGTTTGACGTTGTAATAAACGCGACGCCGATGGGGATGAAAGGACCGAATGAAAATGAGTCGCTATTCGTTGCAGATGAGCTTGTGGGTGTAAACTATTTTTACGATCTCGTGACAAGCGCGGCCGATACGCCGACAATACGTGAGGCAAAGAAAGCCGGAATCTCGGCCATCGGCGGTCTCGAAATGCTGATTGCTCAAGGGGCAAAGCAATTCGAGATATGGACCGGCCGAGACGCCCCGCTTGAACTGATGAAGGCATCCGTCGCAGCGCGGATGACGAAGTAAATTTTTCATGAATGTCGAAGCCTTAAATTGCCCAAATTGCGGTGCCGGTGTTGCGAGCGACCGCAACCTTTGCGAATTTTGCAAGACGCGGCTCAAGACGATTGGCTGTTCGAAGTGCCTCGGCCTGATGTTTATAGGAACCAGGTTTTGCGGCCACTGTGGAGCGATGGCCGCTCCTCTGGACGTCAGCCTCGATGACGAAAGCGGCGATTGTCCGCGGTGTCGTAATCCGCTTGAGACACTTCGGGTCGGCGAAACGGCGTTTCGCGGGTGCACAGGCTGCGACGGGCTGTGGGTGGGCGTCAGTACATTT
>JAYVFJ010000260.1:0-13304 GCA_043773225.1 Chloracidobacterium sp.
CGGTTATATCGTGCTCATCTGGAATGAGCGGCAATTGGACACCACGCCGTTTCTTATTGAATACGAGGCGTTCTTGCTCAAACACGCTAACGACTACGGCAATGTGCGGCATGAGAATATTGATGCAAAGGAGATCGCTGATTTTTTTCAAAAGGAATACGGCTCTGCAACATTTTCAAACAGTCAAGTATTCGATTTTGAGGGTTTGAAAGGGCGGATGCTTTCTGCGTCGTATATGCCGAGCGAAGACGATCCGCAACTCGAGAAAGTTATTAAAGAATTACAACTGCTTTTTGCCAAACACGCCGAAAACGGTAAAATAAAGATTTTCTACGATACCAATGTTTATTACTGCCAGGTTTGAAGTATGTCTGCAATAGCTAAAAAAATGCCCGAAATCCGCAAGATCACTGTCGCTCATTCGCCCGATTCGGACGACGCTTTTATGTTTTACGGGCTCGCGACAAACAAGGTCGAGACCGACGGCCTGAAATTTGAGCACACACTCAAAGACATTCAAAAGCTCAATGAAGACGCCCGCAAGGGCGTTTATGATGTGACCGCAATATCGTTCCACGCCTACGCATACGTCGCCGACAAATACGCACTGCTGCCGCACGGCGCAAGCATCGGTGACAAATACGGACCCATAGTTGTTTCAACCGAACAGCACAAGCCGGAAGAGATAGGCAAAATGACGATCGCCGTGCCCGGCGAACTGACAAGCGCGTATCTCGCCCTGAAAATATTCAACAAGGATTTTCAGCACATCGTCGTGCCGTTTGACGAGATCATTGACGTCGTCAAAAGCGGCGACGTTCACGCCGGTCTGTTGATCCACGAAGGCCAGCTTTTTTATCACGAACTAGGCCTGCACAAAATACTCGACCTCGGTGAATGGTGGCACGACAAAACGGGCCTGCCGCTCCCAATGGGCGGCAACGTCATCCGCCGCGATCTGGGACACGATTTAATGCGGCAGGTTTCAAAACACCTTCACCAGAGCATCGTTTACTCAATGGAAAACCGCGAAGACGCCCTTTCTTACGCGATGCAGTTTGCCCGCGACATGAAACCCGAAGTCGCCGACCGCTTCGTCTCAATGTGGGTCAACGATCTCACCCTCGACTACGGCGACCGCGGCCGCGAAGCCGTCCGCCGACTTTTGGAAGAGGGACACAAGGCCGGAATTATCCCGCATCAGGTTCAGGTTGATTTTGTGGATTAACGAACTGAGACTCTACGTTAATAGTTTTGCCGGATAAGCTGAAAACTCAGGATCAACTGTTACAACCGCAAAATCTCCGACTATGCTTTGTGCTATCAACAGGCGATCAAAATGGTCTTTGTGATGAAAGGGCAGATTGTTTAACTCCAAAATATGCTCTGTCGTAATATGTAAAATTCCCACCTCGTTTTTCTGCTGTTGACTTTCAATTAAATCTCTAAGTGGCAATTTCAATTTCATTTTGCCAAGCTGGACTTTGATCTGTATCTCCCAAATGCTGACATCGCTCAAAAACAAACGATTGTTTCCATCTTCCAAAGCCGCCAATGCGGTTGCCGAGAGTTTTGTCGGCTCATCAGCCCACCAATAAAGATGTGTGTGTCAAAAAGTAGATCCAAACTCATTCTTTTCCCAGCCAGAATTCATCAGGCAATGGTTCATCAAAATCTTCGCTAATCCAGATCGTGCCGTGATTTAAACCGGCGATGCGTTTCTTTTTTGTCGGCGTAACCGTTTCTAAACGCGCAAGAGGCTTGCCGTTCTGAGCAATTACAATATCACCGTCATGCTCGACAATTGCGAGCAACTCGGCTAATTGCCTTTCGACCTTATCTATATTGACTGTTTGCGTCGGCATAATTACTCTCCGTCTCAGCAAGTATAACACGCGAACGTAATACGTCCGCGGTGTTAAACAAAAAATCAGTGCATCGCCTCGCCACCGGTCATCATCAAAGAAATCGCCTTTTTGCGGTCACAAAGGCGTGAATCCGCAAAATTTTGAACACTTTCCGGCCAAATATGATATATTTAGCGGAGCGTTGCTTTCAGATGCCCGGAAAGCTTTCCTCTTAGCCAAACCAAGCGATCTCAAGTCAATGACAACAGCCACAAGAAAAACAGTCAATTGGTTCTTCTTTTCCGCATTGATCTTATTGACTGCGGGCATTAATTTTGGCCAGAGCTCGCCGCCGCCACTACTTCAGGACATACAGGTTGTAAAGGATAATTACTCGGCCAAGCCGAAAGGCACGCCGACGCTCGTCCAAAAAACCGGCAGCACTGCGCCGTCTTCACTTAATCCGGTTCGAACGCTTTTCCCGGTGCTTGCCGATGTCACGATTCCCGGTTATTCCGGCGTTTTGGTCGAATCAATGGATGGCAATATTGTCATCGAAAGCAATTCCAACGCAGTATTCAATCCGGCGTCGAACGTCAAAGTTGCGACGGCCTACGCAGTCCTCAAAACCTTTGGCCCTGACTTTCGTTTTCAAACAATTGTTTACACCGACGGAGCGATCGACCGCACGAGCGGCACGCTGAACGGCAACGTCTATATTTCGGGCAAGGACCCGATGTTCGGGTTTCAGCACGCCGTCACTATTGCCGACGAGTTGAACAAAATGGGCATCCGCTCTGTAACGGGCGATCTGATCGTTACGGACAATTTTGCGATGAATTATTCCGGCTCGCCGGTTGCGTCGGGAAACGCTCTCTTTTCCGCCATGGATATGTCAAAGCGTTCACCGGCGGCGACTCGAGTTTGGCTTAACTATCTTTCCTATTCGGGGAAATACGGCCTGACGAACGGCATTCCGGGCGTCACCTTCACAGGCTCGGCGTATGTCCAGCCGATACCGAGCAATCTCAATCTGCTTTTCACGCACGAATCGGCGCCGCTTCGAGAGATCATCAAAGCTACCCTTTGCTACTCAAATAATTTTCTCGCCGAACGTCTCGGCGACATGCTCGGCGGGCCTTATGCCGTCGCTCGTCTCGTCCAGTTGAATGCCAATATTCCGCTTGTGGAATTTTCGCTGCAAACTTCGAGCGGGCTCGGCTATAACCGCGTCACGCCAAACGCCATGATGTCGCTGCTGCGGGCGCTGCGATCCGATCTGGCTCGTTATAAAATGACCTTCGCCGACATTATGCCCGTCGCCGGAATTGACAAAGGCACACTCGAAAACCGTTTTGACGGCGATTTTTCAACCGGCAGCGTCGTCGGCAAAACCGGCACGCTCGGCCAAACCGATGCCGGCGTCAGTTCCCTTGCCGGCGAGATCAATACCAGAAACGGCAAGTATCTTTTTGTCATCTTTAACCAACGCGGCAGCGTCGGCAAATTCCGCGCATTTCAAAACTCTTTTATATCGCTCGTCCAGGGCCAATTCGGCGGCGCAGCCCCAATGAAATACGACGCCCTTTCACTCGAAACACGTCTCTCCCGCTCGCGAGTAAATTATCCCGGTGGCCGATCGCGCCGCGATAACTGCAAATTGTGTTGATCGTAAAAATGCTTTGGCTCCGTCGTTTAACCGGTGAAATCATTGTAAAATCAAGAGGCGTCCTAAAGACGGCCTCTTTTTTTCATTATTAATTAATAATTGTGAATTAGTAATTAGTAATGAAAAATTCTTTCGATTACTAAATGACCGAACCCGAAAACTTACAGGAACCGGCGTCTGGGAACCCAAAACAGAGAAGCGTTGCGCGCTCGGCTGGAATTGTCTCGATCGCGGTAATGTTCTCGCGCGTTTTGGGCCTCATCCGTGAAACGATCTTTGCGAGATATTTTGGGGCAGGTTTTCTGTATGACGCATTTATCGTCGGCTTTAGGATTCCGAATTTGCTACGCGACCTCTTTGCCGAGGGTGCGCTGTCGGCGGCGTTTGTAAAAGTCTTTACCGATTATCAGATCAAGAACAGCGAAAAGGAAGCGTGGCGGCTGGCGAGTCTGATTTTTAACGGCCTTGCTGTCGTGCTTAGCGTAGTCTGCATCGCCGGGATTTTCCTTTCGCCGTTGTTTGTAAAGATCATCACCTACAACTACCTCGGCGACCCGAACCATTATTACCCACCCGAAAAAGCAGCTCTCGCGACAACGCTGATGCAGATAATGTTCCCGTTCATCCTGCTCGTCGCTCTGGCCGCGCTGGCGATGGGCGTGCTGAATACAAAAGGACGTTTTGGCATTCCGGCGTCGGCATCAACAGCCTTTAATATTGTCTCAATAATCGCCGGACTCGGTTTTGCGTTTTGGCTGAGCGGCGGCGTGTGGGAACGCTCGGTCGATAAGATCGTTGTGCCGAGTGACGCTGCTCAATGGGCGATAATCGGCATGTCGATCGGAACGCTGCTCGGCGGAGCGGCGCAGCTTTTGATACAGATGCCGTCGCTATTCAAAGTCGGTTTCCGTTTTTCGCTGCGGCTCAGTTTCGCCGACGAAGGCGTCCGTCGCGTGATGCGTCTGATGGGTCCGGCAATCATCGGCACCGGAGCGATCCAGATCAAAGTGCTGGTTGACACAATTGTCGCCTCCGGCATTGATGGCGGAGCCTCGTGGCTGAGTTATGCCTTTCGGCTGATGCAGTTTCCGATCGGAGTTTTTGGCGTCGCCATCGGCACGGCCGCTATCCCGACTCTCTCGCGGCTTGCCTCCGAAGAAAACATCGTAAAATTTCGCTCGACTCTTTCGGATGCTATCAAGCTTGTATTCCTGCTTGCCATTCCATCTGCCTGCGGGTTGATGGTTCTTGGGCAGCCAATAATCGGCCTCATTTATGAGCGTGGCGAATTCACCGCTTTTGATACAAACATGACTGCATGGGCATTGACCGCCTATTCGATTGGCTTAGCCGGTTACGCGGCGGTCAAAGTGCTTTCTCCGGCGTTTTACGCCCTCGACGACGCAAAAACGCCGATGTATATTAGCCTCGCGTCTATCCTTATTCACGTCCCAACCAGCTTTGGCATGATGCAGCTTCTCTCAAAAGTTGGCGTCTCGCCTGAACGCCCAAACGGCTTCGGCCACGTCGGCGTCGCACTCGCAACATCGGTCGTCGCATCAGTAAATTTTCTCGCTCTGTCCTTGTTCATGCGAAAGAAAATAAAACGGCTGAACGGAAACGATATTTTTTCGACTTTTATCCGCATCATCATCGCGTCAGCAGCGATGTCGGCGGCAGCCTATGGAACCTACCATGTGCTTACTAATTACTTTGGCGACAAGGCTCTCACGGTAAGGCTCATCGAGGCGTTTGTGCCAATAGCTCTTGGAGGCATTGTGTTTATCATTGCCGCAAAATTACTGCGTATAAATGAATTGGAGCAGGCGGTTAATGCTATTAGAAGAAAATTGCGAATTTGAAAAAGATTCATTTTCGTATCAAACTGTGTTAGTTTTAAGTTGTTATGGACGAAAATCTGCTTCAAAGAATAACCATCGATCCGGACGTTTGCTTTGGCAAACCCACAATTAGGCATATGCGTTATCCGGTTGAGCTTATACTCGATCTACTCAGCGGTGGCATGACACACTCGGAAATTCTTGCCGACTATCCTTCCTTAGAAGAAAAAGACATACAAGCTTGTCTTGCTTTTGCTACGAAGCTCGTAAAGGTTAACAGCATCGAAGCCGCGCTCGTTGCATGAAATTTCTTGTAGACGCCCAGCTTCCGCCGGCTTTAAAGTTGTGGCTCCTGCAACAGGGTCACGATTGTACCCACGCCCTTGACCTGCCGAGAAAAGATCTAACTTCAGATGCCGAAATCGCTGAAATTGTCATAAAGGAAAAGCGCATTTTGATCTCGAAAGACACAGACTTTCTCAAAATGAAGCTGTTGCAAGGCAAGCCTGAAAAGCTACTGTTAATTACAACCGGAAACATAAGGAATGTTGAGTTAGTCTCAGCATTTGAGAAGAATTTCGATACTGCACTCCGGTTATTCCGAACTTTTGAAATCGTGGAGGTGGGAAGTCGCTTTGTGTCCGGGAGAAAACACAAGTAACTGTTATTTCTAGCCAATGATTAGAGATTTCAAAAAAATTACGCCCAAAATCCACACCACAGCTTTCATCGCCCCCGGTGCGGTCGTCATCGGCGATGTCGAGATCGGTGAAAATTCAAGTGTGTGGTTTGGCTCTGTCATTCGCGGTGATGTGAATTTTATCCGTATCGGAGCGCGGACGAACATTCAGGACCTGACCGTCATACATGTCAGTTCAAAAACTCATTCAACCATTCTCGAAGACGAAATAACAGTCGGCCATCGCGTCGTCCTGCACGGCTGTCACGTCGAAAGCGGCTGCCTGATCGGCATCGGAGCAATACTAATGGACGGCGTTCGCGTCGGACACAATTCGTTGGTCGCAGCCGGGTCGCTATTGACGCCGGGCACACAAATACCGCCAAATTCGCTCGTAATCGGCTCACCTGCAAAAGTAAAACGCGAACTCACCGACGACGAACTCGCTTATCTCGACAAATCATGGCGAAATTACGTCGAACTCAAAAAACAATATGAAACCACAGATGGACACGGATAAACACAGATAAGAAATGCTTTATACCTGTGTCTATCTGTGTTTATCTGTGGTTAAATCTTCTTAGTTATGGCAAGCACCAACCCAGCACGCGGAATGCGCGATTTTCTGCCCTCGGATGTCAGAAAACGCGAATACGTGATCGGCATTATCAAAGATGTTTACGCACACTACGGCTTCGAACCGCTCGAAACCCCCGCCGTCGAAAATATCGAAACCCTCATGGGCAAATACGGCGACGAAGGCAATCAGCTTATCTTCAAAATACTCAAGCGGGGCGAAAAACTGGCTCAGGAGTTGCAGAGTTACAGTGTTACAGAGTTACAGAGTTCGGAAACTTCAGACTCTGCAACTCTGCAACTCTGCAACTCTGGAAACTCTCTTTCCGATCTCGCTTTGCGCTACGACCTGACCGTGCCGCTTGCCCGCGTCGTCGCTAATAATAAAAACGACCTGCCAAAATTCTTCAAACGGTATCAGATCCAACCCGTCTGGCGCGCCGACCGTCCTGCACGCGGTCGCTTTCGTGAGTTTTATCAGTGCGATGTTGACGCGATTGGTTCAAACTCGATGGTCGTCGAGGCCGAGTTGATGTCGGCAGTCAGCGAAATATTCAAAAGGCTTGGGTTTAAAGATGTTACGATTCGCCTTAATCATAGAAAAGTTCTGACCGACATTCTCGACACAGCCGGTGTGCCCGAGGAACTGCATTCCGACGCATTGATCGCCATCGACAAGCTCGACAAGATCGGCGCCGAAGGCGTTGCAAAAGAGCTAAACGATCGCGGCATCTCGGATAATGCTTCGACGATGCTGATGGAGATCTTCGCAAAAACGCAAGAGATCCTGAATCAGGAACACGACATCAATCGAACTATCGTCGCCAATCTACTAAATATCGTCAGCAACGAAACCCTGACCGAACTCGGCCAAATTCTCAAATTCGCAGATAAAGCCCCGATCATTATTGATCCAAGCCTCGCCCGCGGCCTGTCGTATTACACCGGCGCGATAATGGAAGCCAACGTCCCCGACCTCGCCGGTTCACTAGGCGGCGGCGGACGCTACGACGGCCTTATCGGAATGTTTGGCAAGGAACAAATTCCGGCGTGCGGCTTTTCGCTCGGCCTCGAACGCATCCTCGTCGTGATGGAAGAAAAAAATATGTTCCCGCCTGAGATCGCAGCAGCAAATTCCGCCGATGTCATGATCACGATCTGGAGTGAAGAAACTATTAACGAATCGCTAAAACTCGCAAACGAACTCCGCTCACAGGGCTTGCGCGTAACCTCCTATCCCGAAGCCGACAAACTCGGCAAACAGTTTAAATACGCTGATACGATTAACGCCCCTTGGGTCTGCGTTCTCGGTGAATCTGAGATCGCCGAAGGCAAAGTTACGCTCAAAAATATGAAGACGGGCGATCAGGAAACTATAGAACGCGGTGCTGTCGGTGAGAAAATTAATTCTAGCCGCTAGCTGCCAGCTACTAGCTGCTGGCCAGTAGCTGGCGGCTAGCAGCTAGTAGCTGGAATTTGAAAAAAATCTTATGGACAAAATCATCACAAATTACCACTCTGACGCTATTCAATCTTTCCGCAATTACAAAAAAATGGCCGAGCGTGCGATGGAACAGGTCAGCGATGAAGAGTTTTTTGCACTCATCGACGCCGAGGCAAATTCGATAGCGATTATCGTCAAGCACATCGCCGGGAACCTTCATTCGCGCTGGCGCGATTTTTTGACGACCGACGGCGAAAAAGCCGACCGTCACCGTGATACTGAATTTGAGATGATCGCCGACAAGCGCGAATCGTTGATGCAATTCTGGGAAACGGGCTGGCAAACATTATTTGATAATGTCGAGCCGCTAACCGCCGAAGACTTTTCCCGCACTGTTCCTATCCGTGGCGAAGCGCACACCATCGCCGAAGCATTAAACCGGCAGATGATGCACTACGCGCTGCACATCGGACAGATAGTGCTGCTCGCCAAGCATTTCAAATCGGCGGATTGGAAAACACTGAGCGTGCCAAAAAACCGATCAGCCGAATTCAATCAATTCCTAGCCGAAAAACAAGCCGCGGGCGAAACAAAGACCAACCGCCTCGAAGCCCCTCTCGAATTCAGCGAGAATCAATGACCCGTTTCGCGTTGCATTCATAAAACTATTGACTTCAGATAAAATATCTGCTATGCTTATTGAACCAGATTGACTGCCGTATTTGGTCAGGATCGCCCCTTTGCGGACAGTCGTGTTATTTGAAAATGTGAACGGCGTGTCCCAACAAACATTGATAGGCCGAAACGTCCGAAACCGCCGCAAACTATGTAAATACAGCGGTTACAGATTCATCTTATATTGTCTTACTTTTTTTTCAAAAAACGTGGAACGCAGGGCAAAAGTCCTCGTAACTTCAATAAAACCAATGACTTTGCCTGTCCCACTTGCCTTTGGGACAAAGTGGGACAAATTTCTGACTCGAATCGAAATATTTATGTCTGTGACCATCTGTGATAACCTTTAGTTCGCGTTTATGAAGTCCATTTCCATCCTCGGTTCCACCGGCTCGATCGGCTGCAACACCCTGAAAGTAATCGAACATCTTGGCGATTTCCGCATTGTTGCGATGGCCGCAGGGCGCAACATGCAGAGATTTGCCGGGCAAGTCGCTAAATTTCAGCCCGAGCTAGTGTCATGTGACGATCAGGAATGTGCGGAAATACTTGAACGCGAACTTCATACCCTCAAAGTAAAGCCGCCAAAGATCGCACTTAATTCCGATGGGCTGGTTGCAGTCGCTACGCATCCTGAGGCCGAGATCGTCGTTTCGGCAACCGTGGGTGCAGTTGGGTTTGTCCCGACGCTGAGAGCGATCGAAGCCGGAAAACGCATCGCACTAGCCAACAAGGAAACGCTGGTTATGGCAGGCGAATTGATGACAAAGGCCGCCGAAAAGTCGGGCGCTGAGATTTTGCCGGTTGACAGCGAACACAACGCTATTCACCAATGCCTGCGAGGTGAAAAACGAGGCGAAGTAAAACGCCTTATTCTCACTGCTTCCGGCGGGCCGTTTCGCGGATCTACAAAAGCCGAGATCGAAAGTGCAACTCGCGAAGAGGCGCTCGATCATCCGAATTGGAAAATGGGCGACAAGATCACGATTGATTCGGCCACGCTGATGAACAAAGGTCTCGAAGTCATCGAGGCAAAATGGCTTTTCGGTTTTGACGCCGATCAGATTGCGGTTGTCGTTCACCCGCAATCAGTCGTTCATTCGATGGTCGAGATGGTTGACGGCTCTATAATCGCCCAAATGGGCGTGACGGATATGAAACACGCGATCCAATACGCGCTTACCTTTCCCGACCGACGCGAAAATTGCCTACCGCCGCTCGATCTGTCGCAGTTGAGCCGTCTGGATTTTGAGGAACCAGACCTCGACCGCTTCCCTTGTCTTGGCCTCGCTTATGATGCACTGAAGAAAGGCGGCACGATGGCAACAGTTTTGAACGCGGCAAACGAAACTGCTGTTCAGGCTTTTCTCGACGGGAAAATAAGGCTCAGCGAGGTAGCCGAGGTCAATCAATCCGTAATGTCGCTCCATGATACACGCAGCATCTCTACGCTTGAGGACGTGATCGACGCTGACAAATGGGCACGCGACGGCGCTATAATGAATTTAGCAAAAACGGCTTCGGCCAAGTGAGGTTCACAATATGCAGTCTGTATTAGAACGAAACAATTCAAAACCAACCGTTGTGAACCCACGGGCTGCGAAAAACGGCGGGCCTAAAGCATATCGTTGGACCGTTAATGAGTATTATCAGATGGGCGATCTCGGTTTTTTTAACGGTAAAAGGGTGCAGCTTATCAGAGGAGAGATTATACAAATCTCACCAATGAATTCCCCTCATGCAACATCGATTCGGTTGCTTGAAAATATACTGAGAGAAGTTTTCGGGAAAGGTTTCGATGTCCGGTCACAGTTACCAATGAGTTTTAGCAAGATTGATGAACCTGAACCCGATATTGCCGTTGTCGAGGGAACGATTCGCGATTATACCGATAATCATCCTAAGTCAGCAGTTCTCTTGGTCGAAGTCGCTGACACGTCGCTTCGATTCGACCGCAAGCAAAAGGCAGAATTGTATGCGGAAAATATGATCGGAGAATATTGGATTGTTAATTTAAAACAGCGCTGTCTCGAAGTTTACCGACAGCCAGTAAAAGATGCTGATTTTGAGTTTAGTTACGCCGAAAAGTTTGTTGTTAGCGAAGGCGAATCAATCTCGCCGCTTGCTAAACCGTCAGCAAAAATAAAGGTCGCCGACATGCTGCCCTAAAGCGTAGTTTATTGGCAGCAACCCTGCCGACGTGACAGGTCTCTAATTGAGAGTTTATTTGTAGGAAATTATTTAATGTCAGATATTTTAATTGCAATTTTAGCTATTCTTTTTGTTCTCGGTGTTGCGATCAACATTCACGAGCTTGGCCATTTCTTCGTCGCCAAGATATTCGGAATGCGCGTCGAGGCGTATTCGTTCTTCGGCCTCGGCCCGCGCCTCTTTGGTTTTAAGGTCGGCCACACCGATTATCGCGTCAGCGCGATACCGCTCGGCGCATATGTAAAACTCTACGGCGACGAAGCCACCGGCCCGCTCGAGGGCGGTGAATCAAAAGGCGACCCCGTGCCCGAATCCGAGCTTTACGAACTCCGCCCGCGCTGGCAAAAGTTTCTGGTGATGCTCGGCGGGCCGTTTATGAATATCGTGCTCGCGTTGGCGATTCCTTTTACGATGGCCATGGTTTACGGCGTTCCGAACAATCCGGCACCGATCGTCGGTTTCGTAAAAGTCGGCGGTGCAGCTGACAAAGCCGGTATAAAAGCTGGCGACCGCATCATAAATTTTGACGGCGTCGAAAACCCTTCGTGGAATCGCATTGAAGACAGCGCTATTTTGATCCCCGAAAAGCAAGTTCCCATCGCGGTCGAACGCGAAGGCCATCGCATCGCTCTTAATATCTCGCCAACCAAGGTCACCGAAAACGGACAATCAGGCGGCTTCCTCGATATGGCTCCCGATTCCGGAACCGAACCCGTCGTAGTCGGAACAATAGATCCCGAAATGCCCGCTGCGTCTTCGGGTCTTCAGAAAGGCGATTGGATCACCTCAGTAAATGGAAAAGCGATTCGCAATACCCAGGAAATGAAAACAATGATCGGCGAATCAAAAGGAGCGCCGATCACTTTGAGCATCAGCCGCAACGATCAAAAACTCGAGATCAGCACTTACGCGGTTGAGAAAAATAACGATTGGCTTATCGGCATCCGCTTTGACACATCACTTCTGAGTAATCTCGAACCCGTCGGAGTCGGTGGAGCGATGGCTGAGGCAGTTGACAAAAATCTGCGTATTCTGCGCATGACTGGTTCCGCTTTAGGCCAGGTTGGTTCGGGCGAACGCTCAGCGCGCGACACGGTTTCAGGTCCCATAGGCATCGGACAGATAATCGTAACTACCGTCTTTGCCAGCGGATTTTTTGGCCTGCTTGGAGTTTTGATGGCGATCAGCCTCAGCCTCGGCGTGATGAATTTGCTCCCGATTCCAATGCTCGACGGCGGACAAATAATGGTTCTCGGCATCGAAAAAGTATTGTCATGGTTCGGAAGAACACTGTCAATGGTCGCCAAAGAGCGAATCCAGTTGACCGGCCTCGCCATAGTTCTACTGCTGATGGTGACGGTAATATTCTTTGACGTATCGCGGCTGATCGGGAAATAAAGGCTGCCGTCGGAACGCAGGCTGCCAGCCTGCGAGTGGTTGGCCTTAAACAACGGTTAGTGACACGCTGGCTGGCAGCCTGCGTTCCGACTATGAAACGAGTTACAAGAGCAGTTAAAGTCAGAAACATCCAGATCGGCGGCGGCGCGCCGGTCGTTGTGCAGTCGATGACCAAAACCGACACGACCGATGTTGACGGCACGCTAAAGCAGATTGACGAAATGGTCGAGGCTGGTTGTGAGATCGTTCGCATTGCCGTACCGGACGATGACGCCGCCGCCGCGATGTATGAGATACGAAAGCGAACGGATGTGCCGATCGTTGCGGACATTCATTTTCATTACAAACTTGCGTTGAAAGCGCTCGATGCAGGAATTGATAAGTTAAGAATAAATCCCGGCAATATCGGCCATATCGACCGAGTTCGAGAAGTTGTCCGTGCTGCCGAAGCGCAAAAAGTGCCGATCCGCATCGGCGTCAACGGCGGCTCGCTCGAAAAAGACCTGCTCAAAAAATATGGCACGGCAACGCCCGAAGCGATGGTCGAAAGCGGAATGCGGCACATCCGCATTCTCGAAGACCTTGGCTTTGGCGACATCATTATCTCGCTCAAAGCATCGGACGTAAACCGAATGGTCGCAGCATATCGCTTGATGGCCGCAAAGGTTGACTATCCGCTGCATCTAGGAGTGACCGAAGCCGGAACACCTTTCGGCGGGACAATAAAATCTGCGATCGGCCTCGGCGTTTTATTACACGAAGGCATAGGTGACACTATCCGCGTTTCGCTTGCTGCCGAACCGCACGAAGAAGTCCGTGTCGGCTGGGAAATTCTCAAATCTCTCGAACTCCGCAAAAGGGGCGTCACGGTGGTAGCCTGTCCGACGTGCGGACGGCTCGACATCGATAATTTCGTCGAGATCGTCACCGAGGTCGAACGCCGTCTCGCCCACGTCGAGGAACC
>JAYVFJ010000261.1:0-2280 GCA_043773225.1 Chloracidobacterium sp.
ACGCGCGGGCTTGTGCATTAAAACAGCCTAAATTTACGGACAGGTTGCGCCGGTCAAAACGAGATTGGCTGCCGTCACGCTGCCGGTATCCTGAGCCGATGCGTCTCGGATCGTCAGCGTCCAGGTTCCGTTGATCTGGGCACTCGACAATCCGGCAAACGCCGCCGTAAGGTTCGTGAACGGAGCCGGGTTAGATTGTCCCGCTCCGCCACCGCCGGTTGTCCGGTAGTTGCTCGCACCGATTATCTGATTACTGTTCAAACCGGCAGCAACCGTCCAAATATTAGTCGTCACGGCAGCATCGGTAAAGTTGTAAGCGCCGCTCAGATTGGAACTGTCTCCGTAACCGCCCGCTGTTGTCACACCGTTGCGGCTCATAGTGATAAAACTCACGACGCCGCCCGGCGATGTGAGAACCATATCAAGATCGCCCACGAAAGTATGCGTCAGCGAAAGGCTCGAAGAAAGTGCCGTGACCGGCCCCGTTATTCCCGAAACCGCAAAACTGATAACCCGCGAAGCGCCATACTTCGGCGGTGTTCCCGTGCCGCCGTCCGGTATCGCCCCGACGCCTGTTCCTGTGAATGTCACAGCCGTTGCAGGCGTGCATGCCGCTGTCGCAGTGGCCGTCGCTGTATTAGTCGGTGTGTTGGTTGGGGTGAATGTATTCGTCGCCGTGGCAGTTGGAGTGTCCGTCGCCGTGTTGGTGGGCGTCGCCGTGTCTGTCGCGGTGTTTGTCGGCGTAGCTGTCGCGGTTTCCGTCGGCGTATTGGTCGGTGTAAAAGTTTCGGTTGCAGTCGCCGTTGGCGTGTCCGTCGCTGTGTTCGTCGGCGTCGGCGTATCCGTTGCTGTATTTGTCGGTGTAAACGTCGAAGTTGCTGTCGGAGTTGCAGTGTTTGTCGCCGTATTTGTCGCCGTAAATGTTGACGTCGCCGTCGCAGTTGGTGTAAACGTCGGCGTGTTGGTCGGCGTAAATGTTGCCGTATTGGTCGGCGTCGCCGCGGCTCCGGTTATTGTGAAGTTGGTGTTGGAAATATCAAAGAAAATATTGCCGACAGCCTCGACTTTTATTCTTGCAGTCGTGCTTGCTCCAACCGGAATTGTCACCGCCTGCGAACCGTCGTTTGCCGTGCTTGCCGCTAAGACGGTCGGGAAAGTCTGTCCGCCGTCCGTTGACAATGAAATTTTGACGTTCGCACAACTTACCGGTGCGGCGGTTGTGTTCGCCACGTTCCATGTAACAGTCTGCGTTGAATTGCCTGCCCACGAAACGTTCGTGTTTGGCGCGGTGACCGAGAATGGCCCCGAAGTATTGCTGACCGTCACAATCATATCGTCAAACTGGGTTTGCCCAACCGTCGAGCCCGGAACGTAAGGGCTGTTGTCTCTCACCGTCAATCTAAAATTCAGCGTTCTCGAAACCGAGCTCAATGCTTCCACGTTACAGATCGCATCTCCGCCAAGCGTAGGCGTTACGTTCAACCCTGCCAATATTGTTGACAAGCGCGGCATAAATCTCGTGGGTGACGACGAGGAAGCAAACGAAATGTAATTCGGGCCGGTCGTTTTTGTGATCGACGCAACGCTGGAGTTTCCGGTCGTCGTTGTATTGTCGTTCTGTTCCCAGTTGTAGGTTAAAGGGTCGCCTTGCGGGTCGGTCGCCGAGCCGGTTAGAGCAAACGCCGTCGAGATCGGAATAGTGTAATCGGTGCCGGCAGACACAACCGGCGGATTGTTCGCCGTCATGGTCGTTGTTTGCGGACACGTCTTTGTAGCGAGGTTGTTCTGAATCTGTTGAATCGACGCCTGATGGAAAATATCAATCGAATGCGGCGCGGCGTCCTGATTTGTAATTCCGGCGTAACCCATGATGGTAATGCCCGAACCAACTTCCTTATTTACGCCCGTGCCTTCACTTGAGAATGAAAATGTGTGATTTGCTCCAAGTTGATGCCCGACTTCGTGGACAACATAATCAATATCAAAATTATCGCCCTGCGGAATGCCGTCAAAAGGCGAAGTGATGCCGCTTCCTTTTCCAAGCGGAACAGTGCCTGTCGGGGCTACACAAACACAACCAATACAACCCGCGTTTCCGCCGCCGCCCGAGGCGCCGAACATATGGCCGATATCATAGTTAGCAGTTCCGATAATGTTAGTTAAAGTGGTCTGCAACTGCTGATTCCAACTCGACAATGTCGTGTAAGGGTCGGTCGCGGGATTATAGTAAATGACCGATGTCGTGTTTGAGATAAGATTAAGGTGAAGTGCGAGATCTTT
>JAYVFJ010000262.1:0-24016 GCA_043773225.1 Chloracidobacterium sp.
GACGGCGGCAGCGTCAATTTTAGATTCGGCGGCAGTGCCAATCAGGCATTTGCCAACAACGGAGGACTAAATCCCAGCGGCACTTGGACCGTCAATAAGCCGGCCGGAACCGTGACGGCAAATACCAGTTTGACGCTCGACGTGAGCCAGCCGCTGACTATTACTTCGGGATCGCTGCTGTTGGGCAGCGGCAGCAACCTTACCTGCGGTGTGCTGACTATCGGCGCGACCGGCAGGCTCGTCAACAATTCTTCGACGACAATTACGCTTGGCGGAAATCCTGTTAACAACGGGATCGTTGACCTTCAGGGCGGTGGCGCGACGTGCCCCGATTCCGACACCATTCTATTGCGCTCGTCGGTCAACGGCACGCGGCGAAACTGGTCAGGGACCGGACGCTTTCGCATAGTTGATGTTGATTTAAGGGATCAGGGCGCACCTGCGCTCACTACAATTTATAGCAGCACTAACACCGGCAATAATTTGAACTGGACATTTGATGCAGGTTGCCCGATCCCGTTGTCTATCGCACCGACGAGCGTCAACCTCTCCGCCGGAAGCACTCAAACCTTTACCGCAAATGGCACTTTTACGCCTCGGACTTTCAGCGTCGCTGTGAACAACTCAGGCGGGTCGATCAACAGCAGTTCGGGGCTTTATACGGCAGGCATAGCAGGCGTGATCGATACCGTGCGTGTCACCGATGTGTTTGGCTCTATGACTGATGCGACGGTCAACGTGTATACGCCGATACCGTCGCAACTGACATTCCTGTCGCAGCCGTCGAACGCCACGGCCGGTCAAGCGATCTCGCCATCGGTCACCGTGCGAATTCTCGATCAGTTTGCGAACTTTATGGCCGGAGCAACCAATGCAGTCACGGTCGCCATCGGAACCAATCCCGGCGGCAGCACGCTGTCGGGCACTTTGACACGGACTGCGGCGAGCGGCGTTGCGACATTCAACGACGTGAGTCTCCAGCGAACCGGGACTGGTTACACGCTGTCAGCCACATCGGGGGCGCTGACGGCAGGAACCAGCTCAGGCTTTACCATTTCGCCGGGAAGCATTTCGCAACTTGCCTTCACAACTCAACCAAGCACCACGGTCGCGGGCGTGGCGATCTCGCCCGCCGTTCAGGTCGCAGTTCAGGATACTTTTGGAAATCTCGTCCCTACTGCAACCAATCCTATTACGATGGCTATCTTCAACAACCCAGGCAGCAGCGTGCTGTCCGGAACCTCGACGCGAAACGCTGCGGCGGGTGTGGCAACATTCGACAACCTGAGTCTCAACCGCGTTGGAACAGCCTATACGCTCAGCGCTTCTAACTCGACCGGACCAGGATTCGCCACAAGCGGTTCGTTCAATATCAATGCCGGGCCTGCGGCTGGCGTCGGATTTGTCGTGCAGCCGCCAGATACCGCGCCGGGCGTCGTTATGACACCGGCAGTTACGGTAGCGGTGCAGGACTCGCAAGGCAATACGGTTCCCGGGGCGACAAACTCGATCACCATTGCCATACAGAACAATCCGTCCGGCGGAACTCTCGCGGGAACGCTTACCCGAAACGCCGTCAACGGAGTTGCTATCTTTACTGGGATCTCGATCAACAATTTCGGCATTGGTTATACGCTAAGGGCTACATCGGGCGCATTTCCACAGCCGGTCAGCTCTCCTTTTCTTATCGGAACGCGACGGACGGTAACAAACACCAACGACAGCGGAGCGGGTTCGCTCAGACAGGTAATGACGGACGCCAATGCCGGAGCGGGAAAGCAATTGATCGAATTCTCAATTCCGGGCAGCCCGCCATTCATCATTGCACCAAGTTCTGTCTTACCAACTATCACCAACTCGGTCATAATTGATGCAACGACACAGCCCGGTTTTAGTGGATCGCCGGTGATAGAGATCACTGGAAAGGGTCTGCAAATTAGTGCCAGTGCGCCCGGCTGCTCTGTGCGAGGGTTGGCTATTACGGGCTCCAGCGGTATCGGCATTGAAATCCTGTCCGGCGGAAACACGATCAAGGGCAATCGTATCGGGGTGTCTGCTAACGGCAACCCTTTGGGCAACCAAGGGGTTGGCATTGTTGTAGGAAGTAGCAACAATCTAATCGGTGGGCCGACGGCCACCGATAGAAATATTGTTTCGGTTGGTGGGGGTGATGGAATCGCTGTCTCCGGTGCCAATAACATTATTCAAGGAAACTTCGTTGGCACAGATGCGAACGGCGGCGCAAGCAATTTCGGAAATTCCGGACATGGCATTTTCCTAACATGCCGGGCGTCGGGGGCCGCGAATGGGACTCTAGTTAGCGACAATGTTGTTTCAAAAAACATAAATAATGGAATTAGTGTTAGATCTGTCTCGTCAGCATGCCCCATCGGAAACAACACCATCCAGAATAACCTAATTGGCTTGGACGCGAGCGGCACAATTCCATTACCGAATTCTGGGAATGGAATCGCGATCGGCAACATTGCCGGCTCTACTGGCAATCGCATCACGGCAAATCGTTTATTTTCCAATGCTCGTGCCGGAATTCGGTTAGATTTACAGCCGGACAATTTCATTCCTTTGCCGAATGATTCCGGCGATTTAGATACCGGCGCGAACAATAGGCAAAACTATCCGGAGTTGACCTCCTTCACGTCAGCGGGCGGTGCCACAAACATAGTTGGCTCCCTGAACAGCACTCCGTCCTCAACTTTCACGCTTGAGTTTTTCTCGAATCCTTCCTGTGACGCATCAGGACACGGCCAAGGCGAAACATTTCTCGGGTCGGCAAACGTCACGACAGGAGCAAGCGGAATTGTCACCTTTACGGCAAATCTGCCTGTTTCAATTCCAAGCGTGCGATCTATAACGGCAACCGCGACGGATGCGTCAGGGAACACCTCGGAATTCTCGCGATGCCTAACTCCGACACGCAGTATTTCGGGAACGATAACCGATAATTTGGCGGTTCCGCTCGCCAACGTCGCAGTCAGCGTTACAGGTTCAAGCAGCGCGACGGTCATTACCAATTCACAGGGTAATTATTCGTTCCCCAATCTGCCTGCCGGCGGCAACTACACCATTACGCCGGTCCTAACCAATTACATGTTCTCACCGCCAAATCGCGCATACACCAACCTCAGTGTCAATCAACCGGGTCAAAACTTTTCCGGCACCCGGACGCCAAAGATCAGCGGACGGGTCTTAAGTGTGGTAGTGAACCTTACCAATGGAAACGGGAATCCAATAACGAATACGAACGGTCTTGCAGGTGTTGCCGTGGCCTTGAGCGGCCCTGTTAACGCGTCCACAACCACGGACGGCAATGGAAATTTCGCTTTTTCAAACCTTCTGCCCGGCAATTACACGGTTACGCCGACACGGGCAAATTTCAATATGACTCCCACCTCAGCTAACGTCGCGCTCACCACTGCCGATGCTGTTGCTAATTTTACTGCTCAAAATCCACTTAGTGGCCGTGTCGTATTCGTTTCCGGCACCTCATTGCGCGGGATGAACGCCGACGGAAGCAGTATAGTGACTATTTCGTCTCTTTCGAGTGGATCGATTTCGTCGCCTTCGATCCTTAATGACAAGATCGTATTCAGTCGGATCAGCTATGTAAACATACCGTTTCCTCCCGTCACGATCTACGACGGCGGAATATTTACTATAAATTTCGACGGCACCGGTTTGACGCAGCTCACATTCGGAGGCGCTTCGAGTAACAGTCGCGATTTGAGTCCGATCTGGCTTGCGGGCCAGATAGTTTTTGTGCGTCCTTCAACAGGGAACGAGCTATTCAGAATGAATACGAACGGCACGAATCAGACCCGCATAATGCCAGGCAATGCACAAAGTCCGACCGGTTGTGCAAACAGGATCGCGTTCACAAGACAGGCAGGAAGTTCGACAAATATATTCGCGGTCAATCTCGACGGCAAGGGCCTCAGCCAGTTGACCACTGATGGCGCGAGCACTGCGCCCGTTTATTCTCGTGACTGCTCAACGATACTCTTTCACCGAGGGAACAATATCTTCAAAATGAATGCGGACGGCAGCGGCCAAACCCTTCTTCTCGCCGCCGCAAGCGGACACGTTCTGACCCCTGAAACATGGTCGCCCGATAACACGCGATTCGCTTTCTCGGACAAGACCGTCTCGACCGGGCTCGCTGATATCGTGAGCGTTGCTGCTAACGGCACGGGTCCGGTGACGATGGCTAAGAAACTCGGCGTACCGATGCCCGATTGGGGCTATCACTTTACGGCCTCGACGGGCGGGTTTGCTTCTGGTCCCAGCGTGGTCCAATTAGGCGGCGTCACGATCACTTTTAGTGGCGTGTCAGTAAACGGCGAGACGGTCGCTAACCCGATTCCGCCACACTCGGCAGGTGACATCCCTGCGGGATTCGTGATAGGCGATCTGGCATACGATATAGCGACGACGGCGACGTTTACGCCGCCGGTCGATGTTTGCTTCACGGTGCCGGGTACCGAGGCAACGACGGCAACTGCCTTTAACAGGCTGTATCTTATGCACTCCGAAAGCGGAGCGTTGGTCGATCGCACGACAAGCCGCGATTTTGGCACGCGGCAGATATGCGCGACAACGACAACAACTGGCCTCGGTGCGTTTGCTCTGACTGAACAGGTTGATAACGGGTTGCCTATGATAAACGGCCTCGTTATCGATTCAGACGGCAACCCGATGAGCGACGTAACGATGAATCTGACGGGTGATGAGTCACAGGTTACGCAGACGGATTCGGACGGGCTGTTCCATTTCGTCAACCTTACGATGAACGGTAATTACAACGCCCAGCCGAATCAGATCGGATATGTTTTCGAGGAATCCAGCAAGGACTTTCTCGATATTACAGGTGAGGAAACGGTCGTGTTTACGGGCACCGAGAGCACCGTCACGATAAGCGGACAGGTGACAGATGAAAACGGCGCAGGAATGGCCGGCGTAAGTCTCGCGCTCGGCGGCAGTGGAACGGATCAGACTTTTACCGATGTTAACGGGAACTATTCTTTACTCAATGTTCCCGCGGGAGGCACATACTACATAAGTCCCGCGACAGAGGACGAGCTAGTCTTTGCACCTGCCGAAGCGATACTCGAAAATCTCATTTCCGATGCGTCCGGTGTTAATTTCAGCCTTGCACTACCAGGCTCGATCGCGGGAACCGTTACATATGGCAATGCCGCCGCTCCGCCGAAATATATCTCCAACGTCACGGTGACCGGAGCCGGTTCGCCGACTGTGATGACCACGACGGACGCGCCCGGAGCGACAGCCGGACAGTATTTATTGAACGGATTCGGTTTTGGCTCATATACCGTTTCGCTGTCAAAGACGACGGGACAAAACAGCATCACATCCAACGACGCGGCGAGGATCGCGCAGCATGTCGCGAACACCGGGCCGGGCACTTTTACAAATAATAACCAGAAAGTGACTGCTGATGTGAGCGGCAACGGCGGCATCTCGTCGAATGACGCCGCAAAGATCGCTCAAGTAGTGGCCGGGCTGCCACTCTCGCCGCCTAACTTGACCGGAACATGGCAATTCTATCTTCCGCCGGGGCCGACATTCCCGGTCGGCGCTTCTCCGACGAGCCGGACATATTCTTCGGTTACGAGTAACGTCATCGGCGATGATTACGTCGGCCTGCTGATCGGTGAGGTGACAGGTAATTGGACACCGACTGCGGCAAGGCCGGGAGGCAATCAGCAGTTGGCGGTCGGCAGCGGGCCGGAGACATCAGTCGGCAGTTGGCAGGATGCAGGAGGCAGTGGGCCGGAGAGAGGCATTGACGTTAAGCTGCCGCAAATGGCGGCCTCGATCGAGAAGGAGATCGTCATCCCGGTGAATGTCCAGGGAGCGGCAGATAAGGAGATCATTTCCTATGAGTTTGATCTCGGATACGACGCGACGGTGATACAGCCCCTTGCGAACGCGGTCGATGTGGCGGGAGCGGCGAGCCGATGGCTTTCGGTTGTGACAAATGCCACGGAACCGGGGCTTTTGAGAGTCGTTGTGTATGGAGCGATGCCGATAGATGAAAACGGCGTGCTTCTTAATCTCAGATTCACGGCAGTCGGAGCGGCTGGTTCTGTATCACCGTTGACGTTTGAGCGGATAATGTTTAACGAGGGCGAGCCGCGAGTGACGGTGGCTGACGGGAAAGTCGAACTGTTCTAAAAATGCACAAGCCCGCACGTTAGTAAGGGCGATACACTCGACGTTGAATGTATCGCCCATATATGCGGGCTTGTGCATCTGTGAAATGTTAAAGGCGGCGGCGTTTGAGGTCGGTTTTGACATCAACGGTTTGGAATTTTAGGACTACACGGACGCTTTCGGGACGGTTTTCCATGCTGGCGGGGACGAATGCTGCCTTCGTAGATACAGTGTCGAATGCTCTTTCTAATTGGGCGACAGCGCGGCTGTTATGGGACGGTTCAACAACTTCGGCGATTTCGGCTGAGCCGTTGCCGTAAATGTCGGCGACGACAACGACCTCGTCATTTTTTTTTCCGCTGCGCGCCAAGGATCTTGTCATTGCAATCAATGCACCTTGCGGATTTATGCTAGGCGATTCACTTGCAAAAGCCAGCCGTGTTTGTGCGTAATCGGACGGAGAAATGACGATGTCATAATCGGCAAGAGGATTACGATTGGAGGCGAGCATCATTGAAGAAGAGCTGTGCATCGCCATAGGCACGGGTTGCGGGTTGAGCATTCCCGAAAAAAGGATTGTGAGGAATGTAATGCCAATTGTGACCGATGCCAAAACGCCCACTGCATAAGGCATAACGCGCATCACGAGCCATTGGCGAATGTCGGGCGCAAACGGCAGCCACGCTGATCTTTGTGTTTCGGCAAAGATGTTTTGTTTGATCGTATTCCGCAGATAGACAGATATTTCAGGCCGACGCATTCGATGCAAGCCCATGATGATTTCTCGAAACTCTGCATAATGTTCGCGGCACAACGGACAAATATCGAGATGAGATTTGACGGTGCTGCTTTCCGCGTCGTCGGCAAAACTGTCCGCGTAAAGCGGGAGACTCAATTGTATGTCGCTGCAAATCATTTCTTAATTTCTAATCTCCGTTCCAGTAATTTCAAATCTGAAATCCAGAATCGAATGGCTGACTGACCCCGGCTGCTGCTTTTTAACAGCAGCAACGTTTTGTCGTGACAAGGCTTTCCGGATTGGCGTATCGGGCGGTTTTTTCATCGCTGTTGCTGGTCGATTCAAATAACGCCGTAAATGCTTTTCGCGGGCTTCCAACTCCCAACTCTCGTTCATTTTGACCTATCGTTGGCACCGATTTTTTAGTCTTCTAAATGAGACCGGGGCGAGTCAGCCATTCGCTTCAATCTTTTGCACAAGCCCGCGCGTTAGCAAGGGCGGAACACGCATCGTTGAATGTATCGCCCTTGCTTACGCGCGGGCTTATGCAATTTTGTCAAAAATCTTTCAATCTTCGCCGCAGTTCTTCGCGGCCGCGTGAAATTCTCGATTTCACTGTTCCAATTCCGACACCGAGTGCGGCGGCGGTTTCCTCGTAACTCAATCCTTCGATGTCGCAGAGCACGAGGGCTTCGCGATAAACGTCGGGAATATCGAGCAACGCTGCCTGCAGAGCATATTCGCGTTCGCGTGAAAGTGTCGCGTCTTCGGGGCTGATCGAACGGTCGGCAATAGTGTCCGAGATCGTTGTATTGGAATCGCCGATCATCGCATCGAGCGAGATCGTGCGATCACGCTTTCGGCGTTTCCACAATCGAAAGCGGTTTCGCGATTCGTTGATAGCGATGCGAAATAGCCACGTTTTCAATTCCGAATCGCCGCGAAAACCTTTTATGGACCGTAAAGCTCTCAAAAAAGTGTCCTGCGTCAGATCGCTTGCTTCTTCGGCATTTTCGGTCAGCCGAAAAAGCAGAGCGTAAATATCGCCGGAGTAACGGTCTATCAGCGTTTCAAAAGCTGTCGCGTCGCCTGCTCGTAAGTTGTCAATAAAAAGGGGCTCATCGTTCACGTGGGCAGCGACGGGTGCGGCCGAGACTACGGCCTGCCCAATTTCTTCGTCGTCAAAAGTGATTGACCTGACCAAGACCATCGCCGCCCCTTAGCGTTCTCTTTTAGGAGAAGCTGTCAAATTGCCCCGTCCGCATTTCGGCGGACTGTAATTATTAGACACCGCAGATGCGGTTTTGTTCCCAAAATAGTGAAAAACTAAAAACTAAAAACTAAAAGTTGAAAACTATAAGAAATCTTCTCTATTGAAGCCTATTTTTCACTATTCACTATTCACTTTTCACTATTCACTGCCTTGCTCTCATCGCTGTTTTACGTTAGATTAACTCTTTTGGAAAAAATCCGTTAAACTCAAGTATATAACGAGTGGCAAATGGGAATTTGCAGTTTTTTTAACAATGGCACAAAAGAAGAGAAGATTTGAACAATTACAGGCAGCCGCATCGGCTCCGCAGGAAAAGAGGATTTATACCAATCCTTTTCAGGAAAAGGTAGGCGAGCGCATTGAAGATTTTGGCAAGAAGTTCGAGGGCAAGGGTAAAACGATCCTTTACGGCCTCATTGCTTTGATCGTTTTAGCGGCCATCGGATATACGGCCATGAAGTGGAACCGGAATTCGAGCGGCGTTGCTCAAACGGCTCTCGGTAAAGCAATAGAAACTTCGCTGGCACAGATTTCGGAAACACCTCCGCCTGCTGGCTCGACGCAAAAGACCTTTAAGACAGAAAAAGACAGGTCGGAAGCCGCCATTGCTGAGTTTCAAGCAGTTGTCGATAAATTTGGCGGCGCGGCCGCAGAAAAGGCAAAGTATTTCATTGCCGTCAATCGCCTGAACGTTGACAGGCCGGCAGCTATCACCGAGATCGAAGCTTTGGCAGCGTCAAGTTCGGAGGTCGGCAAACTGGCAAAATTTGCGCTTGCCCAGACAAGGGTTGACGACAACAAACTCGATGAGGCAGTCAGTCTTTACCAGGAACTTGCCGGTATGGATGACCCGGTTGTCGCAAAAGACACGGTCAATTTTGAACTCGCAAAAGTTTATGACAAACAAGGCAAGAAACAGGAGGCGGCAGACCTCTACTTCAACATTGCCAAAGCGGCAAGCGAGGCCAAGGACGGGGACGATAAACCTATTCCGATGGGCGAAACTGCGACAAGCGCAAAAGATAAGCTGAAAGCAATCGACCCGGACCGCGCCGCCCAGATCGTCGAGCCGAAGCCGGAAACACCGGCCGGCGGCGGAATGCCTATCAGCATCAAGCCCAACTAGTTTCGGGAATGCAGCCGCAATCGTTGTTTGTAATTGTTTGTTATCGATTGTGAAAAAATATTTCCGAGAACTGATTAACAATTATTAATGAGAGATATGCGGCGGTTTTCATGTGAACAATCTCGAACAAATAAAGATAAACACCGCTCAAACCGGCGAAGCTCTGGATGAGACAGTTTCGCCCGAGATCTCTGTTTCGATCCGCGTTTCGCCGCAAAATTATCTCACCGCTTTGCTTCTCGGCACATTTTTCTCCGCCTTTCTTTTTTATCTCGAAATAGACCTTGCAGGCGTGATCCTGTTCGGCCTGTCATGGATTCTGATTCCATTTCTTGCGTTCAGCGATCATATAAATTTTGACGGCAAGCGTCTCGTGCGAACCGGCATTATGCCGAAAATTTGGTCGTGGCTTAACGCATCGCGTCGTCGGCTTAAGATCATCGACATTGAACAAGTCGAAACCCAGGCCATCAGAACGATAAAACGCGGCGACAATATTCACTACCGTTATAGCACCGTTATTCGCGGCAAAGGTCTGAGCATCGCCATCGCTTCGGGCGCGTCGGGCACTAATGAAGATTACCGCCGGTTTGTTCAGAGCATCCTGCCGCGCCTTTCCGATAATGTGCTTGATAATCGTTCGATCGAGTTACGCGATCATCTTGCCGATCCAAAGGAAACTTTGATGCGAGCCGAATTTTCATCCATCCCGGCTGCGGACGTTTTGGAAAGCTCGTTAAAAAGCGTCGGTAAGCGCGGCAAACGCCCAAAGCAAGAGTTTGAAAGCCTCGAACTATTTGAAGACGAAAAGGCCGACGATCTGCGCAGCCTGGCAAATGAGCTTCGGCTTTCCGGCTATCTGCTACAGTCTCTTGAAGCATTTCGACGCGCGTTGATTCTCAAACCGGCTGACGCGCGACTGTTGTTTGAATTTGCCCGCTGTCTGCATTCGTTTGCCGGAATGAAGCGCGACGACAAGCTTGAACGCCGTGCATTGGCAGCATTGCGTTTGTCGGAAAGACGCGCCGCGGATGACGGCGCACTGCTTGTGCGTTTGGGCGAATGGTATTTTCAGATCGGCAATTGGAGTAGGGCAGGGAATGCGTTTCGTGATGCTCTTGAGCGCATCGGCGAAAATTTTCGCACCGCACGCGGACTTGCCGAGATCGCTCTGCGCGAGGGCAAGATCGCACATGTCATCCATCATTTCTCGACGGCAAACCGCATCGCCGAAACTCCGTCACTGCGGCGTTGGTCAAAAGGCGAGGCCGAATATTTCTCGCATCTCAATTCCGACGACGAATATATGGAACTCGAGATCGGCCGCGTCAATCTGCTCGAAGGCGTCGAGCGTTCAAAAAAGACGGCTCTGAGAATAGCGTTCTTTGGATTTCCGGCGATCATCGCCGGCATTATGCTCGAAGACACTCTGATCGCAAATATCGGTTGGGCTGTTTCGACAGTTTCTCTCCTTGTTTGGACCGGACTGATAATGAGCGGGCACTTGCTCGCACAACGTATTCCTTACCAAATGATGGAATCTGATGAATAAACTAAAAACTAATAACTAAAAACTAATAATTGAGACCAACAGATTCTTTTCCCGTTTCAGTTATTAGTTTTTAGTTATTAGTTTAAGATAGTCCGCTGCGGACAATATCATGCAGTCGTAAAAGCCCGACACAAATTTCACCTTCCGTAACCGGCAAAACGGAGATCTGCGATGGCCGGTCTTCCATCAGGCGAAGTGCATCGTAAGCAAGCATTTCCGGCGAAGCAGTGATCGGCGAATGCGTCATCATTTTTTCGGCGGTTAGAGAAGCAAGATCATCAGCCTGTGTATGTTCGATCATTCGGCGAAGATCGCCGTCTGTGATGATGCCGAGCAATCGTGAATTCTCATCAGTGACATTAACGGCTCCGAGCGCGTGGTTTGAGATCGCTTTTACGACATCCAGCCAATTTGCGGACGGCGACACATTTGGGTTTGGGTGCATCAGTGCCTCAACGGTCAATGTCAAACGCTTGCCAAGCTGCCCGGCCGGATGATTAGCGGCGAAATCCTCGGCTGTCAATCCTTTCGCATCCATCAAAGCCATAGCAACGGCGTCACCTATTGCAAGCGCAACCGTTGTTGATGCGGTCGGTGCGAGATTTAACGGACAGGCTTCCTTATCGACCGATGCATCTAGTACGGCGTCGGCATTTCGGGCCACTGTCGAATTAACATTTCCCACGACGGCTATCATCGCCGAACAGCGTTGTTTTAAATACGGCAGGATCGCCAATATCTCATCCGTCTCGCCGGAATTGCTCAATGCGATCACTACATCATCTTGCGCGATCACGCCGAGTCCGCCATGTATAGCGTCCGACGGGTGAACAAAAACGGCGACCGTTCCTGTGCTTGTCAGGGTTTGAGCTATCTTTTCCGCAATTACGCCCGATTTGCCAACGCCGGTCACGATCACCTTGCCAAGACTATTTTTGAGAATATCAACGGCTCGATTTACCTCATCCGGTTTCACATTTGAGATCGCGCGGTTGATGGCGTCGGACTCGAGATTTAGCACCTCGCTAAATTTTGTAAAATGATTGCCTGCAAGCATCACTGACGTTTTAGTTTCCACTTTCGTTTTCCTTATCGGAAGTAATTGTCAATTATCCTATCGTTCGCATTGCTATTCAACCCCTTACGCAAGGGATGATTTTTGCCCGTAAAATAATTTTTTTATTATGCAAAAAATCTCTTGACTTTAAAGTTGGACTGTGATATGTTGCCGTCCAAGCCAATATTGTTGTTATTTGTTGGGACTCGTTTCCGAAGTTGGATTCGAGTTTTAGACGTTTTTAGCTTTTTGAAATCTAAACCCGTCCCACGAAGTCTATCGTGCTTGCACCTTAGACAATATTTCCAACGGATCTGATGTCATTCCGATGGCAAGGATCCCGTTTTTGAATAAAGGAGGATGATCAAAATGTTACGAATTCCAAGAACAATCATTAACGGGCGATCTAGATCGCATACACGCCGCTGGCTTACAGCAGCATTGCTCTGGTGCATCACCATATACGGTATCGCGCCGGTGATTATTCAAGCTCAAACCGAAGTTAACGGGAACATAGCCCCAAACAAGATCGAGATCGATCAATATGCGAACGTAACTCGGGACCCCGGCGTTCCGACAATATTAAATTTCAACCGTGACGGTGATCCCGTCGACTGGAAGAAAGACGACCTCCCAAACACCGATAGATACCCCACGGGAGCGCCGTTCTTGCAGGGCGGTGTCGCAGTCGGTATCAACTCGGATCCGCTTCAGGGAACTGTGACCGGCGCGGTCGGCGGTATGGGACATTGGTATGGCGGCCGGATCGTTGACGGTATCGGCGGCGCCGAGCTGGATCAATTTACAATGGGCGGCAAGGTCTATGATCCCTCAACCTGGAGCATAAACCCCGGCAGCATCGGGTCGGCGAAATATGATGCATCACAGGCATATATGGCGAACAACCGAAGTGATATCTTCTTCGGGATGGAACGCTCGGGCAACAACGGGACGACAGCGTTTGACTTTGAGTTCAATCAGAACCCTCCGCTTTTGACTGATCCCCGTAACGTGCCAACGACGTATATCCCGAACCGCAGGCCTGGTGATGTATTGATCTCATACGAATTGCAGGGTTCGGGCGGAGCTTCGGGGACAGTGGCGACCTTTTATTACGTGTATGACGGAACTAACTTCGTTCTTTGCGGCAGTGGCGGCGGAGTCCCATGTCCGGCTAACCTTTTCTCGTCGATAAATGGGCCGGTCGATAACACCCCTTCACCTCCCTGGGGCCATGTCGATTCTCATCGTGATTGGGTTTTATCGCCTATAGAGCGACGATTGTTTGCCGAGGCATCGGTTCCCCTTACCGCCCTGCCAGGTGTGAATACCTGCGGCGGCGCTCTGTTTGTTCAAATACGAACCCGATCTTCTTCCTCTTTGGGCAGCGATGCCAAGGACACGACGCCGATCTTCAAATACATATTCGGTGGTCCCACCGCCAGGGGAGGACTTTCGAAAACTTGTGGTTTATCGATTGGCTACAACGGCAGTGCATCCACAAACTCCGCGGGTGGTACTGACAACCTGACATATTCCTGGCAGTTCCAGAAAAACAGTGCCGCTGATGGCTCAGGCACCTGGTCGAATGTGGGAAGCCCTCAAACCGGAGTAAGCGGTAATTTCAACGCAAATGCTTTCGGAGAGGGGAGGTATCAGGCGATTCTGACAATTACGGAAGGTGGTGGTTGCACGGATGTCAAAACGTCGGCGCCTGTAAACATCTATACCGACGTTGGAGGTTCCGCAAGTATCACGCCCGACTGCGACGATACATTCGCTTATGCCGCGTCCGCAACCGGCGGAAAGGCCCCGTATACCTTCCGATGGACAATCTCTAAGTCCCTGGGAGCTCCCGGACCGGCGGATGATCTGGTTGCTAAGACATTTATGGATATCGGAACCAGTTCGGGAAACCTTGATGTCGATAATTTCAATGCTGGTGCAAATGGTGATGGAAACTATTATGCGGTAGTCACAATCACCGACTCTGAGAACTGTTCGTTCCCGGTAAACGTACCCGCCATAGACGTTCGGCATCCGTTAACCGCAAGCGCTTCGAAGACAGGCGCGGCAGTACCGGCCGGCGACGCGGCCGATAATGGGTTCATCGCAACTGTAACCGGTTCGACCAACGCTTTGGCAGGCGATACGGTCACGACCGAGTGGCAGTATTTCAGCGGCGGTGCCTGGGTTCCGTCCGGCGATCTCGATCTGACTTACAACAGAAGTCTGACTGATATCTTCTTGCAGGGCTCAACCGATACACCCGCGCTTACCCCCATTTTGGGTGACCCCTACATGCTTAAACGCGGAACATTGCGGGTTCGTCTGCACGCGGTCCGGACTCTGAACGGACAATCCTGCCCGGCTGACTCGGCAGAAGTGTTGGTAAAGGCACTCAAGGCTGTTGACCCGTAATATTATTTACTTTTGCTCGGCGTGGTCGATTCCTGACTTGATCTATGCCGACATAACAAAGGGCAGGAAGAATGAGAATTCTTCCTGCCCTTCGCATTTACTCTCCAAGACTAAGGGTCAAAAAACGCCCACGAGCGACCAGGCTTGCGCGACTGCAGACGATTGTGCGCTTCCAATACCATAAAGGTCATTAGACGCGTTAATTGTCGCTACCCTCGCTCCTGCGAAATCAGTGCTCGATGTCATATAGTTCGCTAACGCCTTATACCAAATCGCCGCGGCGGCGGTCGTGCCGATCCCAGTCATTGCCCCGCCTAAATGATGTGTTCCGCCTTGCGCGAGAAGGTAAAATTGTTTGTTAACAATGCCGGAATTGACATGCACGCCGCCGTTGTCGAGCGGGCCGATGTATCGTTCTGTGTAATGGTCGGGATCGTCGTCTGCGGTGATGCCCTGATCGCGTGCCCGGTGCGGTTCGTCCATGAACCGCAGGGCGTCGCCGGGTATCGCCGGCGTCCAGCATTCTTCACCGATCTTCCACGTGTCGGGGCCGAGGCCTTTAGCCCGAGCTTCGATCATCGCGCCGAAGATGTCGGACACCGCTTCATTTAATGCACCCGATTCGCCGGAATAGATCAGACCGGCCTCATACTGAGTCACGCCGTGGGTAAACTCATGAGCGATGATATCCAGTGACGTTAACGAGCTTGCCTGAACTCCGTCACCGTCGCCATAAATCATGGATAGCCCGGTCCAACCGGCATTTACAAAATTTATCGAATAATGAACGCCAGAAGTAACGAGTTTCTTGCGCTTATTGGTGATAGATACATTGCCTCCGGGTCCATTGTTGCCGTCTATGCCTGTCCTTCCGAAGTTAGTCCGGTAATAATCGTACACTTGCATCGCGCCCCAGTGTGCGTCTATCGCGGCCGTTTGATTGCCGCCGCTAAACCAACTATTGTCAGAATCGGAAAATCTTCCGTTGGGATATCCGCCGTAGCCCCCATTTTGGTAGTCGAAAGTACCGATCATGCGTGTAAGATCTTCCAGATGATAGTTATTTCTTCGATACTGAACAGACTCGAAAGGGACATTCCCACTATATTGCGAACCGCCCGTTGCGGTTTGAAAATTATCGTATTGGAAAACGATTTCGCCGGTTTGAGCGTCGATGAAATAAACGGGCATGCCCGTTTCTTTCGACTGATCGATCCTCTCAAACTGAACGCGGTAAGCAAGATGGTCGCGGTCGGTTCCGCGATAGACCCAAAGATCGGTCTTGGGTTCACTTGTTTCCGGTCCGGCGAATGATCGTCTCGCGATCGCCAGGGCCTCTTCGGCATCGAAAATCGGTTCCGTGTTGACCGAGATGCCGTTCTTAAAATCGTCGGTGATCGAGCTCAGCGAGCCGTCTTCGTTAAGATGAACGATCGCCTCGCCGCCCCACACGGGAATTCCGCTAACTGTTTGCCTAAGTTTAGTATGCGATTTGTTTAATTCATCGGTTTTAATTCTCATTAACGCGAAATCATCGGTTTTGCCGTCGCGTTCCATCCTTTGATTATTGAGTGCTTCCACACTTTTCGCTAGAACATCGTCGTTATCCACGGATGCTCTGGCCGCTCCTGTTTTACTTGGGTTAAAGGAGATAAACATTGTTGCAATGCACAATGCTATTAGGCTGTATAATAATTTCTTCATTTGTAAGGCTCCTTTTGTGTTTTTTACTTCTTCGGAAGTAGGAGGGTTTTTTCGATTTGTGACCGCAAACTTGATTGATTGGGAAGCAATAAACTAAGATGACAAAGTTTTGACATCGTTCACATAGTTATAACGCAGTATAGTAATCTTTTCATTTGTTTATTCCTTCTGCGTAATTTTATCCCGGAAATGGGAAGTTATGGTAGATTTTTGACTGAAAAAACTGATTGCTTGGAAAGCAATAAACTATGATGGCAGAGTTTTGACACCGTTCAAATTGTTATTACGCAGTATAGTAATCTTTTTATTTGTTGGCTCCATTTGTGTTATTTATCTCGGAAACTGGAAGTTATGTTAGATTTGTTACCGCAAAACTGATTTATTGGGAAGCAATAATACTATGATGATAGGTTTTTGACTACGAGTTGTCAACTATTTTTTTCAGCTGTGAATTGTTTGTCACCGGATTTAAAGACAAAAATCGGATTGGCAAGCATAATTACAAAAGCGGTCCGTAGCCAGTTTCCAGTAAATAAGAAACGCCAGGATTCTATGTCCGGGCGTTTCTTATTGCTTAATCAAAGTGAAATTATTTACTCAACATGAACAAAATCGGTTCCGGTTCGCCCGAAGGTTTCGGGATGATACATCTCTTCGGCTTTGGCGGGCGGGACGATGAACTGGCCGGGCGTTGTGGCACGTGTCACATATGAATAGTTGTAAACACCTTCCCACAGCAGCGACGTGAATGCCTCGGCTCGCTCATCGCGGAAATTCTGATGCTCAAACCAATACTGCCGCCACCACCACGAACCGTAGCCGTAAGATTGAGAACCGTATTCGAGAACGGAAGTATTGCCTCCCTGATCTGCCGGGATTGATTCAGTAACGGCAAGTTCGGGATTGAGTATCTCAAGTCCCGCCGGCAATGGATCAACCAGAGCGACATGATACCGCCGAGCTTGTGCAACCATCGTCAGTCTAACGCGGACACGGGCGCCGGATTTGATCGTCCAGCTTCCATCGGCGTTTTGCTTGACGTCGTCTTTGTCGTCAACCGCTTCGTATTTTCGCAGAACCGTAAAACCGTAATCAGCCGGTTCGAGTTTCAGGTTTTTTGGCGCATATTTCATCCCAATGCGGTAATAGAGTCGGCCCGCGCCTTGACGATCAAGTATCAAATTCGATGTTCCGCCTTGATCGACGAGATACGACATTGGGATATTCAACTGCTTTGAGTCGATTGAGCGTCCCTTGAACACTTCTTCGCCCGCGTACGTATTTCCGAGCCAGATGCGCGTGACAAAATCGGGCGTTACTTTTTCGAAGGCGTTGAAATACTTATCGAGCGCCAGCAGGATAAAGACATTTTCCTGCGTGTTCGACCACGCGCCTTTGACGCGGTGATCGAGCAATCCGCGAACAAGTTTCGGAATGAGGTCGTTCTTCGCGTCGGCTTTTATCATCGCTTCGAGCAGCACTCCGTCGGCGCGTCGATTTGAATACATAATGAGCCACGCGCCGTCGCCGTAATTGGTGACGAAATTTGCGGTGGCTGCTGTTTCCGTCGTGCGATTATTGAGGAAATGCATTATCGCAGCGACCTCGGTCTGCGAATTCTTGTCATCAGCCAGCACTGACAATATCCAGCCCAACGCCTCGAACGGCATCTTCTCGATCGTGGCTTCAGCTAGCAATTTTTTTGCCTTTGCCGAGTCTTTGTCGCCCATCAAATCGCGGACGTATAACGCGTAGGCAGAGATCGTCCATCGGACCTCGGGGGAATTTTTATACCACTCGTCAAAATGTTTCTCGACATCCTTGAGATACGGCTTGGTCTTATCAATCATTTCCTGAGGCACTTTGTAGCCTTTTGCTTTTGCGAGAGCAAGGGCGTGGGCGACGTGAATTGTCAGGAACGGATATTCGTATCGCTCCCTGTCGCGTTTCCAGAGGCCAAAACTGCCGTCGTCACGCTGTCTTGATCTAAGTATCTCGATGTCGCGGGCAAAGTATTTGCTCAGTTCCTCAGGCGTCGGCATGTCCTTCGCTTTGAACGCACCAAGCACATCGCGCATCGCGGCAATAGAGATCATCCGCGACGAAATTTGCTCGGAGCAGGCGTAAGGGTAATTAGTCAGATAAAGAAACGCATCAGTCAGTTCCTGCAATTGCGTTGAAGATGTCGTAACCTCAAGCCCGCCAAATTGCGGGAAAACATCACCCGGCGTCGTCACCGGCTGAATGATCGCTCCGTTCTGATCGGTCGTCCCGTAAGTCGCAAAAGCCTCGGTCGTCGCAGGCGTCCACACGGGCAAACTAATTTCCGCAGCATCACTGAACTTACCGCTGGACACAGCGATCTGAAACCGCGCCGTTCCTGCCTTGAGCGTTGAAATAGGGAAACGAACTTCCGCACGGTCGTTGGCTTTGACTACGACACGTTTGCCCGACTGGAGCGCAGGCATCCTGCCTGCCACGCCGCTTGCGGCGTCAGCGCCTATCAGTTCCGCATTCGTCGCTCTGATCGCGACATCAACAGCCATATCCTTAGCAGTTTGATTTTGAACCACAACCGGAAGATCAACCCTGTCGCCAAAGTTCAAAAATCTCGGAGCGCTCGGACGCACCATCAGCGGCTGCTTCGCCGTGATAGTCGATTCCGATTTGCCAAAGCGTTTCCCCGTATCTACCGCAACCGCCGTAATCCGATACCGCGTCAAATTGTCGGGAAGATGGATGTCTAAAACTGCTTTGCCGTTCGAGTCGGTTTTGACCGTCGGCGACCAGAGCGCGAGGGCATTGAAGTTTTCACGAAGTGAGATTGGCTTCCCATTCGCTCCTACCTCTTGACCATCAATGATGAAAGAATTCTCCGCTCCCGAGGCTCCATCAATTTGAAATCGGCCGCCGCGAGCCTCCTTTCGCATCGCTCCCGCGGCCATCGGCATCGCCTCTACCGCTCGTTCGCTGATACTCGAGCTAGTTGTATTAACCGTGTCGGAACGGTCTGGCGGGGATGGCTTGTTTACGTCCGCCGGATGCGCGAGCAAGATGTCTTTTCGCGTGTGATAATCAGTCGTTCCGGTCGAACGTGCGGAATAGAAAGTATCCGTCGGATCGCCGATGACGTATCTCGACAACGCAAGCACGCTTTCGTCAACGACGACAACTGCGACTTCGCTATTTGCGACAGGTTCGCCGCGACTGTCTTTGACTTGAACATTGACCTTTGTCTCGCCGCCAGGAGCGAGAGTTTTATCAACAGGCTCCGCCGAAACCGTCAGCTTGCGCGCAGCGATAGAGATAGGCAGATTTATATTGCCGCTGGCAAACGCAGGGCGTAATGGAACGCCAGCACCTTGCCGGCTCTTTTCTGCCGGCAAGGGTGCCGGCGTTCCATCGCTTCTCGGTGCAGCACCGACCAGATCGATCTGGGCATAAATATTCGGGAGATACTTTTCGTCGAGCGGGATTTTGAGCGTGATCGACGAATCCTTCATCGTGAATCGCTCGGTCTTGACAATGCCGTCACGCCGCAGCGTCAAAACTCCTTCGGCAGGAGTGAAGGGCGAGATCACGAGCAATTCGGCAACGTCGCCAGGGGCGAAATCCTTTTTCGACGGAATTATCTGAGCTTCTTCCTGCTCGACGTTGCGTTTTGGCGGCTGTTTTCCGCCCGGAACCCAAACGGTCATAACGCTTTCGTTAAAACGATCCTTGTCGTCCATGACGGTCGCAGTGATCGTGTATTGGCCGCCTTGTTTGGCGACAAAGCTGCACTTGGAAGGCTGTGCGGAAGACTTGATCGCGCAAGTCTGCTCGTCAACCGTTATTTCTTTCCAAGAACCCTTGTCAAAAGCCCAGTCTTTCAGCACGGCCTTGATTTCGGCGTCGCGGCCTGCGATAAGTTTGCCGTCAATGTCAGAGACGATAGATTCGATGTCGATCTTTTCGCCTTTTTGGACAAAAGTTCGAGGCGTTTTGATGCCAATGTAGAGATCGGACGGATGCACGAGCAGCGAAGTCGAGCTTGACCATGTTTGGCGGTTAACATCCTGCACTGAAGACGCTGCGGTGATAGTGTATGGACGCGGCGGCTTGACCGATTCAAAGTCGATTTTGAGCAGGTGCTTGCCGCTCCCGTCGGTCACGCCCTCGAACGATTGCGACGTGCCGCCGTAATAGCCGCGTCCGCTGTAACCGTCGTAATCGTAAACTCTCCACCACGGCACCCAGGTTCCGAACGTGTAATCGCCGCGATTCGGCGGCGTGTAGTTCGTAGGCGAAGCGGTCACTGTCCAGTTTGTTTCGGCGTTTGGAAGCCCACCACCGGCGTAGTATTTTGCCTCGACTGACAGCAAAGCCTGGCCGCCAACAAAATGCGGAGCCTCACTTTCGACTTTGCTAGTAACTTCAAACTCAGGTCGTCGAAATTCCTGTATCTGTAATTGATGCGAATAGCTGCCGCCGGAAATGCTGCTATTTGTCGAAAGGTCGATACGGGCGTAGCCAAGATTGCCGTTGTCGGGAAGGGTAAATTTGAGATCGAACGCGCCGAATGCGTTGAGATTGCCTGTCCCTTGCGCGATCTCGTTATCGCGGGAATCTTTTACGGAGAACGTCAGCCCGCTCGCGGCATCGCCGAGACCTTCGACATCGCCGAGCTTGCCCGCCGTGATTTTTCTGATGTAGCCCTTGACCGAAACTTCTTCCTTTGGCTTATACATTTTCCGGTCGTCAAAGACGAACCATCGAAGCGTGTCAGATTCAGTTTTCTTATACCAATTGCCGTTGTCCTGCCAAAAATTATCGGTATTCTCAGGCAAAAACGCAGTGTCTTTTCCTCGCTTAGCGATCAACAGATTTTGCTGTTGCGGCGATGCGTCCGGTAACTCGAAACGAAGCACTCCGTTTGCTCCGGTGCGGTTTGATTGTGCCGGGTCGATTGACTCGACAGCGGCGGCGGAACCATCCGCGTCCATCAATTGAATGTTGCCCGCATTTGGCCCGCCTTTACTGGCAAGCCACTTCCAGACCGTCGCAACGAACCCTTTCTGCTCTTCACTGACCACCGACGACTGATCACTGACGACTGCTTTCCCGTTTGGAAAGATCGACAGTTCCACGCCCGCAAGCGGCTTACCTGTTTTCAATTCAGTCGCGAAGCCGACGAGTTCGGTACTGTCCACAAACGCATCAAGTCCGATCTGCGTCGCCTGCAGCCATGTAACAACGCGCGGATTATACGATCTGACGATCACTGCCTCGCGCGAATCTTCTTGCGGCTCGATGTCAACGATGACGTTTCCAAAACCTCCGTCGAGCGCAGGGCTGACATCGATTCGCGTCTCAACCATTTCGTCGGGTTTGCTTGCGATCGGCACGACTTTGTTCGTTATCAAACGGCCGGGTATTGGCGGACGCTTGCCGTCGTCGTAATTCAGCCGGCGGACGTAGTTTTGGTACTGCTGCCAGTCCTGCGGCTTAACAGCATAGAGACGCATCTTGACCGCACTGAGATTTGTCGAGTAGATCGAGAAGGTCGGTTGAGCTGACGGATCGAGGACGCTCATAAAGCCGCCCTGCGCATACAGATTCATCTCCGCCGAACCGACCTTTATTGTGGCGGTTGCCGGCTTGCCCAACGACTGGCCGAAAGTGTCGAAAAGCGAGCCGTCAATGGTTATTTTGTAAGTCGTTCGGCCTTTTTTGTAGCCCTGAAAATAGACATTATTGCCGGACGGATAAATGTTCAGCCCCTCGACGGGCGGCTCGATCTTTACCATTTTCTTAGTAAACTTCGCGGCGTCGAGCGGGTTATTAAATTCCATAACCCACATATCGAACGGCGAGCATCTATTGCTGCCTCGATAGGCGCAATACCCGCCCTGAAATGCAAGCGGGCCGAAGGTTTGAAAACTTAAAGCTTGGGGTTTAAGCGTTGTCAACGGCCCTTCGGCAGACGGCGTGCCTTTTTCGACAGTGACCGTAATCGTAGAAGCAGGCGGCAGTGCGTTCTCCGTCAAGCCGTCAGAATTGACGGCGCGAAATGCAAGCCAGCGCTTTGGCTGTGCTTGTTTTGCGTAGTATGAAATACTTCCGTCGGCGGCGATCTCGCCTTCCGTTGCGAGCCTGACCGGAAGTCTTTTGCCTTGTCCGCTGACGGTGATCGTTCGTAAGACCGCTTCGGGATCAATCTCCTGATCGAACGAGATGAAGATCAAAGCGTCGCGCCGCGTGACTTGATTCTGGGGCATCATCTGCTCGGCCTTTGGCGGTGGCGTGGTGAATGTCCAGACGACATCCTTTTGCAGGACGAGGCCGGTTGCCGATTTTGTTCCGGCGGGAACGCGGGCGGTGAATTTTGTCGCCATCGGGAATCGCTTTGTCGTATCGAACATCAGTGTCTTTGTACCGAGCCAGCGCCAGCGTCCGACAACCTGCGGCGTAAGTTCGACGGGTGCAAATTGCGCGGCCTGTTCCTGTGAAGTCACAGCGACCATCGGCTGTGAAAATGTCACGCTCAGGTCAGGAGCGAGCGGAATTTCGCCTTCGGGCGAATAGCGGACAACCTGCAGTGTCTGGCCGGTCGTGTCGATCTTTGGCGTGCCGCGCATTTCATCAGAAGGGAACTTGACCGGTATCTTGTTCCCCGTTTTTGGCGCGGGCAGCGAGCCGATACGTTTTGCAAATTCAGTCTTGTCATCCGGCGACGGCTTTATTTCGGGAATTCGTTTTAAAAGGCTGTTTGCATCTCCTTCGCTCAAAGGATCGGTCGAGGGAAGCTGTTGTTTGACACGCGTCTCAGCGCCTTCAACGCCCTCGCTAAGCCGGAATTTCAAGCCGTCTGGCGTATCTTTCATCTTTTGTTCCATCGCTTTACCAATGACCTGCGCATTTGCGGTCATGCTAACCGGAGCAATAAAAGTAATATAGATCGAGAGCAATAAAGCCCAGGTTGTTAGTTTTTTCATTTTGTTTTTTGCAACTTTTTGACGCAAATCCATTTTATTCTACTGCTTTCATCTGAAAGCCGTCTTTCACGACTTTTGAACGCTTCGATGCGGCGAGACTTGCAATCGGTAGTATCGGACAGCTACGGGCAGAAACGCGAGTGTAAACGAGCGTGCAGTAACCCATACTCACTTCTACGCAAGGGCACGCTCCTTAACAGTCGCGTTTCTGCCCGTATTCCTGTTATACTATTTCGGAATTTGCAACTTTGCCATTTTGCGGTTCGTAAGGGATTTGGCGAATAATTCTTTCAGAATAATTATTAGGAGCAGGTAGATAAAATGGGACTGTGGCTGAGATTTAAGAGAGTATTTTTTGCTAGTACGGGTGCGGCGCTTGATAAGATCGAGAATCCTGAGCTTGTGCTGCAGCAGACGATCCGCGATATGCGCGACCGCGTGCCGGAACTGAATAATTCGGTTGCTCAAGTGATGGCGACGGAACGGCTTTTGTTAAAGCAGAAGGAAAATCTTTCGACGCAGGTCGTCGATCTGGATTCGAAGATCAAAGCGTCGGTCAAAATGGGCCGCGACGATATCGCGACCGCATATATCGGCCAGCTTCAACAGGCACAGCAGGACCTTGAACGCACCGGCGCGCAGGCTGAGCAGGCGCAGTTGTCTTCGCAACAAGCTCTAAAAGCTCGTGACAACTATGTCCTCAACATGAAAAAGCGCACCGCCGAGGCTATACAGCTCATCAGCGCCGCCAAACAGGCCAAGTTGCAGGAACAGCTTGCCCAAACGATGGAAGCATTCAATATCGGCGACGATGCATCTACTTTCAACGAAATGCGTGAAAAAATAGACCGCCGCGTAGCTGCCGCCGAGGCGAAACTGCAGCTTGGCACATCCTCTGTTGATACCCAGATGCAGGACATCGAGCGCGAAGCTATGGATATTCAGATGCAGGACAAACTGCTCGAATACAAACAG
>JAYVFJ010000263.1:0-2640 GCA_043773225.1 Chloracidobacterium sp.
GCCTACCGTCGAGTATCCCTGACTCTCAGGTTGATAGGACCCATTCGCAAACACAAGAACTACAAATTCACATCGAGACGAGTAGCTTGGCGCCTTTGCGTCTTAGCGTCTTTACGTTAGATTTGTCCTTAGTCTGAACCCGATGCACCAATCAAACTTCTTTCTAAGGACAAAACTGCTCCCGCCCCGCGCTGTTTCCGAGTTGCTTGAGCGGCCGCGCTTGACCGACAGGCTTCGGGCAAATTTAGGCTCTCCGATGACAATGGTTGCAGCGGATGCGGGGTGCGGAAAGACCACACTCATCTCGGATTTTATTCGGAGCCAGGCTCGCCCATCCGTCTGGTATCAGCTCGACCACACCGACGCCGACCCGATTGTCTTCTTAACTTATGTCGCAAAAGGCATAAAAAATATTGAGCCGGGCTTCGGCGATACTATTTTTCCATACCTTTCCGAAGCGAACGAGGAGCTCCTCAGGTTTCCGGAACGCGCCGTCGATCTTCTGATAAACGAGATCCTCGAATCCGTCGAACAGCCGTTCATTCTGGTCCTCGACGATTACCACCACATCGGCCGCGAAACCATCGTCCATAAGCTCGTCGACCGTTTGCTCCAATATTCGTCCGATCTCGTCCATTTAATTATTACAACCAGAGATCTGCCGCCGCTTGCCATAATGCGCCGCCGCTCGCAATCGGCGGCGTTGATGATTACACGCGAAGATCTGCTTTTTACCGACGAAGAGGTGCGCGAACTCTTTCATCAAACCCTGAACGTCGAGCTAAGAGACGACGAGATAACGGAATATAGGGGCCGGACAAACGGCTGGATTACCGCCCTGCAGCTCGTTCGGCAGGTTGCCGAACAGGAGATTCACTCGAACGCAGCGGGCAGCCCGCTCGATCTTCACGACATCCTCCAGCAGTCCGAAAAAGACATTTTCGATTATTTCGCCGAAGAGGTGTTTTCGCGCGAGCCGGACGACACGCAGAAACTTCTAACGCATCTGTCGCTGCTCGATTCGCTCCAGCTCGACACGTGCAGCTCCTTATTTCCCGATCTTCGCTGCTCGGCGTCGCTGCCGGAGTTAGAGCAGAAAAATATCTTCCTGACAGTTGCCGGTGATGCCAACTCAGCCGAGGAATACCGTTTTCATCCGCTTTTCCGCGAATTTCTACGCCGTCGTCTGCGTTCGGACATTGGACAGGCCCAGGTTTCCCAGGAAAGGAACCGGATCGCCGAGCATTTCATAGCGGCCAAACAGTGGGAGATGGCGATTCCGTATCTGCTCGAGGCCCAAAATTTCGATAGGGCGGCCGAAATTATTGCGGATATCGGGCAGGAATGGATCGCGTCGGGAGCATTTATCTCGCTCGGCCTTGTCGCCGAGAAAATTCCAGTTGAATCGTCGGAGAAATTCCCGCGCGTCCTGCTGCATCAGGCTGAAATTGCCCGGCTCCAGGGCGAGATCGAAAATTCGTCCGGCCTTCTGCGCCGTGCCGTGAAATTGCTTCACGAACAGGGTGATCCGGCAGGCGAAGCTGAATCGCTTCACTCATTAGCGAGTTTAGCGCGCCGGCGAGGCCGCCATTCCGACGCGTTCGCTCTGTTGGATGAGGCCGAAAAGCTCGTCTCGCATGATTCCGATACTTTTCTGAAATGCGCAAATACTCGCGGGCTCTGTCTGATTGTCGATCGAAATTGGACAGACGCCGAGCACCAGTTTCGAGTCGCCCTAGAAATCGCCGAAAAACAAGCTAATGAGCATTACATCCGCCTTGTCACCCACAATTTGGCACTCGCTCCAGGATTTCGCGGCGACTTTGGCGAGGCTCTGCGTTGGTTCAAACGCATATTTCGCGAAGATCAGCCGGAAAAGCAATTGCCGCAGGAAGCCATTGGGCATTTGAACGTCGCACGGCTGCATTTATACCGCGGCGAGTTTGAAGAAACGGAAAGGCATCTCGAACGCTCGCTCGAACTTTGCCAGCTCTATAATCTCAGGTTTCTGCGGGGTGAGATATTTGAAGCATATGGAAACTTCTATCGTGAAAAACTCGATTTTCCGCATGCTGAAGAGTTTTACGAGCGGGCCTTGAATGCCTATGACGAAGCTGAGATCGACGTTTCATCAAAAGAACTGAACGAAGAACGTTCAACATTTTATCGCTTGCGCGGCGATCGGGCAAGAGCGCGTGCTCTGCTTGAAAATCTGATCGTTTCTCGCGAAAAAGAAAAAAATGAGATCGGCATTAACACGGCAAAGCTGCGGTTGTATCACGTGTCTTTGGACGAGGGCAAAACCGATGGCCTCACCGAAAATATTAAAGAAGTGCTCTCATATTTCCACCGTCAAAGCCATTTTTACGATGAAGCCCTCGCATCGATGCTGCTTGCCGAAACGTATTTCAAACTAGACAAGCGCAAGGAGATGATCGGTCCGCTACAGCGTGTTCTCGATCTCTCGGCACGTTTCGATTACGAATATTGGCTGCGGGGCGAAATACGGCGAAATCCGCAAATATTCAGTGATGAAGAAATATTCGAACGGCTGCCGTTAGACCTGCGCGAAGCGGTGGACGAAAGGATAAAGGATAAAGGCGAAAGGATAAATAAGGAAACGGCGGCCGATCAAACATC
>JAYVFJ010000264.1:0-13103 GCA_043773225.1 Chloracidobacterium sp.
GAATTTGCAGGAACAACTTATGGACAAGGACATCCCATTCCTGCAAAAGATCGTGCCGACAAAATTTACCGCCGCCTATATGAAAGGCCGAGCCAATTACGCCTGTCAATATCGTCTTCACAAAAACGGCGATCAGGGTGTGCTCGACGGCATGGATCAGATAGACCATTTCCGGCAAGTCGTCGAGTGGTCGCGCGATACAAAAACCGGCGACCGTGCCGAGCTTACCTACCTGCCCGAAAATCTTTCGTTCTGGAACCGCATAAACGCCAAAAGCGAGATTTGCATCGGCCAAAAGTGTCCCGATTATGAGCCGTGTTTTATCACGCGAATGCGCGCCGGTGCCGATCACGCCGATATTGTCATCGTAAATCACCATCTTTTCTTCGCCGACCTCAATGTGCGCGGCAATCAGTTTGGCAAAGTCCTTCCCGATTACGGCGCGGTCATTTTTGACGAGGCACACCTGATCGAAGACATTGCCGCCGATTATTTTGGTTTTCAGGTGTCGAATTTTCGCATAGACGAGATCGTCAGCGACGCAAACCGGCTGCCTATCTCCGATGCGGTAGCGACCACGCAGATCATGCGTTCCTCAACCCGTATCAATGGATTTTCCGACCAGTTTTGGCTCAGATTTACTCAGGCACGCGGACAGGAAGGGCGTTTTCCGCTGCTTGCCGAGGCGTTTGCGACACGCGGCTCAGACGGCGACCAGCATCTCACCGCGCTTGGCGAGACGTATCACTCGCTCGATGAAGCACTCAAACTGCTCGAATCCGAAGTTGATGTTTATTCGGAAAAGATCCCCGAAGCCGAAAGCGTCGTCAAGCGCATAAAGCAAACTCGTTTCGATCTCGATTTTATCGTCAAACAAGCCGACCGCAATTTTGTCTATTGGCTGGAACGGCGCGGCCGCGGTGTCTTTTTGCAGGCATCGCCGGTCGATGTCTCGGAACTTCTCCAGGAAAAACTTTTTAATAAAGTTGAAACGTGCATCCTGACCTCCGCGACGCTCGCGACAAACGGCAGCTTCAACTTTATCCGCGACCGGCTCGGTTAGACTCAGGGCAAGACAAACTCGCTCGTCGCTCCGTCGTCTTTCGATTACGAAAAACAAGCGATCATTTACCTGCCAAAAGCTATGCCCGACCCACGTTCGCCCGAATTTTCGCAGATGGCCGCAAATGAGATCATAAAGATATTACAAGTCACGCGTGGCCATGCATTCGTCCTCTGCACGAGCAACCAGTCTATGACCGCGTTGTATGAATTGGTGTCGTCACGCATCGGCTATGAGTGTTTTCTGCAAGGCTCGATGTCGAAAACCGGCATTCTCGAAAAATTTCGCACAACTCCAAACGCCGTCCTTTTTGCCACATCAAGCTTCTGGCAAGGCGTTGACGTGCGAGGCGACCAACTATCGTGCGTCATCATAGACAAACTTCCCTTCGCCGTCCCGACCGACCCGATCGTCCAGGCCCGCAGCAAGTTTATAGACGAGAACGGCGGCCGCTCATTCACCGATTACAGCGTCCCGCAAGCCGTCATCTCCCTAAAACAAGGCGTCGGCCGCCTAATCAGAAGCACTACCGACCGAGGCGTCATCGCCATCCTCGACCCGCGGCTGCGAACCAAAAACTATGGGCGTGATTTTCTTAGCAGCCTGCCGCGTATGCGGATAACGAGCGAACTAACCGATGTGGCAAACGTAATTGATGATGGGAGATCGTCCAGCAATGCTTAAGAAATTAGCCATTCTATTTTGCGTTCTTTTGATCGGGTTCATTCTCTATCTCATAATACCTTTGCAACATTCTGCCAGCAGCATTAATGCTGAAGAATTTCCTCCGGAACAACCAACCCAGTTCATACCCGACCGTGCGAATCAAGAAAAATGTCACGATGAAACTTTTTATATAAAAAAGAGTCAGGTTGGTTACGCCGATTCTGAAGTCATAAACGAACGGTGTGCGTCATTGCAAACAGCCTTGGCGAATGCGGCAATTGACGGCAATCTAATTGAAATGCGACATCTGTTTCAAAAAGGCGCGTCTGCTAGGTCGCCCGCCTTCTCAAAACACAGTAGCGACGCACGTATGCCTGTAATTACCGCAGCGTGGGCAAAACAGCCGCAAGCTATAAAACTATTGATCGATAACGGTGCCGACGTGAACTCGCATTACTCATGCTGCATGTCATCGAAATCACTGTTAATGGTGGCTGTTACAATGAACGATGCTGCGACAACCAAGCTGTTGCTATCGCGCAACTCTGACTTAAGCTACAAAGATGAATTTGAAGGGTACGACGTGTTTGACGAAGCATATCGAATAAGCAATTCTGCAATACTAGTTATGTTGTACAGTGCTTGCGACCGTTCGATTGCCTCCAGAATTAAATGTAGAGTGAAGCAGGCCTCTCATTTGTTCTGGTAAAATTAAGAAATCATGGCCGCATTTTTTGAAGTAATGATCGAACGCAATTTCTCATCGGCACACCAGCTGCGCGGGTATAAGGGAAAGTGCGAAAACCTGCATGGGCATAATTACAAGATCGAGATCTACGCACGTGGAGAGGAATTGAACAATATCGGCCTGCTGATAGATTTTGGCGATCTTAAATCTGCTGCTGACGAGATCGTAAAATATCTCGATCACCGCAACCTCAATGAACTTCCGCCGTTTGACGAAGAGCTAAATCCATCGGCCGAGAACCTCGCGCGATACTTTCTAGAATATTTGAATACGCGTATTGGCGACGACCGCGTCAAAGTTTACAAAGTCCGCTGCTTTGAAACTCCGACCAGTGTCGCTACATTCCAGATCGACTAATACGATTGCGGGCGGAAACGCGAGTGTGAACGAGCGTGCGGATAGGCCGTGGGCACGCTCGTTCACACTCGTGTTTCCGCCCGTAGAGTCAAACACTACGACCGCTGGTAGTAGTTAATTCGAAGACATAGAATGACCTGCTATATGAAAAAATTACTTCTTTCACTGCTGTCTTCATTGGTGTTTCTATCGGCGGCCGGCGCCCAGCTAAACGCGCAGAGTTCCATTGCGGGCACGGTAAAAGACCAGCATGGCCATATCGTGTCGGGAGCGACCGTAACGATACGAGGCAACCAGTTGCGGGTCGGCTTGGCCTCAACTACAGACCGCGACGGCGGGTTTTCATTCAAGGGTTTATCTGCGGGCGATTATGAGTTGCGTGTGCTGGCCGACAGTTTCGCGGTCTATGAGCAATCAATTCAGGTCACAGGCGCAAATATTTCGGATCTGGCAATTATTCTTTCGATCGGAGAAAGCCGACTCACCGTAACAGCCGAGATCGGCCAGAGAGAGGAAGCCAGAAACGTTCCGCAAGCCGTCAATGTAATAAGCTCACAGGCGATAATGCAGCGCGCGACCGCCGTTCTTTCGCAAGCGGGACAAGAGGAGGTCGGCCTAAATTTTCAGCGAACAAGCCCGACGATCGGAGCGATAGTCATACGAGGCCTGACCGGTAAAAATGTGGTCAATTTTGTTGACGGCGTCCGATACACAAACGGCGCTCAGCGCGGCGGCATCAACACATTTCTCAATCTCAACGATCCCAGCAATTTACAGTCTATCGAGGTCCTGCGCGGACCAAGCGGCGCTCAATACGGATCTGATTCACTTGCAGGAGCCGTTAATCTTCTTACCAAACCCGGCGTTTACGGCACCGACACGGCGGAATTTCACGGCGACTTTATGGCGGGCTTTAATACCGCCGACCAAAGTTACGGTTCAAGCGTTTTATTTAGCTATGGAACACAGAAATTGGGCGGCTATGTAAATATCGTCGGCCGCCGCATCGGCGATCTGCGAACCGCCGACGGACTCGATTCGCACTCAGCGATCACGCGATTTCTCGGATTGCCCTCAGACATTCTTTACGACCGCAATCCTGATACAGGTTTTAAGCAATATGGCGGAGCGTTTCGCCTCAATTACGCGCCGCGCAGCGATCAGCAACTTGCCTTTTACTACCAACGCGGCCAGCAGGACGATGGGAAACGTTTTGACCAGCTTGTTGGCGGCGACGGCAACCTGATCGCCGACTTGCGAAATCTGATGCTCGATTTCGGCTACGTCCGCTATGTAAAGCAGGGCCTCGGTTTCTTTGACAGCGGCTCATTCACCGGCTCATACAACAGCCAGCGCGAAGAACGTGTCAATCAGGGCGGCCAGGGAAATCCGTTCGGCGACATCACGCACCAATACGAGCGAACAACCACCTACGGCACGAGCTTTTTCCTTGATAAACGAACCGGCCGTGATAATTCCTTTCTCGTAGGCGGCGATTATTACAGTGAAAGATTGAACTCACCGGCATACATTCACAATCCGGTTGCGAACGCGATCACGCTTTCACGTCCGCGCATTCCTGACGAAGCAAGATTTAACAGCGGCGGGATATTTTTTCAGGATCAATGGGATGCGATGCCCAACCGACTTAGAATTACGGGAGCCTTGCGTTACAGCGGTGCTAAATACAAAGTGCGTGCCTCCGATTCGCCGCTCGTCAACGGCCAGCCGTTATGGAGCGACGATGAGTTGGCCGTTTCAAATTTCTCAGGCCGCATCGGCGCCGTCGTTCGTGCCTCAAACGAATTTCGCATCGCGTTTAATTACGGGCGCGGCTTTCGCTATCCGAGCATGACCGATCTCGGGACATTGGGACTGACGGGCGACGGATTTGAGGTTGATCATATCTCGGCGGGAGCACTTGGCGGGCAGATAGGGACGACGGCCGGAACGAACGCAGTTTCGACCGGACTGCCAGTTGCAAAACAACAATCCGAATTCAGCAACAATTACGATCTCAGCCTACGCTATCAGCATAAGCGGTTCGATTCCGAATTTACCGTTTTCCGTCTCGATATCGTTGACGCGATCACAAAGCAGGCGCTTATTTTGCCGTCAACCGCCAACGGACAAATGCTGGCCGGCCAGGTTATAACTGTAAATGCGCCGCCCGGCGGCAGCGGAGTTGTTTTTGTTCCGTTGTCAGCAAGTCCCGTCCTCGTGAGAGCAAACTTTACCTCGGCAAAACTCTGGGGCGTTGAATACGAAACCGAGATTAAGCTGCGAACCGATCTTATCTTCAAAGGCAATTTCACTTACGTCCACGCTGCGGATAAAGATACAGGATTGCCGCCGAATATCGAAGGCGGAACGCCGCCGCCAACAGGATTCGTCAGCCTGCGTTACAATCGGTCGCGGTTTTGGATCGAGCCGTATATGAGGCTTGCCGACAGGCAGGATCGCTTATCAAGCCTTGATCTCTCGGACCGTCGAACAGGAGCGGCACGTTCACGCACCCAGATAGCAAATTTTATTCGACGCGGGGCATGTGTGCGTGGATTGACCTCAAATACCAGCGGAACCGGTTGTGGTGTTACCACTGGAAATCCCGTTTACATTTTACTCGCAACGGGCGAAACAATTGCGCAAGTGCAAGACCGTTTGCTGCCGGGTGTAGGCAATAATGTTGCAGTTCCTCTATTCACCTATTTGCCGGGTTATGGAGTGGCAAATGTTCGCGGCGGTATCAGGGTCAGCGAGAATGCAAACTTTTTCTGGGCGTTTGAGAACGTCTTCGACCAGTTTTACCGGAACCCGAGTTGGGGAATAGACGGCACAGGCCGTAGTTTCACTGCTCAGTTGCGGCTGAAATTTTAACCTCGGATTAGTGCTTCAAACAGTAAAAGATTGGGTGAAAATGCGGATTCCTGTTGCTGCCTTTTTCGCTTAACACCGCTGCCGGTTACCGACTGCCAAACGGCCTCGCGCCCGTGTTGTTCCAATTTCCGGAAACATCCCCCATTAGGATGGCAGTATAATCGGCTCCGGTGACGTTTGTCGTGACCGACGGATATGTTCTGTTTAAAGGGCTAAATCTCCATGTTGCAGTGGCTCCAATTCCTGGGGTTACATACGGCGGGCCGGCAACAAATTTTGCGATCATTGCCGCATCAAAAGACGAGACGATGCCGTTGCCGCTGACGTCAGCCGCGATTAACTGCGTGGCGGTCAGTTGCGGATTTGGCGGCCCGGCAACGTGCAGTGCTATTCTGCCTGCGTCAAAAGAGGATATTGCTCCGTTGACTCCGCCGGTTTTTGTAGGCGTGACCGTGTAGGAACCCGCCCCAAATCCGCTGAGCGAATAATTGCCGCCCGGAAAACCCGTGGTAGTCATTACATTCGTCGATCCTGCGCCCGTAATCGTAACATTGGAAACAAACCGCGGCGTCGGAGTCCCAATAGCGTTGGCGTATGTAATTGTCCCGCTTATTCCCGGCGCCGCGTTACAGCTATTAACGGTCACTGTATCTAGGCCGATGCCGTCCGAATTGTCGCCGTTTGGCCCGCCGTTCTCAACAAAATAACGAAACGCAAATCTTCCCGCAACCGGCGACGGCGCCCCGGTAACGACAGCGGTATATTGTGCCCAATCATTAGGATAGCTTCCCGGGCCGCTTATCTGATAGGTAGGGTTGATATCGATTAAAAGAGTTGTAAAATCGCCAACCTGCGTGGCAGTAGTGCCGACGTTTGTGCTCGGCCCGTTTGTGCTGAGACGCACTTGCATTCGGTCGGGAAACTTCACGGCAGATATTGTCCGGGTCCAAAAAGTGATCGAGTCGCCATTCTGCAACACAAGTGTCGGCGTCAGCAGCCAATTATTGAGCGTCGCAGTGTTGCTTCCGCTATCGAAAGAAACATTGATATACGAATTGGCATTTCCTGAGTGTGCCGGATAAGCAAACGGATTGCCCTGCGCCCAAATGCCTTTGCCGATAGGTTCGCTGTGGTTGATCTGAACCCATCCTGCACCCGGCAATGTCGTCACGTCGTCAAAATTTGCAGTTAACGGCGGAGTGCATGTCGGCGTTCCCATCGGTGCAGACTGAGCGCTGCCAGCCGAAGCGATGCAGAAAACAAGAACAAACAAAAGAACCAAATTTGAAAAATGAAAGCAATGTAAAAGTCGCATGGCCGAAAAAAGAATCGATCGGAAAAGTCTCAATTGTGTAATCTCAGATTATCCCTGTCCCACCTTTTTTGCAAGCGCTTTTTTTCGCCGACCGACCAAACCGCGAGTCTCCTGCCCGCCAGCCGCCAAGCCCGCCTATGCCCGTGTCGCGCAAGCCCGCGCGTCAGCAAGGGCGATACACTCATTGCCCAAGCCCGCGCGTCAGCAAGGGCGATACACTCAACATTGAATCCACCGCCCTTACTAAGCACTCCTATTGAAAACATCTCGACCCGTCAATCCGCCGCTGTCTGACGCGTGTCGTCGGTGTTGAACGTTCGTCTCCTCGGCACGGCGTTTGGCGGGGCGGGGGTAAATGTCTGGCCCGGTCGCCAGTTGTAAGTGGCATTGACGCCCGGAGGCGTGTCGCCGTCTGCCCCAAAGCGTTCCGAATAATACCCGTTGCTCGATTGGAGCATGTGCCACATCCCGTCGCTCGGACGCCAGACTGCTACGTCAATTTTCCCGTCGCCGTCATAGTCGCCGCGGACAGGAACGTCGCCGGCCACTCCCCAGGGAACCGCCTCATACTCGTTGTAGTCTGTCGCGTTATACCAGATATACCAACAGCCGTTGCCCTCGCCGTCGTCATCCGGCCGCCATACGGCCATGTCAATCTTCCCGTCGCCGTCATATTCGCCCGGCACTGGAATGTCGCCCTCCAGCCCGAACTGCTTTGTAACAGCGCCGCCCTGAGCGTGGTAATAGAGCGTGATCACGCCGTTCTCCAGATGAAAGACGCCGTAATCGGCACTCCCGTCGCCGTCAAAGTCCATCGCAACAGGCGTGTCGCCCGGAGCTCCCCACTGGAATGTCAGGTGCCCGTTCTGCGACTGTTCCACTACCCAAGTGCCGGTGAAAGGATCCCAAACCGCTTTGTCCGCCAAGCTGTCGCCGTCAAAATCCGCCGGCACCTTCTCAGAATTCTCATCGCCAAGATCGGTCACCGCCATCGTGTTGCTGCTGCTCAACAGGCTATACCAACGGCTCTCCGAAGACCGAAAAACAGCCATATCCGTCTTCCCGTCGCCATCATAATCCGCCGGAGCCGACTGATCCCCCGTCGCCCCAAACTGCTGCGACCGATAAGCCTCCGTCGAACCCTGCAAATGCCAGTCCAAATGCACCCCATCATCCCGCACGACCGCCACATCACTCCGCCCATCACCGTCGAAATCATTGATGGCTTTAAGATTGCTCGATGACCCGTCCAAATCGGCTACCCATAAACCGCGGCCGTACGTTGCGGCCAAAAGCCTGTTGGAACCTTTTAGAAAGTTGAGATCGCTGATCTTAACATTAGCGGGGCCATTCATAACAGGTTCCCAAACAATGTCCTCAATAGGCAGCATGTTGACATTGTCAGTAACGTATACGCCAATATCCGTTCCTACATAAATTTTTGCATGGTTAATAGGATCGATTGCGATAGCATTTATTGGGCCGCACGGTAAACCCTGGAAAGATGGACTCGGCTGGCAATTTACGTCATCGCCCCCGGTTATGTTATCCCAGTTCTTACCTCCATCTTTAGTCCGCCAGAGATTATCTTCTTTAGCACCAGCCATTCCAATGTAAACTGTCTCACTGTCTGGATCATATTTATCAATAAGAATCTTTATAACTTGTCGATTTGGCAATAGATCGATATTGTCGTTGTCTTCTACAGGAGTCCAGATGTTCGGAATAGCCGGGCTCGCGGTGGGATTGGGAGTAACTAACGCGTTGTATGTCTTATAGAGTCTTCCGACATTGCCCTGGACAACATCCCGCTCTGCAACCCACAGAACAGTGGGATTTGAGGGATTCAGATCCATTGCGCTTATTATCGTTGACTTATATGTATATGGCGACGCTGAGCCGGTAGGCGTCGCAGTAGGCGACGCAGTCGCCGACGCAGTAGGTGTCGCAGTAAACACAGGATTCACTTTGATTTCTTTCCATCCCACTTGCAAAGGATTTAAAGTCTTGACATTATCCGTTCGCCATACCGAACTGCCGCCAAAAAAGAGTTGCTCTGGATTCATCGGATTTACTATTATCGGGTTAAAATCTACCCCGCGATTTTGGTAATCGGAAATACCGTGATGGATAAATTGGGTTGTTGGACTTGCCGTATTGCAATCCGAGCTTCGGAAAAGCCATCCCGGAACAAAACCTAATATTCCATAACAATAAGTACCGTCAACAGCTGAAGAAGTTCCATCACCGCCCATTACATGAAACGCGTTTGGATTTGCACCCACGACGCGGAGGCTACCGTTATCTTGTGTGCCTCCCGAAATTATCGCTGTGTTTGCACCCGCTCCGTTAGCATCTCCCGCAGCGCTGAAGAATTGAGTCGATTGATAACTGCTGTTCAGATTTTGCCAGCCAGTAGAGTACGCTGCGGTTCTAATATTATCTGCTTTGTAAATACCACCATCATTGGTCACATACAGCCTTTCGTTTGCACCGGTATAGGTCGGCGGGTGAACTGCGTATTGTGAATCGCCGTGTGGTATGTTGCTTATACCTTGCCCACCAGCAATGAAGCTAAAGGTCCGGCCACCATTTGTGCTGCGGGAAAGGTCAGTACCGCCGGTTATAATTAGGCTCGAATCAGTCGGCGACACCCAGAAAAGAGCGCTATAAGCCCTGTAAGTCTCGACTCCGGTTCGGCCCTCCGTGGTAAAACTGCGGCCTCCGTCCGTCGATATACTTATCTGACTGCGGAAATTAGCAGCCGCTTCAACCTCCTGTGCATATATGAGATCGGAGCTGTGATACCACAACTTTACTATCCGATAGCCCGCGCCCGTTTCAAAGAAAGCCGGTGTTGCTGTCGGTGCCACCGCTGGTGACGAGTTCGGAGTAGGTGGTGGACTCGGAGTAGTCGTTGGAGAAGCCGTTGGAGTTGAGGTCGGAGTCCGGGTATTTGTTGTAGTTGGTGTAGGGGTCGGGCTGTTATTATTTGTGCGTGTGGCAGTATGCCAGGTTTCTCCGGCGTCCGTTGAATAAACTACCCGGTTGATGGGAAGATCTTCACCCTCTTCGTTAGTGGGCGACCGAACTTCGGCCATTACATTTCCCGGATTGCTTGGATCGACGACAGTCGAAAAAGAAGTAACGGCATCATACACTTGGACCCACTCCTCACCAACTTCACCTGCCTCGTCTGTTGACCGCATTATTCCCCTTTCGCGAGGGAATGCAAACTTATCATTCTCTACACCGGCGAGCATAACGGTCTCGTTCCGGTTAGTAGCTGGGTTAAACCAGCGCGTAATGGCGAGACTGTCGATATACTGCCATTTAAAGTCATAGGTATGGGATATTCGCGTCCAAGACTCACCCCCGTTCGTTGACTTGAAAAGGCCGCCGCCGGCCAGCCCCGGACTAGCAAATCCTTCCCCGGTTCCCGCCCACAGCGTCTTCTGATTGTTGGCTGGGTTTATGTCGAGCAGCATGCAGTTTATGGCAAAATTTTGCAGGCCGCCGTTCATCGCGACCCACCTTATTGGTTGAAGCGACGGCGCCCTGACGGTCTTCCAAACACCGCCGCTTGCGGCTCCGGCCCAAATCGTGTCTCCCCGTGCATTGCTGGTCGGGTCGAAAACGAGTGACCGCGTTCGCCCGCCGACATTCTGCGGGCCTACTGGGAGCCAATTCATTTCGGCAATACCCTTATCGCCAAATCCGTCAGGCGGATTGTGCGCCGCAAGATAGGCATCACGTTGAGCAACTGCATTTGCCAAGCCATGCTTCGAGACGATGCCGCTTTCATCCCGCCAGGCGTCGGCTCTCCATCGCTCTGCCCGTTCGGGGTCTGTCGCGCCCGGTCCTTCATTTTCAGCTTCCGGCGATTGATTCTGCTGAGCAGTCGTTTCCTGCAAGTTATCAATTCCGAAATAGTAATAACCGCCGAGTATGGAGACGGCTAGCGCAAGAACGGCGATTCCGCCTAAAATTAGATTTCTCATTGTCTTTCCTCCCAAGTGATGGACGGGATAGAATCCCGCATAGGTGAAGGCCAAACAATAAAGGAGTTGGCCGGGATGCTTCTAAATCTATAAACCGATTATGAAATTAAGATCGTCGCGGTTTTGGTCTGCCGTAAAAAACTGCGGCGACGTGAATAAATAAAATTTATGAGTAACGGTTATCGTGTATGTCGTTCCGGGTATTAAATTATTAAAGCGGTAATATCCAAAAGGATTTGTTTGCGCGTAGCGAATATTTCCATTCCCGCCATCCAGCATGATTCGGCTGCGGTCGATTCCCCGGCCACTGTAGGTTGTGATTCGGCCGCTTACAGTAACGGGCGACGGCGAATAAAATGCTTCATATGCGCCGATATCAACAGTTTGATTTTTGCCGCCGATGAATCGGGCGGCACCTCTCTGGTCCGTAGTCAACGGAAGCATCGTCTGCGGATCGACAGCGAATAAACTATTTCCGGCATTGATCGCGGGGCTGTTCAGCAACAGGGCATGAGTAAACGTGCTAGCCCCGTTATAGCCAAGCGGCGCGAGAAATGGGTTCACATTTAATAAGTCACTCACATTCCACCCAGTACCGCCGGTTGTATCACCGATCAGATTGTTTCCCTGTGACAAAAAGGTGCCCGACACGTCTTCTTCGTTTGTAAGGTTAGAGGTGTTTCCCGCAATAATGGTGTTTCGGATTGTCGTGGTTTCCGAATCGTCCTGCCTAACACCGCCGCCTTTCCCAGAGGACCGGTTATTGCTTATCGTTGAATTTGTCAAGGTTAGGTGGCTCGAAGAGTCAACCTCTGCGTAGATTCCGCCTCCAAGCCCTTCTTCAAACATTCCGCCATTCGCAATATTTCCACTGACGGTTGAGTTAGTAAGAAAAAGATGGCCATACGTAGCTATACCGCCTCCATGACGGGCTGCCGAATTTCCGATAATTGCGGAATTGATGATATACATCGTGCCGCCGTTAATAATGCCGGCACCAGAACCGTTGTACAGGTTGCTACTGATAACCGTATTGCGTATGACGGCGAAGCCGGCAATAGCGACTCCTGAGTCTCTATTCTGCGAAATTATCGAGTTTTCAATGTTTGTAGTACCGGCCGCGTCTCCGCCGATTACTCCGCGACCGGCGTTGTTTGTTATCCTTGAATTCATAAGTGTAATATGTTGGGCGCTAATGCCCGCCGAAGTATTTCGTGTGACAGTGGTGTTTTGCATATTCAACGTATAAGCCGTTATGCCAACACCATTGTCGCTTAAGATTGAATCCCTTATATTCACTGTTGCCATCTGATTGAAACCGTAAATTGCGCCTCTTTGGTGGTGATGGACATTGAGATTGTCTAGCGTCATTGTGCCTCCAGAACAAAAGACCGCAGATCCTAAACCAGAGTTTCCCGGCTCGTAGAACGCAATATTATTGGTAAACTCCATGTTTGACAGGGCAAGGTTGCCGCTGCCAAACAAAACACGGATCGCACCGCCATTTGTGTCTTGCGCATTCGCTCCTACCTTCCCATCGCGCAGTTTCAAACCCGACATCGTCACGTTGAGATTGGCAGATATAAGGAATATACGCCCGGCCAAATTGCCGCTAACGTCCACGAGATCTCGTCCGGTGCCGGTGATGGTTAGGTTTTTGTCGATGGGGATCTGGCCGAGGGTAAGGGTGATGGTTTGTGGGGTGTTGAAGAGCGGGGAAAAAACAACAGTGTCGCCCGACACAGCAGCGACAACTGCCTCGCGCAGCGAACAATCCCCATCGCACACGCCGTCGTTCGTGTCTTCGATCTTTGTTACAGTCAGCGTCGCAGCGCCAGAGTAACCCGCCGCCAACAAGCAGAGTAAAAGAGCAAATAGAACGGGCAAGGAGAATTTCATTGTGCGACGCCCAAACTTTGATAGATTTCACGCCAATAATACACCCGGTCAATCAAAAAAACAACCGTTCACCGGAATCCGGAAAACCACGTCATATTCGGAAACTTGCGTCATATTCGGAAAACCACGTCATATCCGGAAAGTTGTTATTCCAATCTGCCTGAGAATTTGCTAGCT
>JAYVFJ010000265.1:0-3599 GCA_043773225.1 Chloracidobacterium sp.
CTGAAGCGAAACTTGTGGCGAAACTCGAAGACGCGATCAAAAAAGACTTCGGCATAAGCATTTCCGTCATGGTTCGCGAACAAAAATCAATAGCAGAAGTGCTGGCGAATAATCCGTTCGACGGCAAATACGAAACGCACAAACAAATGCATGTGCTATTTATGCGTGAAGAAATGCCTGCTGACAAACAGGCTGCACTTACCGAACAGCAAACGAATCGGGAAAAGTTCACGGTCAAAGGACGTGAGATCTACGCGATGCTGCTCGACGGAGTAGCCGAAAGCGTCCTGTTCCGGAAGAACTTTATCGAGGGAAAATTAAAGACGCCCATAACGGGCCGAAATTGGCGGACCGTGCAGAAATTAGCTGAACTATAAAAACTCGCAAGTAAATTTCCTATAATCGCTAAGGCCGCGCTTCCAGAACGAGATTGAACGGCGTTTCCGTTGCCCTTCGAAATCGCGTGAAGCCGCCTTCGTTAGCAACAGATTTCAACCTTGCTTCACCTGCCTGTGCTCCTAATCCCAAGCCGACTTCCTGCGATCGTGATGCCGGAGTGCAGATCAATGTAGATGCCGAATAATAAACGCGGCCGACCGGGTTGTGGTTATCTTCGTATTTGTCGTTTGCAAAGGGCTCAACGATCATCCATGTGCCGTTGTCTTTTAACGATCCTCGGACATGTTTGGCGGCTCCAACCGGATCGCCCATATCATGAAGGCAGTCAAAAAACGTCACAAGATCATAATCGTTTCCGGGGAACTCTTTAGCACTTGCAACCTGAAAAGACACGCGGTCGCCAAGAGCGGCTTCGTTTGCTTTTTCGCGTGCTTTTTCTATGGATTTGTCATGGTAGTCGAAACCTATAAACTCGGAATTGGGAAAAGCCTCAGCCATGATGATCGTCGAAGCTCCCAGTCCGCATCCGACATCAGCAACTTTAGCGCCGTCGTGTAGTTTCTGCTCTACGCCGTCGAGCGCAGGTATCCATGCCGATAAAAGGTTGGCATTGTAGCCGGGACGGAAGAAAAGTTCAGTGCCGCGAAACAGGTCGGGGTCGTGCTCGTGCCAGCCGAACCCTTCACCGGTTTTGAATCTGTCGATCATTTTCGGCACGGCTTTTAATGCCGATGTTGCCAAGATGAATGCTCCCGGCAGATACGCCGCGTTGTTCTCGTTCGTCATGACGAATGACTGTTCCGGCGTCATATAATAACTGTCCGCATCGGCATCGTATTGGACATAACCGCTCGCAGCCTGCGCATTCAGCCACTCGCGAACATAACGCTCGTTCGTGTTGGTCCGCTTTGCTAACTCTTCTGCCGTGACTCGCTCTTCCGGAGTGGCCATCGCTTTGTAGAGGCCAAGCTTTTCGCCAATCACGATCGATCCGGCGTGCATTGTCGCTCCGAGATCGCCGACAAATTTTCCTAATAGTTCGTTGAGTTTATCTTCGTTAATGTCCATCTTTTCCTCCTTGTGAATACGGCTAGTGTTGCCGCGCATGATTGCCGGTTTATGTAAGTGCAGCTTTCGCGATATAATACTGCACAGAGTTTTAATTCATCCTTATTATATGTCAATACGGCGTCCATTCAACTTTAAACAATGGATCGACGAGCATCGGCATTTACTAAAGCCGCCCGTCGGAAATCAGTGTGTTTATAACGACGACGATTTTATTGTGATGGTGGTCGGCGGGCCGAATTCGCGTAAGGATTATCACTGGGACGAGGGCGAGGAGTTGTTTTACCAGCTCGAAGGTGATCTCAAAGTGCAGATCCAGGAAGACGGGAAAGCGGTCGAGGTGCCGATCCGCGAAGGCGAGATGTTCCTCTTGCCGCCGCGCATTCCGCATAATCCGGTTCGCGGAGCAGATACGATCGGCCTCGTCATTGAGCGAAAACGCCGCGAGGGCGAACTCGACGGCCTGATGTGGTTCTGCGAAAAATGCAACGAAAAGCTTTACGAGGAATACTTTCAGCTCGAAGACATAATGACGCAGTTTCAGGGTGTCTTCAAGAAATTTTACGGCGACGAATCTCTGCGGACTTGTAAGGAATGCGGTTCTGTGATGGAACCGCCAAAATAAACCTGGAACTTAAATTTGCATGTCTAAGAATCGACAGAATTTAACTGACGCAATACTTCTGTTAATTTTTTGACAGCGGGTTTGTAGGCTATCCAGAAGTAGATTTCGCAGCCTATTACGCTTAAGATTTCTGCTATTAAGAGTAATTTGGCGAGGCTAATAGCCCGACGTTCAAACGAAACGGCTGGGTTATCAAACGCCCCGATACCATAATATGTTGCGGTAAGCATCAACGGAACAAAAATATAGACCGCGATGCGAGTTTGCCAAAAAAAGCTGTTTAGATTCTTAACTTCCGCATTTATGGACTCGCTGACCGTGGCTCTGTCCGGTTCGAGGAAATGCCCGTCTTTATAAAGTCCGCGTATCTTGCGGACATACCAAATGCCGAGGATAAGTGCGAGCATGGCTGCAAAAATCAGTCGTGGGTAAAAGAACACGGGAATAAAGCACGCGGCGGTCGTAATTGCTTGAACCCAAAAGTCAATCCTCGCATTCCGCCGCAGCTTTATCTGGAGTTGGTCCGCGAGTGTTTTGAGTTTTGCCGAACTGATCGTTGTTGAGAGTTTATCGTTTTGCCAAATGGCTTTTAGGTCGTCATCGTTCATTTTGATAATTTCTCCATTAGATTTCTTTTCAACCGCATTAGCCGCGTTGCGACGTTAGTTTTGGTCATGCCAAGAATCTCGGCTGTTTCCTCATAAGATTTGTCGTCGAGAAATAAACTAACAATGGCGCGGTCAACGGGTTTTAATTCGCGGATAGCGGCATAGAGGCTTTCGCGGCGATCGTCATAATTCGTGTCCGGGATTGGCATAGGAAAATTCTTTCCGTCGAGAGTCTCAAAGCGTTTTTTGTGGCGAACTGCCTTTGCTCTGAAACTCAATGCGCAGTTTATGCAAATACGGTAAATCCATGTGGACATCTTTGCCTCGCCGCGAAAATTTCCGAGCGAACGCCAAATCTGTATCAGCATTTCCTGAAACAGCTCTTCATATTCGTCCCGATCAAATGTATAAACGCGGCACAACTTATGTATCGTGCCTGCGTTCTCTGTGATAACCCGTTCAAATTCCGGCTGCATCGTAGAATTAGTCAATATTGAAGAGCTAAAAATCACAAACGCCAATGTTTTTTGCAAATGTGATTTTTGAGAATATGATTGATACTAATACGACAGATGCGGACGACATCCGAATCAGATCAAATTAGTTTTGGAAAAAAAATATGAAAAAAATTATATCGCTGGCATGCATCTTTACCTTACTGACCGCTTTTAACATTCATGCGCAGACGGCGAAACGGGCTGCGACATCAGGAATTCTCTATAAGATAACCGGCAAAAATCTAAAGAAGCCGTCCTATCTTTTTGGAACGATCCACCTGATATGTGAAAAGGATATGTTCTCGTCCGAGAAACTAAAATCTCTTCTCGACCAGACCGGGCAAATCATATTTGAGACCGACTTTCTTGATCCGGCAGCGTTGCAGAGAGCTGCGGCAGCGT
>JAYVFJ010000266.1:0-10480 GCA_043773225.1 Chloracidobacterium sp.
ATCACGGGACGACTGCTGAACTCAACGGGACAGGGCATACCAAATGCCCGCGTCACATTGACGGACACAGCCGGCGAAACCCGCTCGATCATGTCGAACGGCTTTGGAATTTATCGCTTCGGCGGATTGCAGGTCGGGCAGACGTTCACTATCAATGTCGCATCGCGTGGACTCGCGTTCACGCCGCTGACGGTCAGCGTCACCAGCCAGTCTGTTAACGTTGACTTGATCGCCGACTAGCAAGTGCCTTGGTAAAACTAACAATTGGGACGGGCTTTTGCCCGTCCCTTTTTTGTGAAATCACACAATCTGTTTACTTTTGCCCGCCTTTAAGTGATATAGTTATAAAACTCGATAAATGAATTTGGTCAACGAAATGGGCAGGTCATCTTACATTCCGAAAATTGATCTTACAAATGCCGGGCAAAGCCTAAGACTCTTGCTGCGCCGCCAAACGATCACTCTTGCATGTCTGCTTCTGCTAGTATGTTTTGTGCTCGGGGCAGATCACTACAGATCGGCCGCCGTCATCAGGACAAGCAAACAGGTGGCTGCAAAACCGCCCAAACAAAACAAACCTCAGCGCGCAATTGCTTTGCCTATGACCGGCGGCGACATTTGCGAGACGGCTACGGTGATCGGTGCTTTGCCTTATAACGATTCGGGCACGACGGCTGCGACTACTGATAATTACGATCTTCCGACTGCGTTTATCGCACCGACCGTTACCGGCTGCCCGACTTGCAGTGCGACCGGCGGCGGCCCGGCTGAGGCGGCTCCGCGCGGCGGCGTATATCTCGGCACCGGCACGGCTGCCGATGTTGCATACAGCATCACGTTTACAAGCTCTAATAACAGCTTAGACGTAACATTGACCCCGACCGGCGGCGATGACCTTGCCTTGATCGTCTATACCGATGCGTGCAGCGATCTGTTGACCGACGCCATTGTCGTTGACGATGACGGCGGAGACGGCCTTGCCGAGAATGTCGTCATCTCAAACATGCCCGCCGGCACATACAACATTGTCGTTGACGGCTACTCGACGGGCGGATCGCCTCCGGGGCCGAGCGGCCCTTATACTCTTGCGGTAACCGGCACCGGGATCATCGCCGGCGGCACATCAATCTCGGGATCGATCCTTTATGGCAACGCTATCGGCAATCCGGTCCCCCCGCGATTTGTTAAGAACGTCTCGGTGGCGAGCACCGTCGGATCGCCCGCTGTCGGCCCGGTCGTAACCGGAACGCCGGGAACATACGCTCTTGCCGGTTTTGGCGCGGGTGGTTATACCATTACGCCTTCCAAAACAGGCGGCCCAAATGGGTCAATCACTTCAAACGACGCAGCGCGCGTCGCTCAGGGCGTCAGCGGATCGGTGCCGTTCGTCAGCCAGAACCAGAGATTTGTGTCTGATTCGAGCGGCAACGGCACGGTCTCATCAAATGACGCGGCACTGATCGCAAGGTTCGCGGCAGGCCTCACGGGCACGGGAAATGTCGGCCAGTGGAAGTTCTTCGTAACCGGAGCGCCGTCCCCGCTGCCGACGCCGCCACAGACCTACAATGACAGCCGGACATACGCATCGGTCAGCGGCAACGCGACGGGCGAGGATTATGTTGCTCTTCTAGTCGGCGAGGCCAGCGGCAACTGGAATCCTTTAACACACCCTAGGCCGGAGGGCAGAGGGGAGAGTAGAGAGTGGAGAGTGGAGAGTGACAGCGAAACAGCGAAACCGATTATTGTCACAGTGCAGAATTTTGTAACGGCGGACAACGAGATCATTATTCCGGTTAGCATTCAGGGAGCAGTGACTAAGGAAATTATTTCTTATGAGTTCGATCTCAGATACGACCCGGCGGTGATACAGCCTCAAGAAAATCCTGTGGATGTAACGGGAACGGTCAGCCGCGGCCTCTTTGCGGTGGCCAATCCAAACGAACCCGGCTTGCTGCGAGTCGTCGTTTACGGCCCGATGCCGATTGATGCCGACGGTGTGCTTTTATACCTCAAATTCACCGCAGTCGGGGCCGCCGGCACGTCGTCGCCTCTGACGTGGGAACGGATAATGTTCAACGACTTCGACGCCATGAGTTCCGTAACCGACAGCAAAATAAAACTCTCCGCGAAATCCAGATAGAAACCAAATACCACCCCAAAAGTTTTTACCCGCGAATCACTCGGACAGACGCGAATACAAAAACCTCCATTCGTGTTCCTTCGCGTTATTCACCACCACCAAACCCAATCGGGTCTTCGGATATGAAGCGGCCGATATGGCGGTCGTAGTTATGAGGCCATCAAAATCTTCGTCGTTGGGGTCATGAGCGCGTCCCGCCCGTCATAAGTATATTTGATTATCGCCAAAGTTCGGCTCGCTCAAAATGAAATCACGACCTGTCCCTCGGTTGCAATGACGCGTGGTTCGCCTTCGTTGAATATTATGCGCTCCCATATAAGCGGTGACTGAGCGCCCGGCGTTCCGACGGCGGTAAATCTGAGGTTTACAAGCGATCCGTCAGCGTCTATTGGCATTGGACCGTAAATAACGACTCTCAAAAGGCCCGGTTCTTCGGTGTTGGTTACGATCGAAAGGCCTCGGCTGACCGTCCCGGCCACATCGACCGGATTTTCCAAAGGCTGTAGTACCGACGGGTCATACCTGAGATCGAACTCGTAAGAGATAATACCTTTATTGGACACAGCCTCAACACTTAATGGGATGATGATTTGTTCGCCGGCCAATACCGCGAGCTGCGGTGCTTGAACGGAAATGCTTCTCTCCGGCCCGTTGCCTTCGTTAGTCGGGCGTGCGCCGCTGTTTGTCCAGTTTCCGGAAACCTCGCCCATTAGCACGGCCGAGTAGTCCTGACCCGCAATGCTGCTCGTAATCGATGGGTAAGGCCTATTTGCCGGTATAAATCTCCAAGTTCCTGTTAGTCCAATGCCGGGAGGCAAATACGGCATACCGGCGACGAATTTTGCGATCATGCCGGCGTCGAATGACGAGACGGATCCGTTGTTGCTTACGTCAGCCGCGATTAACTGGTTGGCGTTTAATTGCGGGTTTGGCGGCCCGGCAGCGTGCTGCGCGACGCGTGCAGCATCGAAAGAGCCAACTGCACCGTTCCCGCCGCCCGTCTTGGTCGGCGTGACCGTGTAAGAACCCGCTCCAAATCCGCTCAGGGAATACGTGCCGCCCGGAAAACTCGTCGTCGTCGAAACATTTGGCGACCCCGCGCCGCTCATCAGAACATTTGAAACAAACCGCGTCGCCGGCGGACCGATCGGGTTAAGGTATGTAACCGTTCCGGTTATCGCCGTCGAAGCCGTCGGCGTAATCGTCGGAGTCGCTGTGTTGGTAGGCGTGTTCGTCGGAACAAAAGTCGGCGTAAATGTTGGCGTTGCAGTATTTGTCGGCGTGTTTGTCGAAGTTCTGGTCGGCGTAAATGTCGCCGTGATCGTCGCCGTCGCCGTGTTTGTCGGCGTGTTCGTCGGAACAAAAGTCGGCGTAAATGTTGGCGTTGCAGTATTTGTCGACGTTGGCGTAGCGGTATTAGTTCTCGTCGGCGTAAATGTGTTCGTGGCCGTCAGCGTCGGTGTGAGTGTTATCGTCGCGGTCGGCGTGGCCGTAAAGGTATTTGTCGCCGTTGGTGTAGCCGTATTGGTTCTCGTCGGTGTGAACGTATTTGTCGCATTCGGTGTAGGCGTAAATGTCGCCGTGATCGTCGGCGTGGCCGTAAAGGTATTTGTCGCCGTTGGTGTAGCGGTATTGGTTCTAGTCGGTGTAAACGTATTTGCCGCGCTCGGTGTCGGCGTGAATGTATTTGTCGCCGTTGGTGTAGCTGTATTGGTTCTGGTCGGCGTAAATGTATTTGTCGCGTTCGGGGTAGGCGTAAACGTTGACGTGATCGTCGGTGTCGGCGTGAATGTATTCGTCGCCGTTGGTGTAGCTGTATTGGTTCTAGTCGGTGTAAACGTATTTGTCGCGCTCGGTGTCGGCGTGAATGTATTTGTCGCCGTTGGTGTAGCTGTATTAGTTCTGGTCGGCGTAAACGTGTTCGTCGCAGATGGTGTGGGCGTAAACGTGTTCGTCGCCGTCAGCGTCGGTGTGAGTGTTATTGTCGCGGTCGGCGTGAATGTATTTGTCGCGCTCGGTGTCGGCGTAAACGTATTCGTCGCCGTTGGTGTAGATGTATTAGTTCTCGTCGGTGTAAATGTGTTAGTCGCCGTTGGCGTTGGCGTGAACGTATTTGTCGCGGTCGGAGTAGCCGTATTAGTTCTCGTTGGCGTAAACGTATTTGTCGCGGACGGTGTAGCTGTATTAGTTCTCGTTGGCGTAAATGTGTTTGTCGCGCTCGGCGTCGGCGTAAATGTCGGCGTCGCCGTGTTTGTTACCGTATTAGTAGGGGTGAATGTCGCCGTGATCGTCGGGGTCGCAGTATTTGTTGCCGTGTTTGTCGGTGTATTTGTCGATGTTGGCGTGGCAGGGGAACAGCTCAATCTCTGATTGTCGGTGGTGCCGAGGTCAAAGTTGCCGCCGATGGCAAAAAAACCAGTGCCCAACGTCGCTCCGGCGGTGCGATACCTTGCCTGCAAGGCGTTTGGCAAGTTCGACCACAAATTCGTATTCGGATTCCATTGGATAACCGTGCCCACGATGTCGCTGCCTGAGGCTCCCGGCCCGACGATCCAATTACCATTGAGTAAACCGGAAGCAGCTCCCCAGTGGGGCCTGGGTGCTGACGGAAGATTGGCAATTGCCGCATCGTCCCAGACATTGGCGACAGGATCGTATCGGGCGGTGGTCAAAGTGTCCATCCCTGAAGAATTAACACCGCCGCCCGCATAGAATACTCCACCAATTGGAACGGCGAATGCAAAACTGACACTTAGTGGGTAATTGGCGACAGGCGCCCAAGAATTGCTCGAAACCGTATATGCCTCGACGGTATTTGTCTGTCCGGTCCCGCTCCCGTTAGTGTCGCCGGCGATGCGGTAGATCTTGCCATTCAAAAATACGGCTGTCGTGCCAATTGTCCCCGTGCCGGGCGGCGCCATCGTCGCATACGTATTGGAAACCGGATCGTATCGGTAAAGCCGCGGCGTTACTACGCTACCCGTTGTCGAGCCGTTAAGAATGTAGGCAAAAGTGCCGTCGGTGACTGCCGCCCCGGAAGCCTGAACGGTTGGCAAAGACGCAATAGGGGTCCATGTCGTGCCGTCGAATTTATTCGCCGCCGCTACGGGCGCGCCGTTGCTATGACCGCCAAAAACGTAGATATTCGATCCTATCGTCACCACCGCTTCATCGGAAACGGGAATCGGATAGGCGGCGGAGGCCGTCCAGTTGCAGGCCGGCGTCGCCGTCGCCGTCGCTGTCGGAGAAGAGCAGGCTCCGTTTGTGTTGAGCAGAACGTTATCCACCCACCAGCCTATGTTGGAATTCGAGTTGTCTGTGGCGTGGCGAAAGCGAATACGCAGGTTTTGTCCGACATATGGCGTTAAATTGACGGTCACCTGCACAAAATCCGTACTGTTCGGGTTGCCCGTCCATGCCATCCGGCCCGCGATCGGGCTGCTAAAGGCAGACGAGATAGTGCCGTTGTAACCACCGGCGGTGATGTTCGCACCGGCGTCCTGCCACGACGTTCCGTTGTTTATCGAAGTTTCAAGCACGCCGCCGTCGAACAGATTTTCAAAATCGAAGCGGTGCCAGAAAGTAAGCGTTGGTGAGATCGCACCCGACGGAATGGAAATCGCAGTCGTCTGCGTCAGTTGTTGGTCAGAGACGTCCGACACGCTGGGAGAAAATGCCGATCGCGTGCCGCCAAAGGCAGCTGTTGTTACCGAAGCCCAACCGCAGCCGCCGGGGACGCATGTCGGCACGACGGACGCGAACGTGTTGAGCGTTCCGCTCTCAAAAGTCTCGTTGAGTGGCGTCGTCGGTGTGCAGGTTGACGTCGCCGTCGCCGTATTGGTCGATGTTGCAGTCATGAGCGCGACCGCTGAATCATATATGCCCTCTGACGTGACATCAGAACGTCCAGTATTGGCTTTAGCTCCGCCTTGAAATAGCGTAACGGTTATAAAAAACAATCCAGCGAGGCCTAGCGGGAATATCCAAAAATAAAGAGGCCGTGCACGATCAATGCGAGATGCGATGTTTTGATGTTTCATGCAGTTCGACCCCTCTTATTTTGTTCAAATGCACAATTCACGCTCTTCAGTAGAACCTCTGTGGATCACCATAAAGCAAAAAAGAATCGGTAAAACGTAAATGTGCAAATAGATTACCCCCGAATCTCTCGCAATGCAAGGAAAAAATGTGATTCAGAGGATATGTCTTAAGAACGGAATTAACGCCGTCTTATGAAAAGCCGCTCCAATAGTACCCGATGTTATAAATGTTTAATGAATGCCGATCTCAAGGCGGGTTGCAGTTTTGGGGCCGCGATTGCCATTGGTTAGGAATGTTTCGTAGTTTTCGCGGTCGGTGCCTGAGAGGCTGAGGATGTGAGCGCCGACGAAAAAGCGTTCGGCGGATATGTGGATTCCGACCTTTTCATATCGGCGGCCGACGGCCTGCATAAAGATCTTGCCGGTCGGCAGATCGATCTCGATATTGAGGTTTCGCTCCTGGCCGACGAGATATTTTTCCTTAATGCGGATCGAGGGCACAATAAACCCGATGCCCGTGCGGCTGATGTCGGCCGTTTCACCCAAAATGCACGCCGGAATGGTTTCGCCATGCAAGCGCCCCGTGCTCATATCGGGCTCGAACCAAACCTTGATCGGCGCCTTGTGACGACGGCGTGACGAGACCATGCGTTCTGAAAGGGAGCGATTAAATTTGGTTATTAGTTCACGTATCATTGTGATGGTATTGCTTGATGATAGGCAACTCTACGATATAAACTTATTTTTCAAAAAATATCAACCGTCTTTACACATTATTTGGTAGTGCGCTTTGCGCTCTACACATTATATTGCACTTACTTCATCGGCTTGCCGCCGTTGTTCTTTTCTGTAACGCGTGAGATGCCCTTTGCATCGAGCTGCAAAAGAAACGAAAGTTTGCCGCTCTTGTTGTATTCGGCGGGCGTTGCAGTCGCAAAATATTTTATCTTATCCGGCATCAACTTGATCGTGTAATTATAGCCGGTGGATTCACTCGTTTTAATATCCTCAGGCAGCAGCCCGGAAACGATCAGCGTCTGCATATCGGTAAATACGCCTCCGTTTTGCAGGCTGTGAGCAAGTTGCGCCTTTGAGATGCGCTCAAGCATTCTCCGCGCTTCGTCTTCGTGCGTCGCCATGCGAAGGCTGTAAAAATAATTCTTGCCTTCCTTTTTCATCAGCTCTTCGGCGGGGCCTTCAACCAACAGCATCACCCAAATGTCACCTTCTTTTCGCAGCCTAATGGTCTGAAGTTCGTTCTTGTCGCCGTCTTCATTGGGCAAATTTGCGGTTACAGTTGCCTGCTCGCCGGTAATTATCTCTCCGTTTATCTGCACCTCAGCCGGAACCTGTCCGGCGATGGCCTCGAAATCAACTGAGAAATCCTTTAGCTCAGTATCGGTCAGTCCGGCGATCGCGGGTTTTAGGTTTGTCAGGAAGATGGCTTCGCGGAACTTCTTTTCACGCAAATGTTTGTAAAACACGCGAACGGTGTCGGCGGGGCCGTTTGGTTCAATCGGGATAGTCGCGCCCTGAGAAGAGTTAGCGGAATCGGATTTGACCGCCATTGATTTGCTGTCAATGTTTGCCGAAGTCTTAGGCGCGGCGACAGAGCACCCACCCGCCAAACATCCAAACAGCAAAAAACCGCAGAGACTTTGGTGTGGAGAATTAAAAAATTGCAAAACTCTCATCTGTAAAGACGCGAAAAAAAAGATAAATTGTAGGAAATCCAACGAAGAAAATACAAAAAGCGACACGTTCTAAAATCCATTATAACGTGTCGCATCAAAAATGTAAAACAAAATTTTGCTCTTTTATAGCCGTTTAGCTTGTCTTTTTACCGGCCAGCCACAATTCGCGTCCGACCAGGTAAAGAATGACCATTAAAGCAATAAAAGGCAGTATGCCGAGAACGTCAGAGTAGCCGCCCGCGAAGAAAGGATTGCCGCCCTTTGCCCAGTGCTCGGCTGAATCCTGAATTCCTTTGAGCGATGGCTGAACTGCAAAAAGCGCAATAAGAATGCCAGCAATTGCTCCGCCGGCGATATAGCCCGATGCCATCAGGACTCCACTCGATTTATCGGTTTCGGCGACGATCTGTTCCTCAGTCAAATTTTTGGCCTTAAGCTTGCGTTTCAGGTAGATATCGACCAGATATCTGACGATGCCGCCGAGAAAGATAGGCGCCGAGGTCGAAATCGGCAGGTAAATGCCGACGGCAAATGCCAGTGACGGAACACCCGCCAGTTCAAGCACTACGGCTATCATCGCGCCAAGAATTACAAGCCCCCACGGAAGATTCTGCCCCAAAACGCCCTTGATTATATAGCTCATCAACGTCGCTTTTGGAGCGTCATAGCGGGTCAGATCGTTGCCGTCCTCATCTTTTTTGATAATGCCGTTGATGCCGGGATCAACAAAATACACGGGCTTGCCGCTTTGATCGACGAGGTATTTTCCGACTTGGCCGGCCGACGGTTCGGTGTTTTGCCAAACACGATAAGTGTTCGTATCGGTATCTTTATATTTACCGTTTGAAACTTTTTCGGTCTGGAACTGGCCGCCTTGCTTGAAGAGCTGGTTTTCGGTGATCGTTTTACCCGCGACAGGATTTGCGGCGTCGATCTTTTGGAAATATGTCTCGTTGCCGTTAAGCATTATCAGCAGCGAGCCAAGCACAAGAGCCGACGCTAACGCTCCGACAAGGATCGCGACCTGCTGCCGCCACGGAGTGCCGCCTACCCAGAAACCTGTTTTCAAGTCCTGCGACGTCGTGCCGCCGTTCGAGGCGGCAATACAGACGATGCCGCCGATAGATAATGCGGTTACAAAATAAGGATCGGCCGCGGTCCAGCCCAACCCTAAGAAAACCAGACATGTGATGAGTAATGTCGCCACCGTCATGCCCGAGATCGGATTTGACGACGAACCGACCTCGCCTGTCAGACGCGACGAAACAGTGACAAACAAAAATCCGAGGATAATAATGAGGATCGCTCCCAAGAGCGATGTCACAGGACTTACGAAAACGCTGAGGCCCAATTGCGGAAACAGCATTATTGCGGCTATCAGAATGATTACGCCGATGACGACCCATTTCATCGAGAGGTCCTGATCGGTGCGTGGCAAATTGGCATTTGACTCAGCCGAGCCGCCTCGAAGGTCGGCGAGTCCGGCTTTGAGGCCGTGCCAGATCGTCGGCATGCTTCTCGCGAGCGAAACCATTCCAGCCATAGCCACTGCACCGGCACCGATATATAGAACATATGCTCCACGAACTTGGCCCGGGCCCATCTCAGCGATGGTTTTGCTCAGCTCAGGAGCTACGGGCGTTGTCAGCGCGTCGCCAAAAAACTTGATGATGGGGATAAGAACTAGATAAGACAATACGCCGCCGCCCATCATAAGGCCGGCGATTCTCGGCCCGATTATATAACCGACGCCGAGCAGTGTCGGGTCATTATCGGAATTAATCGAGCCGCCTTTAAATCCTTTTTGCGTAAAGTCGTAGCCGGGCGATTCCTTCCAAAAGAAGAGCACCTTCATCAGGGCGTTGAACATAAACCCTATCGCAAAACCGATCGAGATAATCTTGCCGCCGCGCAAAGCCGCGTCATCGTCACCATGATTGTCGCCTTCGTGCGACGCTTCACGCGATTCTTTTGACGCACCTGCCTTTAAAACCTCGGCGCACGCAGTGCCCTCAGGATATTTCAAAAAGCCGTGCTGTTCCTTTATTAGAGCGCGACGGAGCGGGATCATCATCAGAATTCCCAGCAGGCCGCCCAAGATAGCGACCAGCATCACCCGTGTAATTTCGAGATCAAAGCCGAGGATCATGATCGCCGGCATCGTCACGCCGATTCCGAACGCTATAGATTCGCCAGCCGATCCGGCGGTTTGCATCACGTTGGCTTCGAGTATCGTCGCGTCGCGCATTCCGATCTTTGAAAGAAGACGGAAAACAGTGATCGCGATCACGGCCACAGGTATCGAGGCCGACACCGTCAGGCCGGTCTTGAGCACCAGATAAAGAGACGACGCTCCGAAAATAATGCCGAGCAGCGTACCGACTATCAGCGGAAATGGTGTCAGTTCACGTAATGTTGATGCATCCGGAATATACGGGCGGAAATTTTCGAGAAAAGGATTTTTCATGCAGATATGATCTCCTGTCTTCTGTTCATTTTAGCCTTGGCCTTTGGGCGTTGGCTTGGGTTTTGGGGAAAGTGCTTAGACTTGGGTTAATTTACATCATTTTCACCACAAAGTCACAAAGTTCACAAAGGTTTTCTTT
>JAYVFJ010000267.1:0-5149 GCA_043773225.1 Chloracidobacterium sp.
CGTGACCGGATCTCCGGCGAAGGTCAGAGTGCCGCTTGGCGCGTTGAACGTGCCTCCGTTCAACGCGAAAGCGCTGTTGAATGTAATTAGCCCGCTGCCACCTGTGAACGTGCCGCCTGCTTGCGTGTAGCCGGAGGACCCCACCGAAAGGTTTATTCCATTGGCCTGCGTAATGATTCCGCTGTAGCTTGCACCGATCTGCATTCCATCGACGCTGCCCGCAAACGCGGCGTCAATGGTCGCGTTTTTTGTGCTCGTGCCGTCAAATACAGCCACATCGCCTGAACCCGGAACCGTGTCGCTGCTCCAGTTTGCCGCCTCCGACCAATTATTCGTGGCGCCCCCGCCGTCCCACGTGCGATTGACGAGAAGTTTGTTCGAGATCGCCGCTGCATGTGCCTGATCAGCGCGCTGAACCTCCATCGGCAGAGGTCCGCCGGTCAGAACTGCCGCCTTATCCGAGGTGCGATCAGGCGCGTTTTCAGCCGCCTTGGCCCCAAACAGGCCAAAGCCATATCCACTGCCCCAGCCGGCATTGAGGGCGATGGCTGCAAGAACGAACATGATCGATGTGATAACAATGGTGCGTGATGACGACACGTGTGGCATGAGCTGGTCTCCTTTCTCGTTTTATCGGATAAATTTTTTGTTGCCGCCGGTGGAGTATCAAGTCTTCCGGCGGCAACATTCGGGCCGAGCAACCGCGACCCGGATACTTTTTCAAGCAACGCACCCCGAATAATGCAATTGTGACTAAAAATCCCTTGCACTTTTCCGATTTTTGGTTTACAATGGCTTGAAAACGCATTACACCGTTATCTCCAACCCTAACGGAATATAGTTCCGGCAGGCCGAATAATGCATTTGGCTTGGCGCACCTTATATTTGAATCAAAGCTGTTTTCAGAGTCTTGACTTATTTATGAGTTTTTTGTGATTTGTTGATATCCGACACCAATGATCAACAGCAGCAGCGAAAACTTACGCAAATTTGGCAACTGCACCCTCGATGTCGAACGGCGGGTATTGTGGTTTGCTGACCGGCCCGTTCAACTTCAGCTCAAATCCATCGAACTCCTCTGTCTGTTGGTCAGCAATGGCGGCCAGGTAGTTTCAAAAGAAGAGATCTGGAGCGAAGTGTGGGACGATTCGTTTGTCGAGGAAACCAATCTAACCCATAACATTTACCTTCTCAGACAAAAATTCAAAGACTTGGGCGAAGGCAGCCTGATAGAAACCGTCCCGCGCCGCGGCTATCGTTTTACCGGCACGATTGAGAACAAGAACGGCGGCCCGCCCGCAGCGGAACCCGCGACAGGGTCTGCTAACAGCCCGGCCTTTTACCGTTCCGCAAAGATCGGCAGACGGCAAATGACCGCCGGGCTTGCCGGCGTTGTTCTGCTCGCGGGAGCGGCTTTTGCATTCATTTATTTTTTTGGGGCGGCTGTAAGCACAGATGCTTCAGACATCAAGTCGCTGGCCGTCCTGCCGTTCAGGCCGATTGATCCTAAAAGCGAGACCGAACACGCCGGTTTGGGACTGGCTGATGTCGTTATTACCAGGCTTAGCAGCATAAGATCATTAAATGTCCGCCCGACAAGCGCGATAGCTGCATTTGAAAATCACAAAGCTGACTCAATCAGCCTTGGAAAGCAACTGAACGTAGATGCGGTATTGGAAGGCGTAATTCACCACACCGGCGATCATGTTCGCATAACAATGCGATTGCTTAGGGTCAGCGATGGAAAACCGGTCTGGGCAGGCCAGATCGAGAAGTCGCTTCAGGATGAATTCAAACTCCACAATGAGATCGCCCTTCAGATTGTTGACGCACTTGCACTGAGTCTTACGGCGACGGAAAAGGATGCGTTGAATAAGCGCTATACGCAAAACGCCGATGCCTATCAGCTTTATCTCGATGGCCGATATGAGTGGAACAAACGCACCTCCGAAGGGATGGTAAAGTCTCAAAAGCTGTTTCGTGACGCCATCGAAAAGGACCCTGATTTTGCTCTCGCTTATTCCGGTTTGGCGGACACGTTGGCAATGGATAAATTTGCACCCGAATCTCGTACTGCAATTAGTAAAGCACTCGAACTCGACCCCAATCTCGCTGAGCCGCACGCCTCTAAAGGCTTTGTATTAATGATTCACGATTGGAATTGGGCCGAAGCCGAGATCGAGTTTAAAAAAGCGATCGAGTTGAATCCGAATTATGCAGCGGCGCATCATTGGTATGCCGAATTATTGGCGATTGAGGGTCGAAACGATGAGGCCAAGGCTGAGATGTTGAGGGCATTGGAGATCAACCCGGTCTCGTATAACTATCTGGCCGATCTTGGGCAGATCTACTACTTTTCCCACGAATACGGCCTTGCAAAAGAATATTGCTTAAAGGCTTTGGAGATAAATCCTGAGTTCGTCATGGCTCATCAATATTTACATTATATCTACTTAAAGACCGGCGAGCATGACAAAGCCGTCGAAGCTATCATATCCAGAGATAAGGTCTTCGGTGAGATCACCTATCCATCGCCAAAACAAAAGGAGGCCGAAGAGGCGGTCATTGACAAGCAACGGCAGATATTTCAGCAGGGCGGCATCCGAAAGTGGATCGAATCTGACATAAACAACGCTCTCAAAAGTCCGCAAGACAATAATAGCTTCTATTTGATCGCTAATAGATTTACTTTTTTGGGAGAAGAAGAGCGGGCACTCGGCAATCTGGAAAAAGCTTTCGAGGTGCGAGCCTTTTTGTCCGCATTCGTCAAGGCAGACCCGATCTTTGACAGCATCCGCTCTCAACCGCGATATATCGAGATTCTCCGTAAAATGAATCTAAAGTAAAACGGTTTGCGTCATTTTATATGTGGCACGTGCCACATTTTGTGAAACAAGATTCGGGGGAAGAGATTCAGGCTACATCTTGTCTATTTCAGCCTTTAATCTGGCTGCGAGAGCGGCATCGGCGGGAAGAACGAAATTGTATTGCTCGATGGCAGCGGCTTTATTCTTTTTGCGGGTGTAAACGATGCCGAGATTTACGCGTGCCTTTAGAAATTTCGGGCTGATGACGAGGCTTTTCAGATAGGCTTCGATGGCCTGGTCAAACTGCTTGTCGGCGAACGAGGCGTTTCCGAGCAGATACCAGCCGTCAACGCTGTTTGGGTTCTTAGTCGTGTATTCGGTAAGACCTTTGACGGCCTTGGTATATTTGCTTGTCGCTTCGACCGATTTGTTCAACCCTACATAGGCATTGCCGAGGTAATAATTAGTTTCGCCGTCGTTTGGTTCGAGATCGAGGGCGGTGTTGCAGGCCGTTGCCGCTTCGTAGTAATTTCTCAGAACATTTTGCGCCCGGCAAAGCGCCGTATAACCCGCGTAAGCTGTTGGAAGCAGCGTTATGCCGGCTCTTGCAGACTGGACAGCATCATCGTTACGGTCAGACAGGCTATAATAAAGGCTGAGCGTGGTGTAGATCTTGCCGTCTTTTGGAAAGGTCTTTTGACCCTGTTTTAAGGCTGCGATCGAATCGCTGTAACGATTCTCGTTGCGGTAAACTTCGGCAAGGTTGAAGTAGGCTTGATAAATATCGGGTTTTGAATTGATCGCTTTTTGATAAGCGTCGATCGAGCCTTGCCAATTTCCCTGCTTCTGGCGCGCATCGCCAAGCAGATAGTGCGATTCGCCGGGAAATCTCGTGCCTTTTGCGAGGGCCGTTTCGGCCGCGACACCCTGCTCTTTTGCGTCACCGAGCGCGAAATACGCGCGGGCCATGTTGTATTGAACATCAGCGTCATTGGGCGCTACTTTTGCGGCCTTTTGAAACGCATCGAGAGCCGCAGGAAAAGCCTTTCGATCCAGATTGATCTCGCCTTTTCCTTTTAAGAAAAGCAGATCCTTTGGGTCTAGGGCAAGGCCTTTATCAATGTCAGCTAACGCCTCGTCATATTTCTTTTGCTCGTAGTAAATAAAGGCGCGAACACGGTATATCTCAAGCGGCTTAAATCCCTGACTCAACGCAGTTGTGAATTCTCCAACTGCAAGCTCGTTTTCCTTTAAATTGAAATGAGCAAAACCCTTGCGGTAATGAAGGAACGGGCTGTTAGGTATAAAAGCGAGAGCCTGGCCGTAAGTATCGGCAGCAACTCGGTAATTTTTCTGTTGAAAAGCCTTGTCGGCTTGTTCTACCAGCTTTTTTGCCCGTTCGCGGTCTTTTTTGGACTGTGCCGCAACGGACAATGGCGCAGCAATGATTACGAGTGCAGCCAAACATTTAATACATGCGTAAACAAGCCCTTTTCGTTTCATAATTCTTTTCAACGGCTATTGTAAGATCACCGTCCGGTCGTCTTTTGGTTTTGGTTTCGGCGTGTTTTTGGCCGGTGGAGGCTTAGTCGTCGTGTCGGGATTTTTGCCCGTCACAGGCTGACGCGGCGGCACCGTGCCGGGAGCGGTTGTCGTTCGCGGCGCAGTATCGGTATTTGTATTGGCCTCGACGGAGGTGTTTGTGTTCGAATTAGTGTTTTGATTTGATTCGGCAATCACTTCTACAGTAGGCGCCGGCGACGGGCTCGCAGGTGCCGGAGTAGGAGTAGGCGTAGGTTTGACCGCAGCGAAATTTCTCGAATAATAAAACCAACCGACCCCACCGGCAATGCCGCCGAGCACAAGTAAACCGACCAGAACGCCAATGATCAAACCGGTTTTAGACGAGTTCTTTTTCTGAACAGCTTTCCGGATATTTACTTGCACGCCAGGTGCCGGCATCGCATTTGCGTCTGCCGTAGCTGCCAAACGTGTCTCCGTTTCCTTGTCGCTTTCCGGCCGAGACATAAGTACTTCGGTTTGTATCGCGGACTGTTTTGGCGGCTCAACCGTCGAGGGAGCCATTTTTTCGATAGACTCTTCCAACGTCGATAAGGGAACCGCGGGCTGCGCGCGTGTCTCCATTTCCGAAGGGTTTGTTTGCAGGGGAGAGCGCTTTAATTCGCTGCCCATATTGATTGTGGCATCCACATCTTCGGGTTTTTCCTGTTTGAAAGCACGGCGCAGAGTCTTTTGCATTTCCGCAGCGCTTGCAAATCGCTGATCCTGACGAAGTTCAATGCCCTTGAGAATGACATCCGACACAGCAGGTGTGATCTCCG
>JAYVFJ010000268.1:0-4368 GCA_043773225.1 Chloracidobacterium sp.
TCGCTCGCGCCCGGCTCGGTCCGCGGCCCGGCGGGTTTTGTAATGGGCGGACGCGGACCGTTAATGCGTATCTGGGTCGAAACGTCGGTTAAAAAACCAGTCGCGAGCAAAGCCAAAACATATCCCACGAACTTAACCCCAAAACTCTTTTTTTGCATAATGACCTCCAAAAATATTTCCTTCCTTTTGTTTAGGTCCGGAAATTAAAAACAATGCCGCTCACCGCCGGTTAGCTTTCCAAAATAACCGAAACCTTGTATTTTCCGGTTGTAATGCCTTTCGGGTCGGATACGCCGATGACGATGTTGTAGGTGTTTTGTCCCGGGTTTTGAAATTCTACTTTTCTCTCGTGTGTCTGCACCTTGTTTTTCCAAGGTCGGTTCCACTTTTCATTGGATTCGCAGGTGATGCTGCGCGGCAGATTAGGCACCAGACTGAAATCGCCATTTCCGATCCGGTAACTGTAGAGACTCATATTCGCGCTTTCATCATCGGGCGTAACGACAATTTTCATTATCGAACGCGGCTGCATCGTCGTCGCGTAAAGGACGTGATTGCCGCGATATTTCAAATTTTGGGTGGCGGGAAAACAGGCATTTGAACTGGACGAAGCCCACGACAAGTCTTCCATAATCTTGCCGTCCGCCAAATCTCCGTCCACCGTAACGGTCTTATTCGGTTCGCTTTTAATGACGGTTACCTCTTTTGACCAACTTGTAATCTTTTGCGCGTTTGCCGTTACATTGAAGACAAAAATTGCCGCAAGTAATCCGAATTTTATTGGATTTTTCATAAATGTTTCTTCCGATTTTTTACCGTTTTAGAACGCTGGTAAAAGCTATGCGCTTTCAGCCCAAGAATTTATTTAGAAGCTGTTTGGAACGGACTTATTCCTCACGACGTAGAAATAAGAACGCCAATAATGCTCACAACTCTTTGCGTCGTGGTATCAAAAACTATCCCATTCACCTTCAAATCTCGACTGTTGCTCAAAACCACTCCGCGAACTCCCGACGAATTTGGCATTGGTGTAATGTCGAATGAAACTGCTTCGCCCGACTCCAGTATTATCGGGGGAGATGTGGTTTGTGATGAAATGGCGTGTTTGCATAAGCCGCCGTTACAAACAACTTGCGTGTATTCAATCCGTCTGAATGCAAAAGTGTAATTGCCTCCTGCGGGGGAAGCCGTAATACGAAGAATCTGACCGTCACCGAGTGGAACGAAGCCCATGTCAAAACTAAATCTTTCAGGTGGTTGTGCCTTCGCCGTCGAATCGGAACTCATCAGCGATACTAAAACAATGCTCAAAACGAGAGCGATTGATAATGTTATTCTGCGTTTCATAATTTTTCTCTCCTTTTTGGTTTATTCATTAAATCGTCATTTTGCGAGTTCGTGGACACGCATCAGGCGAGTGCTTTTCAACAAGCAAGTCGTCGCCGCATCCGCTCCGATAATTTGTTCGGGACAGCGTTATTCATTGCACCGCTTGATCGTCAAAGGTGGTGTTCGCAAAGGCGACAACCTTTTGTGTCGAGGTATCAACAACCATCGCCGTCACCTTCGCCTTTCGACTGTTGCTCAAAACGACCGCGCTCACATAAATGTTGTCTCGGTTCGTTGGATTGACTACGATCGAAGCCGCCTCGCCCCGCATCAGCATTATCGGATCGGATGTTGTTTCAGACGTGACGGCAAGCCTGCAGAAGCCGCCGCTGCACACGCTCTGAGTATATTCCGTCCGTCTGAAGGTGACGCCAACATCGTCCTCGTCGATATAGTCCACTATCGCCACGCGAAGCTGTTGACCCCGACCGAGCGGAACGATGCCCGTCTGAGCACGGAATCTTTGCGGAGGCTCTGCCTTTGCTGTCGAATCCGAAATCGTCAGCGATACTAAAACGCTCAACGCGAGTGCGATTGATAATGTTATTCTGCGTTTCAAGGTCTTATTCCTCCTTTTCTATTTGGTCCTGGTGCAGGTCGAGAGTTCATGTTGCAATCATGGCCGTTCAATCTTTTCTACTTTCAAAATGCACGGCTTCGCAATCGGTTCGCCATTGCCACTTTTTAACATTTCACCCGTCACTCTCACTCGTTCGAGCGAACTAATGGTCTCGCCCGCATCGGTGAAAATTTGCAGGTCCCGTTTTGTGTAGCCATCCGAGGGCAGCTCGTTGATACGATTTGTTTTATTACTGCGGGTCCCCATTACGGCTGTTTTTATTGCGGCGCCTTCGGCATCGGGACCCTCGGCGAGAGACAATTCGTATGTAGTCATCTCCGTTTTCTTGTCAATGGTCGTCTGCGTAAACGTGGGCAGCACCAGAAAGCCCTCAACAGCGACGATTGCCCCATCACCTTTTTGGCAGACATCGGCGACCTTTGATGGCTCGCCCGTCCTTGAGCAAGCGGCAACCAGCGCACCCAATGACGCCAACAAAAATAAAAGCGAGGCTTTTCTCATAGTTTATAAACTTCAGTCCGCGGAATTCGGAATTTGTTCTTCCGGTTGCTCCAAAGGTGTCGTAAACTGTCCGTATCAGTCCGAGTAAAAATCAGCGTAAGGTAAAGAGCGGTAATAAGTCCTCAAGAGAGCGCTCAAATATTTATCAAGTAATTATCAAATTGCTCTGTGAGTCAGCAACGCAACAAAATATTCGCATTTGGCGGCTTTCGGCTGGACGCCGACGAACGGGTATTGATCCGGGCGGGCGAGCCGATACCGCTCTCGCCAAAACTCTTTCAAACCCTTCGTATGCTCGTCGAACGGCACGGACACGTCATTTCCAAATTGGAAATAATGGATGCGGTCTGGCCGGACCTGTTTGTCGAAGAATCCAATCTGACGCAGAACATTTACATCCTTCGCCGCGTTCTCGGAGCGGACAAAACCGTCAAGCACTTTATCGAGAATGTTCCACGGCTCGGTTATCGTTTTGTCGCGCCCGTACGCGTTGTCGATGATGGTGAAATCATAGCTACGCGCAACGATGAGACCGAGAACGATACTTCTCCTCTGCAGCAGACAGTTTTGGACCGCGGTGACAACGGGCATGCGGTGTCGGCCGCGCTACCGCCCGTACCCGAGGATCGAAAATCAATTGCGAACGGTCGAAGGACAGTGCTTTCTTCGCCATGGTTTTCGGTGGCCGCGATCGCGGTCTTGTTCGCGGCCCTGGCTTTTGTGGGCTTTAGGTATTTTTACCCATCAAACGAGGAAACGGCCTTCACGCCGATCGAGAATGTAAATTTTCAGAAGCTGACGTTTACGGGCGATTTGACGTTTCCGGTAATTGCACCAGACGGCAATTCTTTCGCGTTTGTCCGCGGCGGCCGCATTGTGGTTCAAGACATCGCCTCGGGTGCCGAAATGCCGCTGAGCATTGAGGGCAAGTCGGCCATCGGCATTCTCCAGTTTTCGCCCGACAGCAATTCGATTTATTATCGCAACCGCGTCGGCTTCGATTTGGCGGGCAGCGTCTTTCAGGTTTCGCGTTTTGGCGGCATACCAAAATTGGTTGCGGAAAACGTCTGGAGCGGTTTCGGCTTCGCGCCCGACGGCAAGCGGATGGCTTTCGGCCGCGTTCGACCGAACGAAGGCGAAAGCGTTTTAATCGTCAAGAATCTGGAAACCGGCGCGGAAAAAAAACTGGCTGCCCTGAATTCGCCGAACAGTTTTTTGGACAACGGTTATCCGGCGTGGTCGCCGGATGGAGAAAAAATCGTCGTCGTCGTTTTTAAAGACGCACCGCGCTTGAACGTATTCTTCTTTGTGGATGCGGAAACCGGCGCGGTCGAGGAAATTAAAACACCGCAACTCTGGCAGCTTGAGCAAGCTGCGTGGTTGCCGGTCGGTCAGGATTTAATCATCTCGGCGCGTGAAAGAGGAAAGTCCTTCCAGCTTTGGCGGCTCTCTTATCCCGGCGGCGGGCTGCGAAAAGTTACCAACGATTTAAATATCTATCGCGGCGTATCGCTCTCGGTGGACGGGCAAAAATTGCTGGCGCGCCAATTCACGCTTTACTCGCACCTGTGGACGGGCGGGCGCGACGATTTGGAAAACCTGCGGCAGCGAACCTTCGGCAATTTAAGCCGCGACGGTGTGGGCGGAATGGATTGGACGCCAAACGGCGATATCGTTTATGTCACCCAGATTACGGGTGATAATGATTTGTGGATTTATCATCAGGCGGACGATTCGCGGCGGCAGTTGACTAAAAATGTCGGGGAAATAAATCACCGTCCGACCGTTTCAGCCGATGGCAGATATATTTATTTTAACTCGAACCGCAGCGGAGCTTATCACGTTTGGCGGATGGACGCGAGCGGCACGAACCAAACGCAAATCACGTTCGGCGAAAA
>JAYVFJ010000269.1:0-4505 GCA_043773225.1 Chloracidobacterium sp.
CGGCGGCACAGGCTTCGATCTCGGGGCGGGTGATGACGGCGAACGGTCAGGGAATTCGCAATGCGACGGTGGTGATGACCGGCAACTCGCTTGCCGAGCCGCGTGTTGCAACGACGGGCACATTCGGTTATTACACATTCGACGGCCTCGAGGTCGGGCAGACGTATGTGGTGACGATTAACTCGCGTCGTTACACATTTAGCACTCCGAGCCGCGTGATCAGCCTGGTTGATAATGTGGCCGATGCCGATTTTGTTGCCGACCCGTAAGCCGCCTACGTCGGGCGCAGCAACAAACCACTTGAGAAAATGCGGCGAATGTCGCAAAATATAAGTAGCGTCAGTTCATCCGATGGACTGGCGCTTCTTAGTCAGTAGTCAGTTGTCAGTAGTCAGTTGTCGGAAAGACTGACCGCTGACAACTGACAACTGACAACCGGCTTATGAGCAAACGCGACTATTACGAAATTTTAGGTGTAACGAAAACGGCGACCGAGGTCGAAATTAAGCGCGCTTACCGGACGCTGGCGGTTCAGCATCATCCGGACAAGAACCCTGACGACCCGCAGGCCGAAGATAAATTTAAGGAGGCCGCCGAGGCGTATTCCGTGCTTTCGGACTCGCAGAAGCGGGCGTCTTACGACCGTTTTGGACATCAAGGTGTCGGAGCGGGCAGCGCTGGATTTGACCCTGGATTTTCGAATATCGAGGACATTTTTGACATGTTCGGCTTTGGCGATATGTTTGGCCAGCGGACAGGACGGCGGACGACCGTTCAACGCGGCTCTGATCTTCGTTACGACCTCGAAATTTCATTGGAAGACGCGGCGACCGGCAAGGACGAGAAACTTCGCATCCCTCGTCTCGAAAAATGCGGCGAATGCGACGGGAACGGGGCAGAAAAAGGAACCCGAGCCGAAACCTGCATCGCTTGCGCCGGCAGCGGCCAGACGCGTTATCAACAGGGTTTTTTCAGCGTCATGCGAACCTGTGCAAATTGCCGGGGACAAGGCCAGATAATTAAAACGCCGTGCAAAAAATGTCTCGGCGCGGGACGCATTGAAAAAGAAAGGACGATCGAGATCAAGATACCCGCGGGCGTCGAGACAGGTTCGCGTTTGCGTGTCACGGGTGAGGGCGAAGCGGGTGTGAACGGCGGGCCTTCGGGTGATCTGTTTATTGTTTTGCACGTCGCAGCGCACGAGAATTTTGAACGACAGGGAGCGAATCTTTATTCGGCAGTGCCGGTAACATTTGCCCAGGCCGCATTAGGAGCCGAGGTCAATGTTAAAACACTCGATGGCGAAGAAGAATTAAAGATACCCGCAGGCACGCAGACCGGCACGATCTTTCGAATAAAGGGCCACGGAATGCCAAATCTCGGCGGGCGCGGTAAGGGTGATCTTTTCGTCGCCGTCACACTCGTCACGCCAAAAACGCTCACCAAAGAACAACGCAAACTGCTCGAACAACTCGCCGAGATCGAGGATGCCGATTTCTCGGACGAATCGCTGATGGACAAGGTGCGCAATATCTTTGGGTAAGTGAATAACTAAAAACTAAAAGTGAAAAGTTGAGAATGGAATAATCCTACTGGCTTTTAACTTTTGGTTTTTCACTATTAGTTATTAACTTTTACTGACCTGCCAACGGCGACGGCTAGCCCAAACAGAACCCATAAATGCCGCATGTCTTCATACGAGCCGGTCAGGCTTTGGTAAAAGAACGCATCCAGCATTGCCAGCAGTAAACAGAGCCTGATCGTCTTATGAGATTCGCTCTCCGGTTTCCAACGGATCAGACTCACAGCCGCAAAACAAACGATGGCCATGAACGTCAGAAAACCGAACAGTCCGCTTTCGCCAAGCACGCTCAGGTAGGTGTTATGCGCGTCGGTCAAGATGTGTGTGCTGCCCGATGGGTCGGTGAATTCCGCATTCGCTATCGGCATGCCGACGCCGCGTCCGAATAAAGGATTTTGCAGAAAAGTTTCAAATGCTGTTTGCCATGCGTGGACGCGAACTGAAGGCGCGATCTGTTGTGTTATCTGTGTGCCCGACGGCTCATTAGAAAACAGCGTTACCGATGTGACAAATAAAAATGCGGCAGCGGTCAGCAAACCTGACACAAAAGCCAACCGGCCAAAACCGGACTTTAATTTTCCCCACAAAAAATATCCCGTGACAAGAAATATTCCGCCCAATCCCGGCGTCAATGTAAATGCGTCAACAATAAAAAGCGACGCGGCAATTAACCAAAAGCTGCGCTTTCGCAGACAGTTGTTTGCCCAAAGAGCGAGGACGAACATCCACGTCACTGCCAGAAAATTACAAAATATCGCAGGATACGAAAACAGTCCCTCGATACGCGGGTAATTGCCCGGCGGCAAACTGCCGTAGCCCTGGTGCACGACGATATTTTGCGACGCATCCCGAAAACCGACGTAAAACAGCGTGATCCCAAACAGGCTCAAAAGCAAAACAATACCCGCGCCTAACAGCCACGCAAGCATCACTCTTTTCAAAATGCTGACCGACGTGACAATATTAAATGTTAAAAATGCGACGCCGAGCAGATAGAATTTGCCCGCGAGTTTGCTGTGAGACGGATCGGCGGAGAAAATTGTGGAAAAGGTGGCGGCAGCCGCGTATGCAGCCAAACACAAATAAAACAGATCGAAGCGGAAAGTTTCTCGTCTGTTCAGAAAAGAAACAAACCACACAAAAGCTGCGGCCAAAAATACAAGATCGGAAAACTGTAGCCGCGCTCCAAAAATATTAATTGGCGTCGCAAACGGCAGCGTGAAAACAAACAGAACGTAAAGCCCCTCAAGCCACTTCCCCGCTCTAAGTTTGTCTTCCATTATATCGATATTAAGAAAATGAAACCACAGATAACACAGATGAACACAGATACAAAACAAACCTCAAATCATTTCTTTATCTGTGTCCATCTGTGTTTATCCGTGGTTCAATTATGTCGATAATTTAGCTCTCACAGCATCGCTCACCATTTTCCCGTCGGCTGATTTGCCGGCAAGGTGTGCGGTCGCGGCTTTCATGACGGTGCCCATTTCCTTCATCGTAGAAGCCCCCGTCTCGGCGATCGCGGCTGTAACCGCAGCGTCAATCTCATCGGCGCTCGCGGCCTGCGGCAGGTATGCTTCGATGACAGTGATCTCGGCCGCTTCCTTCGCCGCAAGATCGCTGCGGCCTGCCTTCTCAAATTGCTCAACCGAATCGCGCCGCTGTTTAACAAGCGACTGCAGCGCTTTTGTGATCTCTTCGTCTGTCAAGTCGCCGCCTTTGTCGATCTGGCGGTTCATCAGATTGGACTTCACCATCCGCAGCACAGAAAGCCTGTCGGCGTTCTTCGCCTTCATCGCGGCGGTCATGTCGGCAATTATTTTTTCTTTTAAGCTCATATCAAAATTCAGCATTTATCAAGCACCGAAATTATAAGTGATTACTCCGCTCACCTTTACGGGTTTACCTTCCAGAAGTGTCGGCGAAAAGCGAGATGCACAAGCGGCCAGGCGGCTTTCACGCTGGAAGACGTGCCAACCGCTAACGGCGCCTGCCTGAATCACTTTTCCCGATTCATCTATCAAAACCTCAATCGAGGCGCTGCCACTAGCCCGTTGTGCCTTCGCTTCTGCAGGGTATGGCGGTTTGGGAAGGCTGAGGGCCCGACCGTTCAAAACGCCACCCTTTATAATTGATGGAACAGGTCTACCTGCAGCAATTGCCTCTTGCCTTTCACGTTCCCGCTGCAGCTTTCGATATGCTTCGCCGATCGTAAATGTCATGACCACATCGACCTCCTTTGTCTTCCCGTCCTTCATAACCGGTTGAAACTTGGCCGCTAATACGTTTCCCTTGATGGCTTTGCGAACGTCTTCCAATTCTTTTTCCGGCGATGTGCCGCACGGCCATGCAGGCCCGGCGACTATCTGGACTGATTTCACCGTGCCATCTTTTTTGATCGTTAGGGAGACCTTGACATTTCCATCAATCCCGGCCGTTACTGCTTCGGATGAAAGTATAAATGCCGGAGAGCTTATTAATTTGGCGTCGGCGTTTTGAGCATTTACCGTCCCACCCGCAATGACAATAGCTAGGGCGATAACGAGGCAAATTCTATACAAATTGGCGATTACCACGACATTTACACTCATGCACCAAGTCTAATTAAGCTGAGCCGCTCACGCAAATGGACAAGTGGATAATGGATAATGGACAATGTTTAGAGCATTTTCCATTATGAAATTACGTTGGCGAGTTGGGATTATTGCGGGGCTGTTTTTGGCGGTGTTTTCGCTGTATCCGCAGTTTAAGCTGATCTATAACCGCGGAAACGACTGGAACGGGCATTATGCTTACAATGACATTGACGAGGTAGCTTATGCGTCGTATCTGAAGGCTTTAATCGACGGGCGGCCTCGGAAGAACGATCCTTATACCGGCCGCGACGATTCGCCGGAAGACCCACAGCCGGAATCGCTTT
>JAYVFJ010000270.1:0-9149 GCA_043773225.1 Chloracidobacterium sp.
ATCGAAACTGCTGAAGTCGCAAAAACAAAAAGAGCGAGGCAAATGCTATATTTCATAATGGATTATCGGAGCGCAAGGCTCGGGGAGCGGCACGTATAAGATTCGCTCAATCGGCACATTGTTGTCAACCATTTTTGATAATTTATGGTAGTGTCTCTTTTTAAGAGTATTAAGAAATTAGCCACAAATGCACGAATGCTTAGCAGCCCTTCACGATATTTATCTTCGATTTCTTCATTCGTGCATTCGTGGCTAAACAGCATCTTGTAATATGAAACAACTTTTTGGCACAGACGGGATTCGCGGTTTGGCGGGCGAATTTCCGCTTGATGAGAGGACGGTCCGGATAATCGGGGCATCGTTGGCACGGCAATTTCGAGAGAAACTCGGCCGCGATCCGCGTTTTGTTTCGGGCCGCGACACACGAGAATCCGGCGGCTGGATCGAGGCTGCCTTTCACGCGGGCGCAGTGGCGAATAATGCCGTTTGCGAATCGGCCGGTGTGATCACTACGCCGGGTGTCGCGTATTTGGCCAACGCTTCCGATTTTGACTCAGGCATTGTTATCAGCGCGTCGCATAATCCATATCAGGACAACGGAATAAAGATATTTTTGCCGACGGGCAGGAAAATAAATGAGGCGATTGAACGTGAGATCGAGCGGGATATTTATTCTGACATTGATCCGGGAACACATGCGGTTGAGTTTCGTCTCGATACTGCCGACGAGTTTCGCCGGAAATATCTGGATCATCTTGAGCAAGAGGCCGGCGATCTTTCTGCTGCCGGAACAAAAATCATCCTCGATTGTGCTAACGGTGCTGCGTCATCGCTCGCTCCAAAACTGTTTGCCGAACTCGGCGCCAATGTCGTTACGATCCACAACCAACCTGACGGCCGCAACATTAACGAGAACTGCGGCTCAACGCATATTGGCGATTTGCAGGCAAAAGTCGTCGAGGAAAATGCGCATCTTGGAGTCGCGTTTGACGGCGATGCCGACCGGGCGCTTTTTGTTGACGAAAAAGGAAGCCTCGTTGATGGCGATGCTACGCTTTGGATAATGGCACAGTATCTAAAGGATCACGGCAAGCTGGCGAATTCGACCGTTGTTGCGACCGTGATGAGCAATATCGGCCTCGAACTCGCTCTTAGATCGAAAGAAATAGACCTGTTGCGGACAGATGTCGGCGATAAATACGTCCTCGGAAAACTGATCGAAACCGGCTCCGAGATCGGCGGCGAACAATCGGGGCATATCATTTTTCCAGAGATCAGCCTTGTCGGCGACGGCATGATGACCGCGTTGCTTCTTCTGCGGGCGATCACGGAAAAGGGTGTTTCGCTGTCGGAAGGCGTGAGCGGCTTTGTTCGTTATCCGCAGATACTGGTCAATGTAAAAGTTCGAGAAAAACGTCCATTTGATGATGTGCCTGAGATCGCTGCCGCCGCGAAACAGATCGAAGACGAACTTCAGGGCGAAGGCCGTTTGCTGCTTCGTTATTCCGGCACCGAAAATCTCGCCCGCGTCATGATCGAGGGCAAAGATCAATCTGCAATTAATTCGCAGGCTCGGCGATTGGCTGATGTGATCGAAAGATCATTGGGCTAACCATGAAAACGCAATCTCTCAAAATTGACTTTCAGGTCAAATCTTCAGGTTATGAGATCGTCATCGGGCACGGTCTCTTATCCGCCTGCGGCAATCGGGCACGAAAATGTTTGGGCAAGGATGCTGCAAAAATCGTCATCGTTTCAAATCCAACCGTTTTCAAACTCTACGGAAAACAAACCGAGCAAAGCCTGCGGGCTGCGGGTTTCGAGGTTTCGCATTTTTTGATGAAAGATGGCGAGCCGCATAAAACGCTTCGTTCTGCCGAGTTGGTTCTCAAATTCTTTTCAGAAAATAAACTTGCGCGAACAGATGCCGTCGTTGCGCTCGGCGGCGGTGTGGTCGGCGATCTTGCCGGATTTGCAGCCTCGATTTATCTGCGCGGAATTCCATTTTTGCAGATACCAACGACGCTGCTCGCGATGATTGACTCGTCGGTCGGCGGCAAGACCGGAGTTAATACAGCGTTCGGCAAAAATCTGATCGGCGCATTTCATCAACCAAAAGGCGTTTTGATCGACATTGCGGCGTTAAAATCGCTGCCAACACGAGAACTGACTGCCGGTTTTTGCGAAGCTGTAAAACAGGGAGCAATCGGCAGCAAAAAGCTATTCAAACAAACCGCCGATCTTCTTTCTGCATTCCCACCGAACGAATTTTCAAAGTTTGCCGACGATCAGAATTTCAATTCTCAAATTTCAAATTTGATATTTTCTCAGATTGCTTTCAAGGCGGAGATCGTCGCCGGCGATGAACGCGAATCTTCAACGCGAACAGACCGCAGATCCCGAAAAATCCTCAATTTCGGCCACACGCTCGCTCATGCGCTTGAAAAAGTTACAGATTATAAATACCTCAGACACGGCGAGGCCGTTGGTTACGGGATTTTGTTTGCGGCCGAACTATCGAAATCACTTGCAATTTGTGGTGAAAAAGATGTAAAATTGTTGAACGATGTTGTGCATCGTGCCGGCCAGTTGCCGAGCCTTGCAAACATTGACGCACAAGAGCTTTTTGAGGCTTTTAGACACGACAAAAAGAATATGTCCGGTTCGATGCAAATGGTGCTGCTTCGAGGCATCGGCAAACCGGTCATACTCAACGAAAAAGACTTGCCGCGTTCTATCATTCTAAAAACCCTCATAAATTTCCTGCAAAAATGGGCTTAAGTTACGTTAGCCGCTCTTCTCCCGGGAGATCAAAGAAATGAAAAATTCCGCAAAAGATCGTACTTCCGAACGAGGCAGTGCCGGGGTCAAATTTGCGATTACACTTGCTGTGATCGTGCTCACTGCGCACGCCGGGTATAACTATGTGCCCGTCGCTTATGACGCCGAAAGCCTGAAGTCCGAAATGAGCACGGCCGTGCTGCAGGGTCTCGCTTTACCGGGCAAGGTAAATCCGGTTGAGAATGTAAAAGCCCGCATTCAAAAATCAATACAGCAAAATGACATACCGCCCGACGCCATGTTGGACGTTAAACAAAATGCAAACGCGATCACGGCTCGCGTAGTTTATACAAAAGAGGTCAATATTCTGCCGTTCGGCATATACAGATATGCCTACCACTTTGATCACACGGCAACCCCGACCGGGTTTCTGTTAAAACAATAGATCGTTTTTAGATCGCGGCGAAAGCCTGTTGGATTTTGAGGGGTTGGATTTGGATGAGGCCTTCGGGGGCGTCGGCCAGCCAGGTTGTGGGGCAGACGCCGCAGATGGTGCATTTTTCGACCGCCGGGCATGGAAGGCTCGATTGAGACGCGAGAGCTTTTTCGTGTTCGGTTTTTAAGAACTCAAACGACAATCCCGAATCTACTATCGACCACGGAAGAAATTCCTCGTAGCTTCTGTCTCTCGATGTGTGAAATGCCGAGTCGATGCCCGTTTCACGCAAAGCACGATTAAGATCGCCATTAAGACGAGCAGCCGCGTCTATAGCTTTCGAAACGGTGCGGTCGCCCGACGAATATAGAGCCTGTTCGTGCGCGATGCGGGCCGACATGTAGCGAACCTCAACATTTGGGATTTTGCTGAGGCCTTTGCAGACGTATTTGATCCGGCGTTTTAGTTCTTTTTCATTGCAGATCGCGTCCCATTGCAGCGGCGTGTTCGGTTTTGGGACAAGGCCGTTGAGCGACGGAATAATTTTGCCCGCTCGCCCAAATTTCTTCCCGGCTTCGAGCATTCGGTTCTTTATTCGTTCAACGAGAACAAACATCTCGTCAAGATCTTCGTCGGTCTCTGTCGGCAGGCCGACCATCATATAGAGTTTGACTGTCAGCATTCCTCGGTCAAAAACCGCGCCGCAGATGTCAACGATCTCGTCGTTGGTGAGGTTTTTGTTTATTACGCGACGTAGGCGGTCGGAGCCGGTTTCCGGCGCGACGGCGATCTGCTGATCGCGCGATTCGACCAAAGCGTCGAGCAATTCATCAGATATCTGATCGAGCCGCAGCGAAGAAACCGAAATGCGGTAATCCATCGCCCGCAACTCTCTCAGAATTGTAGAAATTTCAGGATGATCGCAAACGGCGGTTGAAACGAGGCCGATCTTGTTTGTTTTCGAGCGCCACTCGCGGGCTTTGTCCAAAATATCTTTTGCCGGCACGACACGCGGCGGATAGTAATTGTAACCGGCCCAGCAAAAACGGCAACCCTGCGAGCAGCCGCGAGAAATTTCAACTAATAAACGATCTCCCATTTCGGCTTCCGGCGACCACACGGCGGTCGAAGGGCAAAATGTATCCTGGCTAAGCAGAAAATCAGCGAGCTCGGTTTCACCGCGTTTGAGTGCGCGGCGGAGTGTGCCTTCCTTTGGGTTTACCGATGCAACGGCGCGGCCGACACGTTTGGGAACGCCTTTTTCGTTTGGGATGTAATCAAAGACAGTTCCATCTTCGTTATAGATCACATCATAAAAAGACGGGACATAAAACCCTCGTCCGATCTTTGCAAGACTCAGCAATATGTCGGCTCTCGATTCATTTTCGATAATTGCATCAACTAATTGAAATGCGAGGATCTCGCCTTCGCCGACTGCGATAACGTCGGTGAAATCAGCAATCGGCTCGGGATTCAAAAATGATGCCGCGCCGCCCATGATGACGAGCGGATGGCGTTCGTTTCGCTCTTCGGCCCAAACCGGAATGCCCGAAAGCTGGAGCATTCGAGCCATATTCAGATAATCCGTTTCGAACGAGATCGAAAAAGCAACGACGTCAAAGCCTTTGACATGAGCCTGCGTTTCGAGCGACATCAGAGGCGTGCCGGTTTTTTCGTATTCTTTCAATTCGTCGCTATCAGGCAGGAAAACCCTTTCACAAACGACATCCGGGATTGAATTGAACAACTCATACATCGTATGAAGCCCAAGATTCGCCATCCCGATCGCGTGCGTGTTCGGATAGCAAAGCGCGATCCGCAACCCTCGCTCACGCGAAAGGACATACCCTTCTTCCGCAGCGAGTTTCCGTTTATAGCTTTCGATGATGCGTTTGCTCATTACAATGCCAAACTATCAGAATAACACATGCCGTGAACATTTCTCTTCAAACATTCGATTTGCAAAGTTGTTCCTCAAGCAAACGCACTGCTTCGCTCAAGATTTCCCGCCCTTCGGCGGAATCCGTTTTGATCGCTTCCGACGAATCGGTATCTTCGAGCCCAACTTCGGCAGTGTTAGTTGGCGTATCGGACATTATGGTTACGCGACGGCGGAATGCCGTTATTTCGATACGTCGGTATTTTTTCATTTTGAACTCCATCTTACGTGCGGAAACGCGAGTGTGAACGAGCGTGCGGTTTAGTCACCACGTGAACGCACGTTAACAGTCGCGTTTTCGCCCGCATCACCGTTTGGCCTTCAAAAACATGTGAATCGCACTGAGGGAGATGCAGCGGCTGAATACAGACTGCACCGCGTCGCTGAATACAGATCCAGACCGCCTAAAGAACCCGGTCGATTTGACGTGAAGTAAAGGATCGCGCCGTCGGGCGACAATGACGGGACGTTATCGTTTTCCAGCGTGTTGATGTTCGGAGCGAGGACAGGTGGATTCCAGGGATCAGAGGTCGAAACACGGGTTGAAGTCCATATATCAAAAGTCCCAAATCCCCCCAATCCCCCCGGACGTGATGCGCCGATAAAAATTTCCAGGCCGTCGCGTCTGATCGTCGGACGCAACTCGGCTCCGATGCTGTTCAGTTCGTTGATCGCCACTGGTGGGTTATATGTTCCGATCGAGTTGCGGATGCTCATGAAAAGATCGTAATCCACTCCGCCATTTTGACGGTTGCTGCTGAAAATGAGCGTGTTGACGAACCGGTCTTCAAAATAGAACGCGCTCAATTCGTCGAGTTCGGTATTGATCGGCTGGCCGAGATTTAGGGGTGGCGTCCAGAAAAAACCCTCATTGGTTTCTGGGAATGGTGTCGAGACATATAGATCAACGCCACCCTGTCCTTCCGGACGATCACTGGCTAAGAACAACTCTCTCGCATTCAGCGACAGGCACAACACGCGGTCGTTGCTGCTTGTGTTCAGGTCACCCAGGTTAGTCGGAATCCCCCAGGGTGAACCAAGAGTAGGACGGTGCGAAACGTAAATGTCGGATCCTCCTTCTGCGCCGGGAAGATCGGTACGAGTGCTAGAAAAATAAAGGCTCAATCCGTTCGGCGAAAGAGTCGCATCATTATCGTTTACGGACGAGTTGAGCGTCGCGCCCATGTGGCGCGCGATTGTGAAGTTTTGCGAAAATGCGGTTGCTGCCATCATCGCTAACGCAATAGTTACTAGTGTAATTTTGTTTTTCATGATTTTTTCTCCTGATTATTTTCTGAATGGAGCGCGGGCGTCTTGCCTTCAAGACGTGATAGCGTCTCACGCCTTCCAAATACCACGGGCCGTCACGCCGGAGGAACCGGCGTTGCAGGCAGGATGCCTGCGCTCCAGTCGGCCTTTAATTATTTGCCGTGCAGTTCAGACGCGGATTGACGTCGGCGAACATCCCGCTCGGATTTGGCGACCAAGCCCATGCCGAGAGCAAATATATCCAACGTCCCGCAAATTGGCGTCCGGCTTGCTGTCCGAAGAGCGAGAACGAACCCGACACTTCCTCAAAATATGGAGGAACCACAGGCACTTGCAGCGGGAAAATGCCGGCGCGATAACCGGGCGTATCTGGCGGGCGCGTGTCACGAAACAGAACACGATTTGTATAGACAGCGTTTACTAGCCGTAGATTGCCGTCCCCGCTGGGAATATAATTCAGGATCTCGGGTTCAAGGTAATTGACGTCCGGCGAGACAAAGCGCGGGACATTCACATAACCAATTCCATGCGTGCCGTCCGCAGTATCCTCGCATATGCCGAGTCCTATCGGGACAAAGCCGTCTGCCAATGCCACATTTATATCGTGGTATCGAGCCGTTGCCGCCCGCACTTGCGCGAGTTGTTGAAGCAATTCAGGATTGCCCTGTGCTTTAACCAGGCTCTCTGTCCCGGCCACGATACCAATAGCAATTATCAAAGATGCGATAATTGACGATTTCAAGGTTCTTTTGTAATTCATAATTTTTCTCCTAATTTTTCTTATTCCGTTGAGGTTGTCTCTTTCGGTAACTCGCACTTTAACGTCCGGCAGACGGTCAAGTAACGAAAGAACAGAGAAATATGCGGGAAAAAGTAACGAAATTTGACTTTCGTGGTATGATTTTCGTCAGAAAACAAATAGACGTGATTTTGCTGTTTACAATGGGGTTGAGGCCGCCGTATGCAGAAACTGGCTCACGAAATATACTCCTTCGACGAGTTTCGACTCGATCTGACGCGTGGCGCGTTGTTCCGAGGGCCTGACGAGCTCAAACTCCGCCCAAAATCCTTCGATGTTCTAAAATACCTCATCGAAAATCCAGGACGGCTGATAAGCAAAGACGAATTGATCGAATCTGTCTGGCAGGGAATGGCCGTGACCGACGATTCGCTCGTTCAATGCCTCAAAGACATTCGCCGAGCGCTCGGCGACAACTCGCAGCAAATAATAAAAACAGTTCCGCGTCGAGGTTATATTTTTGAAAAGGAAGTTACCGAAAACGGCACGGCGGTTTATACCGAGGAAACGTCGGGCGTCCATCTGGTTATTGAAGAAATGTCAGAACCGCCTGCGGTAGCGGGCGGTTTGCCTCTGCAAAAAAGCGAGAGGTGGAAAAAGGGGAAATTACTCGCCGCGATCAAACAGCGAAAACTGGTATTTGCCTTTGTTGTGTCGGCGATCGTTTTGTTCGGCGGCGGTTTAGCTTACGGGCTTTTTACATTTTTCCGCCAGCCGCCTGCTTCGCCATTTAAGTCTGTCAGCATCAAGCAATTGACGCACGAGGGCAATGCAACAACGGCCGCCATTTCGCGCGACGGCAAATATTTTGCTTACACTGCCGGCGACGAAGATGGGAAGAAAAGCCTTTGGGTCAGCCAGATAGTTGCGCCAAATCCGACCCAGATCGTCGCATCCTCCGATATCTATGGCCTCGGGGCGTTCTCGCCGGACGGCAATTTTGTTTATTACCTCCGTGAGGATGGGATGTATCAAACGGCGACTTTTGGCGGCTTGACGCGCAAAATGCGCGACGGCGTCGTCGGCAGGTTCTCCATTTCGCCGGACGGAAAACAGGTCGCCTTTATGCGGATCGGCGCGGGAGACGGGCTGGGTTCCCGCGTCATAGTGGCGAACACCGACGGCACGGGCGAAGAACGGATACTTGCCTACCGAAAACCTCCCGAGTCATTCGGTACCGGCGGCTGCGGTTGGTCCCCCGACGGCGAGACCCTTATATGCGCTGCTGGTGATAATCCGATGTTTGGCCAGCAGTTTCCAATGGCTCTGCGTGTCGCCGACGGCCAGCAGACGCCGCTCACGCCGGGTAACTGGAATTTGGTCTCCTACCCTCAGTGGCTGCCGGATGGAGGCGGTTTCCTGATGCGTGGGTGGAATAGCAAGAACCCGGGCGCAACATTCTGGCACGTTACATTTCCGGACGGCGTGACGACGCCGATCTATCACAGCCTCGATAACTATGGCCAAATCAGTTTGACCGCAGACGCTAGCGCTTTCGTTACCATTCAGTTTAAGTCGCACCTTAATCTTTATGCGATGGATCTCTCCGATGAGCGGCGCCAAATGAAGCAATTGACTTTCGGACCGGACGGCGTTGATGGTTCGAGAACCCTTACGACAACTCCCGACAACAGGATCGTTTACAATTCGGCAAAAGGCGGCAATGACGATTTGTGGATAATGGATTCGGACGGCGGCAATCAAAGACAGTTGACATTTGACGCGTCGCTGGAAGATGGCGCGATGGTTTCGCGGGACGGACGCAGCGTCGTCTTTGGCGTGCCAAGTCAGGGAATCTGGAAGATAGACCTCGACGGTCCGCGAGAACAGTGAATACAAGGCCGCGCTCGAGCGGCAGCAGTTCGTTCAGGCGCGCCTCGGCCAGCTTCGGTCGCGGCTCAGCAAGCTGTCGTCCATCGACATTG
>JAYVFJ010000271.1:0-10208 GCA_043773225.1 Chloracidobacterium sp.
AGCTCAATGTTAATGCCGCGTTCGGCGAGATTTTTTCGCAGTTTTTCGAGTTGAACATCAATGATCTTGGCGATCTCGTCCTTACTGAGTTGCTCAAAGACAACGATGTCGTCAATGCGGTTTAGGAACTCAGGCTTGAAATGATCGCGCAAAACTTTTAACACGTCGTTTCTGATGTCTCTGTCCACGAGTGGATTTTCGGTGGCTGACTGTATCTCGCGCGAGCCGAGATTTGAGGTCATTATTAATACCGTGTTTTTGAAATCGACGACGCGGCCTTTGCTGTCGGTCAAGCGGCCGTCGTCAAGTATCTGCAAGAGAACATTGAACACGTCAGGATGAGCTTTTTCGATCTCGTCAAAGAGAATTACCGAATAAGGCCGGCGTCTCACTGCCTCGGTCAATTGGCCGCCTTCGTCGTAGCCGATATATCCCGGCGGAGCGCCGATCATGCGGGCGACCGCGTGCTTTTCCATATACTCGGACATGTCGAGCCGAACCATTGCCCGCTCGTCGTCGAAGAGGAATTCTGCCAGAGCTCTTGCGGTTTCGGTTTTACCGACGCCGGTCGGGCCGAGAAAGATGAACGAGCCGACAGGACGATTCGGGTCCTGCAAACCCGCACGTGCGCGGCGGACGGCGTTTGCAACGGCCTCAAGAGCTTCGTCCTGGCCGATGACGCGCTTGCGAAGGTTGTCTTCCATTGCGATCAGCTTTTGCATCTCGCCTTCGAGCATTTTTGAAACAGGCACGCCCGTCCATTTTGCGACGATCTCGGCCACGTCATCTTCGTCAACTTCTTCCTTGAGAAACACGCCGTCCTTTTGAAGCTCGCCCAATCGTGTTTGTTCCGATTCAAGCAATTTTTCGATCTCAGGAATGCGTCCGTATTGCAGTTCGGCTGCTTTGGTCAGATCACCTGCTTGTCGAGCCTGTTCGAGTTCTAGTTTGGCTTGTTCGAGCTGCTCCTTGGCGGCGCGCATCTTCTCGATCTCTTCTTTTTCCGATTGCCACTTGGCTTTCATCGCCGAAGATTTTTCGTTGAGATCGGCAATGCGTTTTTCGATTGTCTCGAGACGTTCTTTTGATTTCTTGTCGGTCTCACGCGAGAGCGCCTGTTTCTCGATCTCAAGCTGCAAGATCTCGCGTTCGAGAACGTCGATCTCTTGCGGCAGCGAATCTATCTCGATGCGTATCCGCGAAGCGGCCTCGTCAATGAGGTCGATGGCTTTATCAGGCAAAAAACGGTCGGTAATGTAGCGGTTGGAAAGCGTTGCGGCGGCGACGATAGCGGCATCTTTGATCCGGACGCCGTGATGCACTTCATAACGTTCTTTTAATCCTCGAAGAATTGCAATCGTGTCTTCAACTGTCGGTTCGCCAATATAAACCTGCTGGAAACGGCGTTCTAGTGCCTTGTCCTTTTCAATGTATTTCTGATATTCGGCTAGTGTAGTCGCTCCGACCGCACGAAGTGTGCCGCGCGCTAACGCAGGCTTTAGCATATTTGACGCATCAATCGCGCCTTCGCTCGCACCGGCGCCGACGAGCGTGTGAAGCTCATCTATAAAAAGGATTATCTGCCCCTCGGCCTTTTCGATTTCTTTTAAAACTGCTTTCAGCCGGTCTTCAAATTCGCCGCGATATTTTGCACCGGCGAGCATCGCTCCGAGATCAAGCGAAACCAATTTTTTATTTTTTAGAGTTTCAGGCACGTCGCCGGAAACTATTCGCTGTGCCAAACCTTCGACGATAGCGGTTTTGCCAACGCCCGGTTCGCCAATAAGAACCGGATTGTTCTTTGTGCGTCTCGAGAGTATTTGTATTGTTCTGCGGATCTCGTCATCGCGGCCGATCACCGGATCGAGTTTGCCTTTGCGGGCGCGTTCGGTCAGGTCCTGAGCGTATTTTTCGAGCGACTTAAAATTTTCTTCGGCATTGGGGTCGGTAATCTTTGACCCGCCTCTCATATCGGTCACAACTTTTTCAAGATCGTCTCGTGAAATGCCGTTCGAGCGCAAAAGGCGGCCCGCGTCGCCCTCTTTTTCGGCAGCGATAGTCAGCAAAAGATGCTCGGTCGAAAGATATTCGTCCTGCATCTTTTCGGCCTCTTTCTGGGCTTCCTGAAAGATCGTGTTTGTCCGCGAACTAAAATATTGCTGGCCGCCGCTGACCTTTGGAAATTTCTCGATCGCGGCCTGAATCTCGGTAACGATGGCCTGCGCATTGGCTCCGATCTTTCCTAAAATGGGTTTGACGACGCCTTCCTTTTGTTCAAGCATCGCCGCAAGCAAATGCTCGGGCTCGACCTGTTGGTTCTGGTTTTTCTCCGCGACACCGATCGCTTCCTGAACGGCTTCCTGGCCGCGGATCGTAAATCTGTCGAATCTCATATCTTTATTGTAAATGATAAGCGGTGAATGATGAATGTTCTCACCCACCATTCACCGCTTTGTTCTCACGCAGCAAAACTAGCCATTGGCTGTTTTAGCCTTGTTTTGAGTTTCGATCGTTTTCGGTTGTGCATCAGCACCCGAGATCTCGATCTTACGAGCCTTGGTTTCCTCACGTTTCGGCAGACTTACATGAAGGATGCCGTCATTAAATTCGGCCTTAGCTCCGTCAGCAGTCACCGTTTGTGGAAGCGTGAACGACCTGGTGAATGAGCCATAGGCCCTTTCGACACGATGATAGTTGTCTTCATCGGTTTTCTTTTCAAATCTACGTTCGCCGCTAAGCGTCAGCACGTTGTTTTCGAATGAAAGTTCGAAGTCTTCACGTTTCATCCCCGGCAGCTCGGCCTCGAGTTCCAGCGAATCCTTATTCTCAAAAATATCAACTCTTGGGCTCCATGCGCCGCCAAACATTTCTTCACGGTCACCCGAAACCGGGACAACACTTGTGAAAATGCGGTTCATTTCGTCCTGAAGGCCTCTCAATTCTCGAAATGGATTATATCTGACTATATTCATAATGAAATTCCTCCAAAAATCTTATTAATGACTAAATTACTTAGTCTGTAAGCATAATAAAATATGAGTGCATCATTGTCAAGTATATTTTGCGTTTTTTTTCTTTTTGGCCCCATGCCCCGCTTTGCCCCACTTGCCCCACTTGCCCCACTTCAGGTGGGGCGGAGCAAGCCGCGCGTTTTTCCACTTTTTGTTGATTTACAGGTGACACATTTGGCTTTGTCGGTTATATTTATTGACGCATCTTTCCTTTTACTAAATGAAGATCTTTCGTGAAGTTCTCTGGCCTTTGGTTGCTGTTTTCGCGGCATTTGTTGTCGGCGGGATAATTGTTCTGTTGATCGGCGACAATCCGTTCCAGACCTTTTACCAACTCATCGGCAATTCATTCGGCTCGCTCAACAATCTTGGCTACACGCTGTTTATCGCAACGCCGCTTATATTTACGGGTCTCGCAGTCGCTGTGGCTTTTCGCTGCGGGCTGTTGAATATCGGTGCGGAAGGGCAACTGTATGTTGCAGCTTTTGCTACCGCATGGGTCGGCATAAAATTTGGCGGAACGGTAGTCACCATCTTTGGCAAGCAGGAAGACTGGTCATGGTATAGCCTGCCGTCGGTGATACTGGTGCTCGCGTGTATTTTAACGGCGGTTGTTGCAGGCGGTATCTGGGGAGCGATACCAGGCATACTAAAGGCAAAATTTGGCTCGCACGAAGTGATCAACACGATCATGCTGAACTTTATCGGCATATCGCTGGTCAGCTATTTTACGCAATATTATTACAAGATCCCGGGCGACCCGATCATGCAAACGGCTGAGATCGGCAAGGGCGCTCACATACCGCGTATCAGCCAGTTCATCCCCGGAATGCCGGATTTTGTTCCGCTCAGCGTTGCCTTTTTGTTGGCGATATTGATGTGCGTGCTGGTGTACGTGTTCTTGTGGAAGACAAAGTGGGGCTACGAACTGCGAGCCGTAGGCGAAAATCCTTCCGCTGCGGAATACGGCGGTATCAATGTAAAGAAGCAGATAGTTCTGGCGATGACGATCTCGGGCGGCCTGGCGGGAATGGTTGCTATAGGCGAAGTATTGGGTTATCGCTACAACTATTACGACGGTTTTTCAGATGGGTGGGGATTTTTGGGGATCGCGGTCGCCCTTCTGGGTCGCAATCATCCACTTGGCATTTTTATCGCGGCGATCTTTTTTGCGGTTTTGAAACGCGGCGAGATATTTGTCGATATCGAGACGAAATATGTTTCAAAGGATCTTGTCGAGGTGCTCCAGGCGATCATTATCATTTTTGTAGCGGCGCTGCAGAGATACACGAGGAAATAGAATGAGCGAACTTTTAACACCGACATTTTTACTCATTTTGCTTTTTTCTATGATACGCAGCGCGACGCCGCTAATCTTCGCGGCGCTCGGCGGAATGTTTTCCGAAAGGGCGGGCGTAATTAACATTGCTCTCGAAGGTTTAATGCTTACGGGTGCGTTTGTCGCTGCCGTTGTCACATACGAAGCGCAAAATCCATATTTAGGTTTTTTTGCCGGCATGATCGCCGGTGCTGTTGTTGCATTGATATTTGCCGTGGCCGTCATTAGGTTTGAAGCGGATCAGGTTGTTGCAGGGTTTGCGATAAGTATGTTGATGTTAGGGCTTCCGGCTGTGATCAGTGCTCGGCTTTATGATTCGGCGGGTTCGACACAGCAGATCGCAAAGGAGTTTTTGCTTCCTGATTTCTACAATCGCCTTTCCATTGCATCGATACTTGCATTCGCGATCGTTCCTGTTTGCTGGTATGTACTTTATAAAACGCCGTTCGGCCTGCGCATTCGTGCTGCGGGTGAAAATCCAGAGGCCGCCGATGCTGCGGGTGTAAATGTGATACGCCTGCGTTATGTTGCCGTCGTTATCTCGGGCGTTTTGGCTGCTGCCGGCGGGGCATATCTTTCTATCGGTCAATCATCTCTGTTCACTCGCGGAATGACTGCCGGGCGCGGTTATATCGCTCTCGCCGCACTGATCCTTGCCAAGTGGAAGCCGATACCCGTCCTGTTTGCATGCCTTTTCTTTGGATTTACCGAGGCATTGTCGATCCAGATGCAGGGCGTTATCAAAATGCCGTCGGGCGAGGACATCCCTGTCCAGTTTATCCAGATGATCCCTTACGTCCTGACGATAATCGTGCTGGCGGGCTTTATCGGACTGTCGCGTGCGCCGAAGGCGTTAGGCATTCCATATAGGAAGGAGAATTGATTTTTCACTGCAGAGGTTATTCAAACAGGATGAACAGGATATTCAGGATGGGCTGATCAGGCCACCGCACAGGTTTGACGTATCTTGTGTATCCTGTCTACCCTGTTAGCTTTCTCTGCGGGTTGTTTTTTATGTCTTACGAAAAGGCTGCGGAAGCGGCTGCATTTATCAGATCAAAATACGCGGGCGAGATCAAAACGGCGATAGTTCTCGGCAGCGGGCTTGGCGCGTTTGCTGATGAGTTAACAGATGGAGTCAAAATTCCTTATGACCAAATTCCGGGATTTGCGCGTTCTACGGTCGAGGGGCACGCGGGGCAGCTTGTTTTGGGAGAAATTCACGGCATTGCGGTAGCCGTTCAGCAGGGGCGATTTCATTATTACGAAGGCTACGGCATGGAGCAGGTGATGCTGCCGGTCCGCACCTTTGGCGTGATGGGAATTAAGAATCTGATCTTGACGAACGCCGCCGGCAGCCTGAATTCGGATATGATGCCCGGCAGTTTGATGCTTATTACAGATCACCTCAATTGCCTAGGTGTTAATCCTTTGCGTGGGGCTAATGATAATCGTTTTGGCCCTCGTTTTCCTGATTTGAGTCAGGTTTACGACCATGAGTTTCAGCAGATCGCCAGTGAAGAGGCAAATGCCATCGCTCGCGAACGTTTTGAAAAGGGAACAGACGACGAGCTGATCGATTTTATGAATCGGGGTATTTATTGTGCCTTGTCGGGCCCGACGTATGAAACTCCGGCCGAGATTCGAATGTATCGCCAACTTGGCGCGGATGCTGTTGGGATGTCCACGGTTCCCGAAGCAATTGCGGCCCGTCATCAGGGAATGAGCGTTCTTGGCATCTCTTGCATAACCAATCTCGCGGCCGGCATGAGCGACGAGCCGATAAATCACGAAGAGGTGATGGAAACGGGAGCGCGGGTTGCAGAAGTCTTTAAGGCTTTGCTAAGACGAATAATTGCAAGGATAAGTTGAAACAGGATATACAGGATGGACAAGATAGAAGAACCTATTTACACAATTCTTTCTTCATCCTGAATATCCTGTCTATCCTGTTAGAATTAATTTATGTTCATCGGAATTTGCGGAGGTACAGGTTCGGGGAAGACGACGATAGCTCGCTCTATCGTCGAGGCTGTTGAGGCGTGTAATGTAGTCCTCGTCGAGCAGGATTCGTATTACAGAAATCTTGCAGACATGCCGCTTGACGAGCGTCATCAGGCGAATTTCGATCACCCCGATTCGATCGACAGCGACATGCTCGTCAACCATTTGCTGCGTTTAAAGCAGGGCCTCAAAGTTGAAATGCCGCTCTATGATTTTAAGTCGCACACGCGCAGCGATAAGATCGAGATCATTGAGCCAAAGCCGGTTGTTATTGTTGAAGGTATTTTGATATTTGCCGAATCGCGTGTGCTCGACTTGCTGGATGTCCGCGTGTTTGTGGATACGCCCGATGATATTCGTTTTATACGGCGGCTGCAGCGCGATATTGTGGAACGGGGACGCACGGTTGAATCGGTGATCGGACAATATTATCGGACGGTGAGGCCGATGCACCATGAGTTCGTTGAGCCCTCGAAACGGCACGCGGATATTATCATACCCGAAGGTGCGCAGACGGGCGTTACTCTTGAATTCCTGTGCAGTATGGTTCGTGAAAAATTAAAAGTAGAGAGAGAAGCAGTAACATAATTGATGGAACATTCAGAAAAAGAACTTGTTGAAGCGGCCACGCGCGTGCGTGAAAATGCCTACGCGCCGTTTTCGGAATTTAAGGTCGGCGCGGCTCTTGAGACCGATGACGGCGAGATAATTGTCGGCAGCAATGTCGAATCGGCAAGCTACGGCCTGACCGTTTGCGCGGAGCGTGTTGCCGTGTGGAATGCCATCTCGCAGGGAAAACGAAAAATAAAACGAATCGCCGTCGTCGCCGACACCGAAGACTTAACTCCACCCTGCGGCGTCTGTCGGCAGATCATCTGGGAATTTGGCGGCGATATTCCCGTTATATTTGCAAACCTAAACGGCAAAGTTGAGACCGTGCAGATGAAAGACCTGCTGCCGAGAGCTTTTGATACGAAGTTTTTGAAATAACTGTTATTGGAGAATAGCCACAACATTTTCCGAAACGTTATGAATTGCAAAGAGAAGATCTTTGTTTGAGGCGAGCAGTACCACAGCCGAGAATACCATTCCGAAATAGAGCCATATAGAACGTTTTGATCTAAGCAGCGAAGGATTTGCACTGACAGTTTTGTCGCCCGAAAGTTTTAACAGCCGTTTGACACGTTTTCGCAGGTTGTCTTGACGCGAATCTATCAAAAAAGATCCGAGCGGCATCGCCGGTGCTGCATTTGCGGGGGCGAGCCGGGCGATTTTGATAAGGGCTTCGGCTAGGTCGAGTGCCATTGTGTTGCCGCCGACGTTAGCCGCAAATTCATCCGCAGCAGATTCCGTATTGTCGGTCCACGCACGGTCGAGTTCTCGTCCAAAAGGCAGGATGAGCATGTCGCGGCAAACGCGGAGGAATGCCCGTTTGAAATTATCGTGCGCCGTGAGGTGGCCGTATTCGTGGGCTATTGCCGCCCGGAATTCGTCCTCGGAAAGCGAATCAAATATCTGAGTGGCGACAAACATGCGGGGCCTCAACATGCCGACCACGGCGATCACAGGGAACGGATGGCGAAAGCGATAAACGGGAATGTTTACCTTTTCGACTTCGATCTGTTCGGAGTTTTTTAACCAGCTTGTGGCAAGGCGCCGTGTGGCGAGCCAAGTGCGAAAAACGCGAAAGAGCGCGATCGCGATCCCGATTAATGAGATCAAGGCGACTACGCCGAGTTTGAGCGTGACCACCTCGTCCGAGGAATGCGGCTCGAAAAATAGATAACCGGGAATCACGAAAGCGACGACAAAGATGACCGCCGCCGCGACCGGAAACGCTCGAAGGGCGAAAATGATCTGTTCCTGTCGGCGAAATGAAAGACGCTGAGCGTGCTTTGAGATCAGCCGCCACAGCGCCGACGCCGAGACCGACGCGAAAAGATTCAGCGTCAGCAGAAAGGCGAAGACAAGACAAATTCCGACGAGAAAATACATTCGTGTTTATTTTGCGACTTCAAGCTCGCGGCGCTTTTCGTGAACGAGACGTTCCAGCTTATCAAGGAATTGACGGTCACGGTCACTCACCGCGTCAACTATGCAGGCAAGGACCGGCTCGACCGATCCCAAATTCGCGTCAAGCAAATCGCCGATAACGTCTCCGGCTACGCCGCGCTCCATCTCACCTGCGGAATATTTAGCTGAATAAAGAAAGGCTCTGCCGACTTTTCGCCGGTTGAGCAAGCCCTTTTTATAGAGCCTGTCCAGCGTCGTCATTATCGTCGTATAGGCAATAGTTTCGTTCTCTTTTTCGTAAATCTGTTTCACACTAATCTCGCCATACTCGCGAACTTCGGTAAACATTTGACGTTCGAGGGTGCCCAGCGAATCTATGACCGCATCGGACAGACGCCGAAAACCGCGCAACCTGAATTTTGGCATTAGCATAACTCAAAGTATAGAAGATTTTACGGCTCTGTCAAAGAAAAAGAGTCAGCTAATAAGTCTTCCATTCTGTTATAATGTAATCAGCAAATGAACGGCAAAAAAGACATCCCTGAATTACGGCTGGACAAAACTAAAATCAAGGTTCTTTCCGGATTCGATGATTCGGATGCGGACATGATCGAGTGGTATCGTAATTCTTCGATGACCGAAAGGCTGCAGCATATCGAAAGGCTTAGGCGATTGAATTATGGAGTTCGAGCTACCGGACACATTCAAAGAGTTATTAGAGTCGTTAAACAAGTACAAAGTTAGATACCTTTTGATCGGCGGCTATGCAGTGGGAATGCATGGTTATTCGCGCGCGACCGAGGATATTGATTTTTTCGTTGCCCGCGAGGAAGATAACGCAAAGCGAATCGTGGAAGCGCTGACTGAGTTCGGACTTGGCGGCCCCGATCTGACAACCGAAATTTTTACTAGTGAAAACAGCCTGGTTATAATGGGTGTCGCGCCGCTGGCTGTCGATATACTTAACTACCTTAAAGAGGTTAACTTTGATTCAGCATTTGAGAAGCGAAAGATCGTAACCTGCGAAGGCGTCGAAATAAACGTGATCAGCTATGACGACCTCTTGAAAAACAAGATCGCGGTCGGCCGCCATAAAGACCTCTCTGATGTGGAGTATTTGAATCGTATCAAATCCGGTTGTTAATATTGTCAGCTATGAATAAGCTCAAATTTTTCTTCACCTTTCTCGTTCTCGTGGCGTTTTCATTTTCTAGCTTCGGTCAGATACCCATCACAAGGAAAATTCGCCTGAACACCACGCCGATCCGCAGAACGCCGATCAAGAAAGTTCCGACGACATCAACCGATCTTCTCATTGTTGGCGGGACTGTCGTCACGATGAATTCTAGACGCGAGATAATTGAGAACGGAGCGATGGCGATCAAGAACGACAAAATTGTTGCCATCGGCCTTAGCTCCGATCTTGCGAAACGCTTTAGAGGATTTCGGACGATCAACGCCGCTGGCAAGGTAATCATTCCCGGCCTTATCAATACGCACACGCATGTGCCGATGACTTTGTTTCGCGGGATTTCAGACGATCTAGATCTGAACGACTGGTTGACCAAATACATTTTTCCGGCTGAGGCTAAGAATGTTGATGAGGCGTTTGTGCGGGCAGGAACGCGGCTTGGGCTGGCGGAGATGATACGCGGCGGCACGACGACCTACTGCGATATGTATTATTTCGAGGACGCTATCGCCGAAGAGACGAAAAGGGCGGGTGTTCGCGGGGTGCTTGGCGAGACTATTATCATGTTTCCGGTTGCCGACAACAAAACGCCTGAGGCCGCACTTGAATACACGGAAAAATTCATCAAGAAGTGGAAGAACGATCCGCT
>JAYVFJ010000272.1:0-9663 GCA_043773225.1 Chloracidobacterium sp.
ACCAAAGCGAACTGATTCGGCGTCTTAAGGCTTCGCAGGAATTCGACCGCCGAGAGCGTGTCTTCGGCTTCGCAGCCGCCGAACGATGCATTCTTTACCGGCGGATTCTCGCCATGCGCACGCTGATCGGGCATCAGAACCGTAAAGTTGGTTGACTCGTTGAGTTTGACGCCGAGATTGAGAACATACGATCGGTCGGCGTCGAATTTGTGCAATAGGATCACCGCGGGTGCATTCTCGGTGCCGCGAAGCAGCCATCCGCGTGTCTGGCTGCCATCGCGATTGGACCATGTCTCGTCCGTGACTTGTGCGGCGCGGGCGCTAAGCTGGCCGTATTTATCAGGCGAAACGAGATATACCGAATTGTTCGGCCTCGCGGATTGGTAGATCAACCAAATTGCTCCGCCATTGACCGCGACCACTATTAAAATGAACGCGGGCCCAAACAAGCGGCCAAGACTCTTTAAAAGACGTGTTATTTTTGACATAACTAATGGAGCTAAAATGCAGGATGAGACGAAATGCCGTTTACGGACGGTGAGGAGAAAGCCTGTAAACAAAAGGCTTTCGGATGTCCACCTAAAATGATAACATAAGCGCCGGTCAATAAGGAAGAAGTTTTTATAATGACAAAAGCAAGATTTTTCACGTTTTTTTTAGGATTTACTTTTTGCTCGCTTAATATATTTGCTCAGTTTAATCCGGTCGCCGGATCCGGCAAAGAAATTTCAATATTTCCGGTTTCGGAACTGAAAGAAGGAATGCGCGGCACGGCGAGAACGGTTTTTCGCGGGAATAAATCGGAGGAATTCAATGTAGAGATACTCGGCGTTATCCCAAACTGGATAGGGCCGAAACAGGATATGATAATCGGCCGCCTAAGCGGAGCAAATGCCGAGCGCACGTTTGTTTTTGCCGGAATGTCGGGGTCACCGGTTTACATTGACGGAAAACTTGTCGGCGCGATCTCATACAGCTTTCCGTTTGCAAAGGAACCGATCTGCGGCATCACGCCTTTTGAGCAAATGATCTCGGCCGTCGAGTCCGCACCTTCGCCGAAAGCTGCGTCCGCAGAGCCTAGGTCTTTTTCATATGCCGAACTTTTTTCAGACACATGGCGACCGGCCCTCGCCGGCAGCACGGTTCGTCCAAGCCCGTTTGCTTCCGGCTTTTCTTCCGATTCAAAACTGATGGCAATAGCCGGCCAAACGTTCAAGCCGATAGCGACGCCTCTGACATTCTCCGGGCTTTCGCAAAAAACGCTTGATCTTTTCGCGCCGGCATTACTTGCCGCGGGCATTCTACCGGTCGCCGCGTCGGGCGGAAATTCGAACATAACGCCGATCAAAACAGGCGACGCAAATACGCTGCTCGGGGGTGATTCTGTTGTGGTTCATTTGACGCGCGGCGATATTTCGCTGGCGGCCGCCGGAACGGTTACTTTGCGCGACGGCAATAAAATTTACGCATTTGGGCATCCGTTTTTCGGCCTCGGCGCGGCCAGCCTGCCGATGGCGGAATCGCACGTCGTCACGGTCGTGCCAAATGCAAACAATTCATTCAAACTCGCCGTGCCCGACTCGATGGTCGGAACGATGACGCAGGATCGCGCAACCGGAATATTCGGAATGCTGGGCGCAACACCCAAAATGATGCCGGTAAAAATCAGGCTAAAAACCAGCCGTGGACGCGGCGAGGAAATAAGTTTTGAATCCGCGGTTGATGAAGCTCTGACCCCGCTGATCGTAAATATCGGAATCATGAACGCCATCCTTGCCAACGAGCGCAGCCTCGGCGACATGACTGTCGAAATCTCCGGCGAGATCGCGGTCAAGGGCGAAGAATCGATCAAATTTGCGCGGCGATTTGCCGGGCCGCAGGCTTCGGGGCTTGCTTCAACGGCGGCGGCGATACCTATTAATGCACTGCTCCGCGCGGGGTTCGATGGATTGGAAATCTCAGGCGTCACTGTCAATATGGCCGTGTCGGACAGCAGCAAAACGGCAACGCTTGACCGCATCTCCACAGACCGCGTCCAAGCGAAACCGGGCGACACGGTTGAACTGACCGTTTTCGAGAGAACCGAAGCCGGCAAGATCATCGTTCAAAAAATTCCGATTACGATACCGAAAGATACGGCTCCCGGCGCTCTTACAATAACGATCGGCGACGGCAATTCCGTCCAGCTAAATTCGGCAATAACGCAATTCACTCCAAAAAGCGCCGCCGAGTTAATAGCCACGATCAACCGCCTCAAACGCCCCGACCGCCTTTACGCTGTTGTAACTCGAGCTGCCGCCGGAGCCATCGTCGGTGTCAGCGAAATGCCAAACCTGCCGCCGTCCGTTCTCGCTACGCTAAACAATGACCGAACAACAGGCGGCACAAAACCAACAATCCAAACCATCATTGCCGAACTCGAATTGCCGTCGGGCGAATTTATTGTGTCCGGTTCACAAAACCTCGTAATTGAAGTCGTTAGGTAAAACTAACGGCAGTCGGTTTAGTATTCAGGCCACTCTGAAAGGTCTATTGAGACGCCAATCTCGGCAAGCGCCTGTTCTTCGCTCTGATCAATATCAACACAAGCTGTGGCTAAATTCCTTTTCGATTTTGAAAAAGGAACTGCAAGTAGATCAGTGCTCAGTTCCTTTTTCTCGCCATTGATCCCGCCGCAAATTGCATTTGGTTTTTCTTTGATCGGCATCATCAACTAGTATGATCCATCACGATTCGCCAGCCTTCTTTGAATTTTCGGAAGACGACAGTGAATTTGCCATGCGGATTGTCTTTTTGGCGTTTTAGTGACCAGCTTCCGAGCACGACGGCGGCGTCTTTTGAAAGCACGTTTAACTCAAGGATAGAGAATGTGAGGACGCCCATTTTCTCCTTTGTGCCGTAGCTCTTTCTGTAATTGTCGAGGCTTTGTTGCCAGCCGCGAGTTACCTCGTCGCCTGTGGTAAACGTCAGCTTTTCCGAACGCCAATAACCCTCCATAAAACCCTCAAGATCGCCGCGGTTCCATGCCGCAGTCTGTTCGTCCATCACTTTGCGGATCGCCGCTTCCTGCTTGCTCGTTTGAGCCACGACAGAAAGCGAAAAAATGGATAGGAAAACAATGCCGTGTAATAGATTTTTCATAGGTGCTCCGAATGCGATAAATATAACTTAATCAAGTCCAATTACAAAAAAGGAGATGTCTTAAAAGTCTTTTTACCCGCTTGCGGGGTAATAGAATGTAGCTCCACGCGTGAGCGTGGAGTTCGCTCATAAGAATTAAAGCCCGCTTAGCGGGCGACAGAGAATTTCTAAACTATTGATTCACAATAGCTACTGATTCTGTCGCCCGCAAAGCGGGCTTCCACATTTTCTATTGTTGACTACATGCTTATGCATGTAGCTTCATTCTACCGTCCGCAAAGCGGACTTTTTAACTATTCTTTATCCTTACTGCCCGCGTCATATGCCTTTTGGGCTGCGACGTTGGCCTTTTGTTTGTCGGTCAGAGCAATGCCTGCTTTTTCGAGCGTTGCGGCGTTTATGCCTTCGCCTGCTGACAAGCCGTTCGCTTCCCGATATTTTTTGACGGCGCTTCTAAGCTCGTCGCTCCGCTCGCCGTCTGCCTCACCGGTGAACAACTTGGCTTCCTTTAGTTTGATTTGGAGAGCTTTGATCTGATCCTTGTTGGCCTGAAACGGACCGGGTTTTTTTGGACCGTCAGACGATGAGGTCGAAGACGATTTTGATGATGACCCGGAAGACGAGTCCATTCCTCTTTGCTTATCGGTAAGCGGGATGTTCATTTTTGCGAGAGTCGGTTTGTCAAATTTTCCGTTTTGTTCGAGGCCGTTGGCTTTTTGGTAAGCCTTAATTGCCGGCCTGCACTCGCCATATATGCCGGTCGCCTCGCCATCCCACAGTTTCTGCTTTATCAGGATCTCCTGCCCTTTCCTTATCTGATCCTTGGTCGGACGAAAGGCAACGGTCTTTGTTGTCGTATCGCTCGTAGCTACGCTTGTCTCCTTTTTTGCAGTAGTATCTTCCTGAGCGTAAATTCCTGCCGAAAATAACACCATAACCGACAGAACCATCAATATCTTTCTAAACATAAGTCTTCTCCTCTTTGTTTGGGTGCATTTGAAAAATCAACGGTGAAAAAGACATTTTGCTGTCTGATTCAAACGCACTGAATTTAGTTATAATTGACTTAAAAAGTATTATCCTATTTTGGTGAGATGTCAAGGCGATTTTTTGCAGCAATCGCATAAGCCGCTTGAGACTTGATGAATGAGCACTCATTCAGTTATCATTTTAATGACGCGAGGCAGATAATAAATGACAAACACAGGAAATGCAGCCGCTCGTGAGGGGCGGGAAAACTCAGGCAGCACCGCAAAGATGAACATAGCAAAAGCCGCAGTTTTAGGAGCAGGAACAATGGGCGCGGCCATCGCCGCACATCTGTCAAACGCAGGAATACCGACGCTGCTGCTCGATATTGCTCCGACGGAACTGACGGCGGACGAGGAGAAAAAAGGTTTGACGCTTGAGTCGCCGGCGGTGCGAAATCGTCTTGTCAATTCCCTCTTCGAGGCGGCAAAGAAATTAAAACCCGCGCCGTTTATGCTTGGCGATAACGCTCGGTTTATCACGACCGGAAATTTCACCGACGACATTGCAAAGATCAAGGATTGTGATCTTGTGATCGAAGCGGTCGTCGAAAATCTTGAGATCAAGCACAAGCTGTTTGCCGAGGTTGAAAAGCACCGCAAGCCCGGAGCGGTGATCGCGTCGAACACAAGCGGCATTCCAATCGAATCCATCGCCGAGCCTTTTTCCGATGATTTCAAACAACATTTTGTCGGCATACATTTCTTTAATCCGCCGCGTTATATGAAGCTCGTCGAGGTCATTCCCGGCAGCAAGACGAGCGGCGAGATCGCTTGTGCGATTTCCGGTTTTCTCGATCAACGGCTGGGCAAAGGTGTTGTTCCGGCAAAGGACAGGCCGAATTTTATTGCAAACCGCATCGGGACTTTTGGAATGATGGCGACCGTTCACGAGATGCTGGCGATGAGTTTTACGCCGACTGAGGTTGATCAAATGACGGGCAAGGCTATCGGACACGCATCGTCGGCGACGTTTCGCACGTCCGACCTTGTCGGCCTTGATGTGCTCGCCCACGTTAACAAGAATCTCTATCCGGCAGTGCCGGATGACGAAGACCGCGACATTTTTATCGTGCCGGATGTGATTGAAAAGATGCTTGAGAAAAAGCTGCTAGGCGATAAGACCGGCGGCGGTTTTTACAGGAAATCAAAGGACGCCGAAGGCAATCGGCAGATCCTCGAACTCGACCTCAACACTTTTGAATACAAACCGCAGGAAAGAACTAAGTTCGCGTCACTTGACGCTGCGAAACAGATTGACGATCTGCCGACGCGTATCAAAACGCTGGTTTGGGGCGATGACAAAGTTGGCGAATTTCTCTGGCGCACGATGTCGAGAACATTTCGATATGCGGCTAATCGCATTCCTGAGGTTGCGAACACAATCGTCGAGATAGACAACGCGATCAAGTGGGGCTTTGGCTGGGAGATCGGCGTTTTTGAGACTTGGGACGCGATAGGTGTAAGCGAGTCGGTCGAGCGGATGCAAAAAGACGGTGACGCGATTCCCGTCAACGTCGAGAAAATGTTGACTGCCGGCGTGACGACTTTCTACAAAAAGGAGAATGGCGATCATTCGTTCTACGATTTTGTCTCAAAGGAATATAAACCTGTTTTGCCGCGTCCCGGCGTTCTCATTGTTAAGGATGTAAAGCAACGCACCGGCGTTATCAAAACAAATCCGGGTGCGTCGCTCATAGACATCGGCGACGGCGTTGCGTGTCTCGAATTTCATTCAAAGATGAACTCGATCGGCGGCGACACTGTTCAGATGATGAATTTTGCCATTGACGAAGTCGAGAAAAATTTCAAAGGGCTGGTCGTCGGCAATCAGGGCGGCACTTTTTCTGCCGGAGCCAACATTATGCTGCTCCTGCTCGCTGCTCAGGAAGAGGAATGGGACGACATCAATATGATGGTCGCGTCGCTGCAAAAAGCGGTGATGCGTCTGCGTTATTCAACAAAGCCGGTCGTGACAGCGCCTTATGGATTGACCCTTGGCGGGGGTTGCGAGATCGCAATGCACGGTGACAAAGTTCGCGCGGCTGCTGAAACTTACATCGGCCTCGTCGAGGTCGGCGTCGGCGTCATACCTGCGGGCGGCGGAACAAAAGAAATGACGATGCGTGCGATGGATGCAGCCGCAAAAGCGCCTGATGCCGATCCGCTGGCATTTTTGAAAAAAACATTTGAGACAATCGGAATGGGCAAGGTTGCTACGTCTGCACAGGAAGCAAAGGCCTGGGGATTTTTGCGTGATGTTGATTCGATCTCGATGAACGGCGACCGTTTGATACAAGATGCAAAACAGGAAGTGCTAAATATGGACGCCGTCGGCTACGTCGCACCTGTCGAACGGACCGACATCACTGTGCTTGGCGAATCAGCCGAATCTGCAATGAAGCTCGCTCTGCACATGATGAAGCAAGGCGGCTACATTTCCGATCACGACGTTTTGATCGGCAAGAAACTTGCCCATGTGATGAGTGGAGGCACGATCAATCACAAAACTCAGGTATCAGAGCGTTACCTGCTCGATCTCGAACGCGAGGCTTTCATCTCGCTCTGCGGCGAGCGCAAAACACAGGAGCGAATTGCCGCGATGCTCAAAACCGGCAAGCCGTTGAGGAATTAGTATTTTCTCTGCGTCCTTTGCGTCCTCTGCGGTAAAAAAAGAATTTTTAAACGCAGAGAACGCTGAGGACGCAGAGATTTTAATGAATGGAGGAGGAGGAGAAGATGAGAGGAGTTTTTACATTACTAATGGTGGCTGCAATGTTCGGCTTAGCGGGCTGCACAAAAGATGCGGTTCCTGTCGAGCTTTCAAACGTGTGCTCGATTGACAATGAGAAGAAGTATATTTCGACAAGCGGTTTTCTCGATGACAAAGGCGGCGTGTTTTGTTCAAGTGTTGGCGGACGATTGGATTGTGGCTTTGCCGTGATGGCTGCGCCCAGTGGAGAAAAAGTTTTCTCAGCCGACATCGAACAAGGCAGCGGAGCAAACGAAGTCGAAAAACTTGAGCGCAGCTACAAAAAAGAGGACATCAAAATCCACGATAACAGCGGAGCGGTCATCAAACTTTCTTCTGACAAGGTCACGCTAACAGGCGAAATGAGCATCGCTCCCGCCGCTCCGGGCGGAGTGGGAGTGTGTTTTATGAAGGTGGACAAGATCGAGAGGTAGAAATGAAACGATGCACATGGCCAAAAAACGAACTCGCCCTTGCCTATCATGACGCCGAATGGGGCGTGCCGCTGCACGATGACGGCGCGTTGTTCGAGTTTCTCGTGCTCGAAGGCGCTCAGGCCGGTTTGAGCTGGGACACTATCTTGCGAAAACGCGAGGCTTATCGCAAAGCCTTTGACGGTTTTGATGTAAACAAAGTCGCCAGATACGCCGACGCCAGGGTCGCAAAACTATTGGTGAACGAAGGCATTATACGCAATCGCCTGAAGATCGCATCGGCAATAAAAAATGCAAAGGCATTTCTGCAAGTTCAAAAGGAGTTCGGCTCGTTCGATAAATACATTTGGGCATTTGTTGACAACAAACCTATCGTCAACAAATGGAAAGTTGACACGCAAATTCCTGCAAAAACAGATGTTTCCGACAGAATTAGTATTGATATGAAAAAACGCGGTTTCAACTTTGTCGGCTCGACCATCATTTACGCCCACATGCAGGCAACCGGCATGGTGAACGATCATTTAGTGTCGTGTTTTCGATACAAGGAGTTGAGACGCTAGATTGCACAAGCCCGCGCGTAAGCAAGGGCGATACATCCAACATGCGTGTACCGCCCTTGCTTACGCGCGGGCTTGTGCGGCGAGCGGTGCTTTCAAAAAAAGGATTGACTTCTCGTGCAAAGTTGTGTTATATTTGCAACAGACGAAATGTGTCGTCAATTTGATATTTGAAACTATGTGGCCACAAAAAAGTTTGCTTTGGAAAAAAGCCGAATTTTTTTGCAAAAATCGTGGAACGGAGCAAAAATTCGGTCGCAACTCTAATAATAACAACAGTTACACTGTCCCACACCGGCTTGGGACACTTTGGGACAGGCTGGGACAACGGGACAAAGCGACCTGTTACCGTAAATAATTGATTGACAACAGCTTAATGGCTGTTTACACCGGATTTTCTGTGTCACAGTGTGACACAAACAGGTAAGTGGCAACACCGGGAAGACAACTGAAAATGGACTATCCGATAACACCGGCTGTGCGATTTTTAAGAGAGAAAAAGGTCGATTTTGTGCCTCATCTTTATGACTATGTTGAAAAAGGCGGCACAAGCGAATCGGCGAAACAATTAGGCGTGGACGAACATGCGATAGTAAAGACTTTGGTATTTGAAACGAACGAACGAAAGCCCCTGATAGTCCTGATGCACGGCGACCGACAGGTTTCGGTAAAGAATCTCGGTCGCCACTTGGGCGTGAAATCTGTCGAGCCTGCTGCACCGGAAAAGGCATCAAAATGGACAGGCTATCTCGTTGGCGGCACATCGCCATTCGGCACACGCACAGCGATGCCCGTTTATGTTGAAAAAACGATATTCGATCTGGACAAGATATATATCAACGGCGGTAAGCAAGGGTTTTTGGTCGAGATTAGCCCAGACACGTTAGCAAGCGATCTTGGGAATTGAATGTGTTGATGTCGGAATTCACTAAAACATGGATTACGTGTGACGGCGGCCCATTGATCGTAATGGAGAACCGCCTATTGCCGATGTGGGAAGGAAGTGATGCTCCGTCAAAAGGCAGGATAGTAGAAGCCGAGAGCCGATGGGGATTAGATGTAGCAACGGACTATGATCGCGCGTGCGACATTAATGATTGGGCGGGCGTAATCCAAGTCGGTGATGGTTCAGGGCTTGTTATAAGTATCGAAACTCACGCGACCACTTGGCTTCCGGCTTTGGACGACAATGGCGGAACGTTAATAGAATGGGGTTTTGCCGAATCCGAAATGGATGTTCTAAAGGAAGTGGAAACTTGGGTCGGTTCTGATGACATTTCAGGAGGAAACTTTGAAGTTAAATCCAATCCACTTGTATTGTTTGCCGCCGCCGAGAACGGTCTGGAACCGCTTTACGAAAGGTTAGAGTTTGATCTTAGACGAGGCAAATATAGTGTTCTAAGTCAGGAACTAAGAAGTGGGAATACTTACGTCATTTGCCACCGATTGAAACTGGAAAAAGAAATATGAAAGAAGCAGTAATTGTATCGGCCGTGCGGACGGCTGTTGGAAAGGCGCCGAAAGGAACATTAAAAAATACTCGGCCTGACGATCTCGGTGCTGCGGCGATAAAGGAAGCAGTCGCTCGTGTTCCGAACCTCGATCCAGTGCTGATCGAGGACGTTATTATGGGCTGCGCGTTTCCAGAGGCTGAGCAAGGGATGAATGTTGCACGCACCGCGATGATCGCGGCGGGTTTGCCGGTGGAGACTTCGGCGATGACGGTCAATCGTTATTGTTCGTCGGGT
>JAYVFJ010000273.1:0-13727 GCA_043773225.1 Chloracidobacterium sp.
GGGAATAGCCATATGGCATTATCAATAACCGAGTTTGAGATCCAAAGCACGGCCAATGTAATTGTCGGAAGCGAACGGCTGGCGCTGAGGCTCTTGAAAAGTTCCGACATTCGCGGCACGATATACAACGTCAAAAAGCCGACCATTATCAAAGCCGCGGCAAGTAGAAAAGCCGGGTAAGCAAGCGCTCCGCGCAGTTTCCGCGAAACGCCGACGCTGCGTTTTAGATACTCTACAAATCGAGCGAGCACATCATCGAGAGCACCGCTCTTTTCGCCCGCGAGAATAGATGCCGTATATATTTTCGGGAAAATCCCCTGCGCTTCAAAAGCTTCCGAAAGCGGGACTCCGCTTTTGATCTTTTCCTCGACATCCGCCAAAACCAAGCGCAGGTTCTCTGAACCCGACCGCGTTTTCAAAAGCTCGATCGACTGCAAAACCGGTATGCCGGCGCGAAGCAGAGCGGAAAATTGCTGATTAAAAAGGAGAAAATCAGCCTGCTTGACCTTGGTTTTTTTATTGCCGCCAATGGAAAGCATGGCCGAAAGCCCCTCTTCGGGTGAAGACACAGCAAAGACCTTAAAGCCCTCGCTTTCGAGCCTCGTTCTGACGTCGGCAGCCGCAGACGCCTCGACCACGCGGGTTATGATCTCGCCCGAAGGCGTGCCAAGACGACAAATAAATTCAGTCATAAATCGAACTCTGACAACAAATTTAGAATTATATCACGCATTTGGCGAACTAAGGTTGCGTTTCGCGTTATGCACCGGCCTGAGTCACCAGGGCGCTACGTCCGGCGTGAGTGTATCGCCATTGCTTACGCGCGGGCGCGGGCATCCGAAAACGAGTTGTGACACAGAATGACACAAACTGACACAGCCGAAATGCTGTAAGTAACAGCAAATACGTGGTTTAAGCCTCATTTTTGAAATTGTCGTTGTCCCACTTCGGTTTATTTCCTTGTGGGACAGTCTAAATATTGCAAATACGCGACTTAGATGGTGTTTTTTGCCGTGTTCCACGATTTTTGGAAAAAAATTGGCCGAGATGAGTTTCGTATGTTTAGGCCCAATATCGTTTCTATTTGTTGTCAAAAAGCTAAAGAAATAATACTCGAACAATAGCAAAAATTTGCACAAATGTCAATATTTTTTACCTGTGCAACACGTCACGCGGTAACTGCACAAGCCCTAATGTTTCCGAGATGGCAGATCGCCAATTATTACAGGTGATTTCAACTCAGTGAAACAACTCCGACGCCGGGCTTAACATCCTAATATTTATCTTGCGGAACATGGCCCCATTCCATAATATATAAGTATAGGAAATGCGGAACGTTTGTCGGATCAAAGATGGGCATAATGAAAAATAAGCGTTTTGAGCGGAAGATACGCCTGAGATGCGCATTTTTTCTCGGATTTTTCCTGCTTTTTTCCTTTTCGCTTGGCCTTGCCCAGTCGCCAACCCCCACGCCCGAAGAGACTGATCCTGACCGTCCGGTAAAGGTCAAAACTGACCTTGTCACTCTTACGCTGACGGTTACTGATCTTTATGGCCGCTATGTTTCCGGGCTTAATAAGAGCGCTTTCACGATTACCGACAACAATCAGGAACAGGAAATCCAATTTTTTAGCGACAGCGACGCGCCGGTTTCGGTCGGCATTTTGTTTGATGTTTCGGGTTCGATGGGCGGCGATAAAGTCCTAAAGGCGCAAAAAGCGCTTTCACGTTTTATTGCGACGAGCCATCCGTCCGACGAGTATTTTCTGATCGCATTCAATAACCGTGCTCAATTGCTGCTTGACCGCACGCGAGACGGCGACGCTGTTTTGCGAAAGCTGACACTGGTGAAGCCGCAAAAAGATACGGCACTTTACGATGCGGTTTATCTAGGCGTCGAACGCGTTACGCGCGGCAGCCACCAAAAACGAGCCTTGCTTATTATCAGCGACGGCCAGGATAATGCATCGCGTTATAATTTTGGCGAGGTCCGCCGTTTGATGAAGGAAACCGACCTCGTCACTTATTCGATCGGAATAGTAGATGCCGGTGATTCCGGCATTTTAGGAATGCAGGGGCAGGCCTATTTAGATGAGATCAGCGCCGTAACCGGCGGCACGGCATTTTACCCTAAGACCGACGTTGAAATGGATGAAATATTTGAGCGCATCGCGCTCGAATTGAGACATCAATATTCTATCGGTTATACGCCAAAAGATTTTCAAGCTAACGGGAAATGGCGAAAGGTAAAAGTTAAGGTCAAACCTCCGAGAGGTTTGCCGCGTCTAACCGTTCGAGGGCGTGATGGTTACTACGCAACGCCAAATACAACTTTTCGCTGATAGTTTTCGGTAGATTGATAATGAAAAGAAACCTGTTCCTTATCGCCATTGCGATACTTATAACATTCATAATCTCAAAGGCGGAAACACGACCTGCAGGGGATGTGTCCTTTACTCGCGAGATGGCCTCGCCTTCGCCGACAGCCTCGCCTGTCGCCGCAAAACCGACGCCGCCAACGCTGAAGGAAGAAGATGAAATAATAAAGATCGACACCGAGCTTGTAAACCTGAATATACGTGTTGTAGATCGCAATAATCGCCCGATAAACAATCTTCAACAAAAAGAGTTTAAGATCTACGAAGACGGCAATCTTCAGCAGATAGATTTTTTCTCAAAATCAGAAGTTCCGACAAACTACGCGATTGTCGTCGATAATTCCGGGTCGCTTCGAGCCCAATTGGACAAAGTTATCGAGGCAGGCAAGATACTCATAAATGCAAATCGCCCTGATGACGCCTCAATGATAATTCGCTTTGTCGGCCGCGACAAGATCAGCATCGAACAGGAATTCACGCGGAACAAAACAGAACTTAACGAAGCCCTCGACAATCTTTTCATCGAAGGCGGCCAATCCGCCATCATTGACCCTGTATATTTGGCCGTAGAAAATATTGATGAGTATGAAAGCTCAAAAAAAATCGACGAACGTAGGCGCCGAGCTCTTATCCTGGTTACGGACGGCGAAGAAAAAGACAGCTTTTACTCCGAAAAGCAGTTATTCGAGCTTCTCCGCGAGTCGGAGGTTCAAATTTACGTGATTGGTTTTCTTGACGATTTATCTAAAGAGGGCGGCTTTATCGGAAAGAGTCCGCAAGGCAAGGCAAAGGCGTTTCTTGAGCGGATGGCGAATGAAACCGGCGGCAAAGCATATTTTCCCGCCAGTACCGCCGAGCTTCCTGCACTGGCAAAAGAGATCTCAAGCGAACTTCGGACGCAGTATTCGATAGGCTACATCCCGTCAAACGACAAACGCGACGGCACATACCGAAACATAAAGGTTGCAGTCGCTGACGGGCCAAATGCCCAAAAACGCATCGCCATCACCCGCGCCGGCCGCAACGCCGAGGCCGAACCACAACGCCCTGCCGTATCACCTACGCCGGTTACAAAATAAACATTGTTAATTGAATAATTGTAAAATTGGAAGAGAAATTTTTCTTCCAATTAACAATTATTCAATTAACAATTAACAATCAAGAAATTCATTCCGGAACGCTGCCTGAAATCTTTTTCCTTGTAGTTTCGCCTGTTCTTAAAACCGGTATGCCTTCATCCACTTCTTCATGAGGGCTTGGAATTATATGTGTGGCGGTCACCGTGCCGATCTTACGGGCTGCGGCAGCACCGGCGTCAACGGCCGCTTTGACGGCCCCGACCTCGCCGCGGACAATTGCCGTGACAAGTCCCGCGTCGATCCTTTCATAACCGACGAGCTTTACATTAGCCGTCTTGACCATTGCATCAGCCGCTTCGATCATAGCGACCAGCCCAAAACATTCGACCATTCCAAGTGCTTCCATATAACCTCAAATCATTTCCAATAAACCGTAATAAAAACGACAACCGCAACCAACAAAAAGATAAACAGTGAACCAATAAAAAAACCAAAGCCGGAGCGAGTGTCATCCGCTTCCCAAATTACTTCTTTAGTTTTTTTGGGGGCGACTCGAGCTTTTTTTCTCTCGGCTGCCGCTAATGCGAGTTTATCCTCGCTTTCGGCATTATCAACGCTAAGACTCGCCGCCAGATCGTCGAGCGCCGTTTGCGCTTCGTCAGATATCGAGGCCGTCTCCGTGCCGTTAAATGCATTACCGTCTTGCTCAAATTTTTTTCCGCAGTTGTAGCAAAAAACCGTGTTGTCACGGACATCCGAGCCGCAATTTTCGCAAGTCGCTTTTTCCACTGTCGTCTCGGCCATCGTCTAAACGCTCGCAAAAACCTCTTTTTCATTGCCCAGATCGCGTGCCGACGGTGTCAATATCGTCTTTTTCGAAATATATATTTTTTGGCCGTTTGCGACAGCCCGACGGACATCGTCTTCGCTCACAAATTCTACCGCCGCAATTGGAACAGGTTTTTGAACCGCATTTTCGGGTGTTATCTCGTGAACAATAGTTTTGATTTCAGGCTGCACAGCGACTTTTGGCGGCTCCGGCGCTTTTGGTGGCTCGGCCGCGGGCATTTCAGAAAGTTTTTTGCTCAGGAAGCTGTCCACGATCGCAGCTATATCTTCCCGTTTAGGAGTTGGACGAACTGACGACTGCTGACTGCTGATCATTGACTGAGTGCCAACTGCCGACTGCTTGTTGACCGGTTTCGTTTCAAAGGCCACGCGTTTAATATCCATCAGATGATGCGGCGAAATATTGTCCGACGTGACATTTCCGCCCCAAGAACCGCAGCCGAGCGTCATCGAAGGCGGCAGATCGGTCGAAAAACCTATCGCCCCGTGCGTCGTAGGCGAATTGATAACAACTCTCGCCGCGGGCATTTGCGCACCGTAGGCAATCGCCGCCTCGCGGTTCTGGCTGTGCATTCCGGCCGTGTGCCCCATGCCGCCAAACTGAAGTATCTCCTGGCATCGGTTCGCTCCGGCCTCCACGCCGTCAGCGACAAAAAATGCGAGCGTCGGCGATAATTTTTCAATCGACCAGGGGTAATCACGCCCGACGCCGCCGCAATCTGCCAGCAAACATCTTGTTCCGTCAGGAATCGAAATACCAGCCAGGTCGGCAATAAATTTCGCTGATTTGCCGACAATGCCGGCGTTCAAAGTCCGATGCGGCGTCAACAAAACTTTTGCAACGGCGTCTGCTTCGTTTTGGTTAAGAAAATGGCCGCCCTGCGCTTTGAACTGTTCACGCACCTGTGCGGCAACAGGCGAATCGACGACGACCGACTGCTCCGAAGCGCAGATCGTTCCGTTATCAAAACATGTGCTCGTCAAAATATCGGCTACCGCTTTTTCGACATTGGCAGAGCGTTCAATAAAAACCGGCACGTTGCCCGGGCCGACGCCAAACGCGGGCTTCCCCGACGAATACGCGGCACGAACAAGCCCCGTCCCGCCCGTCGCAAGTATCACGGCAGTCTTCTTATTCTTCATCAGGGTTTCGGTTCCCTCGATGGTCGAAGTCGTGAGACAGATTATAGCGTCAGCGGGCAGGCCATGTTTTATAGCGGCTTCGCGCATTACGCGCGTCGTTTCGGCTATACATCCGGCAGCCGAAGGATGAGGCGAAAGGACGATCGTATTGCGCGACTTTATCGCGATGATGATTTTATAGATTGCGGTTGAAGTTGGATTTGTCGAAGGAATGATCGCGGCCACTACGCCGCGGGGGCTGGCGATCTCGACTATGCTTTTCGTATCGGAAACGACACCGACTGTTTTGAGATCACGAAAGTAATTCCAAACATCCTCGGCGGCAAACCGGTTTTTTTCGCGCTTGTCCTCTGCTTTGCCAAAGCCAGTTTCCTCATGCGCCATTTTGCCAAGCCGTGCGGCGTCCGCAAGAGCAGCTTGTGACATGGCTTCGCATATCTCGTCTATCTTGGCTTGACCCAGCTTACTCACAGACTGAAAGGCAAACGACGCGGCCTCAACCGCGTCGCGTGCTTCCTGTTGAGCAACTAGATCCTTATCACCCATCTGTGCAAATTTCGAATGTCGAATTTCGAATGTCGAATTTCAATTTAATAATTTCAAATTTGATATTTCAAATTTCAAATTAACTCGGCATTCGACATTCGTAATTCGAAATTTCCTCTACTTGGTCTTTGTCTTATTTCCCTGCTGAGTGCCGGCTACCGACGAACCCGCGCTCCCTGCGCCAAGTTGCTTTCCGCCGCCTTGTAGCGCTTTTTCGTCAGGGCTATAGCCGACGGCGCCGCCTTTGGGCAGAACGCGTTCGACCTCGCCATGCGGACGGGGGATGACGTGAACGCTTATCAATTCGCCGACACGACGAGCAGCAGCCGCGCCTGCATCAGTTGCAGCCTTGACCGCGCCGACGTCGCCACGCACAAAAATCGTAACGTAACCGGCGCCGATGTATTCTTTGCCGATAAGTTTAACATTCGCAGCCTTTACCATTGCGTCGGCAGCCTCTACGGCACCTATAAAACCTTTGGTCTCGACCATTCCCAGAGCCTCTAAACTCATTGATTATTCCTCACTATTTGGATTACCTTAATGATAGTAATATAACACACCGCCAATGCCAAAATACAGGCGTCGGGTTTGTTCCTTTTTGTTCGATTCTGTTCCACTTGTTCCGGTGATGCTGAACAGAACAAGTCCTATGTCACAGAATCAATTGACATTGCCCTCGGTTGAGGGCTATATTTCAACTCAAAGCCGCTGTCTTTTTTTTGAAAATCGCGAGTAGGCTGAAATAAGAAAATGTCATTAACGCTGGGTCAAAAATTACGGCAAGCCCGCGAAGAAAAAGGGATAACCTTAGGCGAAGTAGCCGAACAGACTCGCATTTCACCACTTTATATCGAGTCCATTGAAAATGACGATTACCGAGCATTGCCCGGCGGTATATTCAATCGCGGCTTTGTCAAATCTTTTGCAAAATACGTCGGCGTTGACGAACAAGAGGCTTTGGCGGATTACGCCAGCCTTTTATATGAAACTGAAGGCGACGTGGAAGATGTAAAATTTCACAGACCCGAGGTGTTGACCGATGACCGTGCACCGTCTTCGATGCTCCCGACGCTGATCGTGGCGGTGGTAATTCTTGGGATAATGACGGTCGGCGTCTTGTTCATGGTGCAATACCTTAAGCCCGTTGAGACGTTGACTAATAGCTCGACGCCAAAGACAAACGCAAATCCCGCGAATACAGGTTCCGAGTCAGAAACAGAAAATAGTCCGCAACCAGTTCAATCTCCTGCTCCCGACATGTCAACTCTCCGATTTGAATTTAAGGCTTTGAATCAGCCGGTTTCGCTCACCGTTACGACGGACGGCCAAACGCGCAATCAAGTTATCACGCCTGGATCGACGACCGTCTTCGAGCCGAAGGAAAGCGTAAAGTTCATCTATTCGCGCTCCCATGCTCGGTTCATTCAGTTGGCGATCAATGGAAAGAATATAACGCTTCCGCCGGCTAATCCTCGCCGGTCGATGATCGAGTTTGAAATAAATCAGCTAAACGTCGGAGAGATTCTAACGAGCGGAGCGATTCCATCTGATGGGACTTCAACAAATCCGGTTGCGAATGCCAACGCGGTATCTCCGTCTATCGAAACAACGCCGCCGGTTCAGATCCCTGTTGCTTCGCCAAAACCAAACATCGCTCCAAACACCGCCGTCAGGCCAACAACTGAAAATAGAATAACAGTCACGCCAAAGCCTTTGGGCACGATCAAGACGCCAGTCTCGACAAAACCGTCAGCCAACAGGCCGCAATAAAAGTCCGCAAACCGTCAATAAATTTGCATTTTCCCATGTACCCGAAGTGATTTGCGGGCATTTTTGTTTTATTATTAGATATGGAAATCACCGAAATAGACGAAGGCCTGACTTTTGACGACGTTCTGCTCGTCCCTGCCTATTCTGAGATATTACCCGCCGAAGCCGACACGCGAACAAGATTCTCGCGCAATATTGAACTGAACATTCCGCTGTGCTCGTCGGCTATGGATACCGTGACTGAGGCGTCGCTTGCTATTGCTCTCGCTCAGCAGGGCGGCATTGGGGTCATTCACAAAAATTTCTCTATCGAACAACATGCCGAAGAAGTTGACAAAGTAAAACGCAGCGAATCCGGCATGATCGTCGATCCCGTGACGATACATCAGGACAAGCTCGTTTCGGACGCGCTGGCGATAATGAGCCGTTTTAAGATCAGCGGTGTGCCTGTCACAGACGAGGCCGGGCTGTTGGTCGGAATTATCACTAATCGCGATCTGAGATTTGAAACGCGTTTTGATATACCCGTTTCAGAGATAATGACACCCCAGCCGCTTGTCACTGTGCCGGTCGGGACGACGCTTGACGAAGCCAAGGTCAAGCTGCAAAAGCACCGCATCGAAAAGCTGCTTGTCACCGACGATAACGGCCATCTGAAAGGCCTCATTACGGTCAAAGATATTCAAAAGGCGATCAACTTCCCACTGGCGGCAAAAGACGAACTTGGGCGTCTTCGCTGTGCGGCGGCGATCGGTGCAACGGGAGATTTTCTCGAACGCGCCGAAGCGTTGGTCAATTCCCGCGTCGACGCCATCGTGATCGACACGGCACACGGTCACAGCTCGCGAGTCATAAACGCAATAAAAAGTGTGAGGTCAAAATTTCCTGAGATCGAGATCGTAGCCGGCAATGTTGCTACTGCGGAAGCCACGAATGCACTAATAAAAGCAGGCGTTGACGCCGTAAAGATCGGCATCGGCCCTGGCTCGATCTGCACCACGCGAGTCGTGACCGGTGCGGGCGTGCCTCAGGTAACGGCGATCGTCGAATGCGTAAATGCCGCGAAAGGCTCGGGCGTTCCAGTCATTGCAGACGGCGGCGTCAAATTCTCAGGCGATGTCGCCAAAGCCATCGCCGCCGGTGCCGACAGCGTTATGATCGGATCACTATTTGCAGGAACCGAAGAGGCTCCGGGCGAGGTCATTCTCTTTCAGGGACGCAACTTCAAAACATATCGCGGCATGGGTTCGATCGGCGCTATGCGTTCAGGTTCGAGCGACCGCTACGCGCAGGAAGGCACTCTTTCAGACGCCAAATATATTCCAGAAGGCATCGAAGGCCGCGTCGCCTACAAAGGCTCGGTCGCCGAAATGGTTACCCAACTCGTCGGCGGCCTGCGTTCGGGAATGGGCTATACAGGCTGCCGAAACATCGCCGAGCTGCAGACAAACGCAAAGTTTGTCCGCATAACATCCGCCGGATTACGCGAGTCGCACGTTCACGACGTTATAATCACTAAAGAAGCTCCGAATTATAGGATAGAATCCTAATTACCTTAATTGCTCGGCTGCTGTTTCCCACTCGTCAAACAAATTCTGAATCCGCTTTTCGGTTTCGGAGAGTTTTTGCGTGACTTCGGCGAGACGGGCGTAGTCTGAAGATAACTTTGGGCTGGACATGTCCTGTGTTAGTTTGGCAGCTTCGGATTCGAGGGTTGGGATCTCGGATTCGATTTGTTTGATGCGTTTTTGGAGTTGGTTGATCTGATTTTTGGACAGAGGGTCTGTCCTAGGTTTTTGGTCTTTGGCCTTAGAAGTCTCTCGGAACCCAGTCGCTACCGCTCCCGGTTCTGACCGTTGGTTGATCTCCTGTCTCTTGTCTCGGGTCTCTTGTCTCACGTCTCCGATTACCTGTTTTTCAACTTTCCAGTCGTGAAATTCTGTGTAATTGCCATCGTAGTTTAGGACAGTGCCGTTGGATTCAAACGAGAGCATCTGGTTGGCGATCTTGTCGAGGAAAAAACGGTCGTGGCTGACGGCGATGATCGTGCCGTCGTATTCTTCGAGTGCGTTTTCCAGCGACTCGCGCGAAGGGATATCGAGGTGGTTTGTCGGCTCGTCCAGCACCAGCACGTTCTTTTGCGAATAGATTAGCTTGGCAAGCGCGAGCCTACCCTTTTCGCCGCCGGAAAGAGCGGAAACCGGTTTGAAAACATCTTCGCCCATGAAGAGGAACTTGGCGAGAAAACCACGCAGCGTGCCGTTATCGGCTGTCGGTGCGACGCGTCTTAATTCTTGTATGACTTCATTTCGCGGTTCGAGGCCTTCGAGATTTTGCGAGTAATAACCGATGTTGACCTTTGTTCCCCAATGGATCTTGCCGCCAAGCTCGCGAATATTGCCAAGAACCGTCTTGACCAACGTTGTCTTGCCCGTTCCGTTTCCGCCGATGATGCCGAGAGCGTCACCACGATGGAGCGAGAAATTTAGTTTGCTCGCGAGCACTTTTTTATCGTAGCCGATGGTCAGGTCTTCGGCGGTCAGGACATTGTTGCCTGTGCGTTCAACTCGCCGCAGGCCAAAATTACCGCCCGACTTTTCACTGGTGACGGCCTCGATACGCTCCATTCTGGCGAGCAAAGTGCGGCGTGATTTTGCCTGCTTTGTCTTTTGTCCTTCGAGATTGCGGCGTATAAATTCCTGAGTTTTGTTTATCAACTGCTGCTGGTTTTCGTATTCGCGTATCTGCTGTTCGCGGCGAAGTTCGCGCTCCTCAAGATACTTCGAATAGTTGCCTTTATATGTCACCGCAATTCCGCGATCCATCTCGACCACGCGGTTTGTCGTGCGGTCGAGGAAATATCTGTCGTGGCTGATGACAACGTAGCTTTTATCGTAAGTTTTTAAGAACTCTTCAAGCCATTCGACAGCATCGACATCAAGGTGATTCGTCGGCTCATCCATGAGCAGAACATCTGCGTTTGAAAGTAGCAGCCTCACCATTCCAAGACGATTTTTCTGGCCGCCGGAAAGCGTCCGCACGTCGTGTGACCATGTTTCGGTTGGAAAACCAAGGCCTAGCAGCACGGCTTCTGCTTTGGCAGCGTAGGAAAAGCCGTCAGCTTGTTCAAATGCCGTTTGCAGATCGGCGTATTTGTGAAGAACGGCTTCGGAATGATCGGTCTCCATCGTTTTTTCGAGACCGCGCATCTCGGCCTCGATGTCGTGGATTTCCTTGAACGCAGAAAGTGCGGCGGTGTGGACAGTTTCGGCTTCGCCAAAGTCAACGTGCTGATCGAGCAGGCCAAGCTTGAGGCCGTTCATTTTGATGACATCGCCTTCGTCATAACCTTCCTGGCCGGTGATGATGCGAAAAACGGTCGTCTTGCCGGCGCCGTTACGACCGACAAGCCCGACTTTTTCGGACGGATTGACCTGAAACGACACGCCCTTTAGGATTTCGGTGCCGCCGTAGGATTTCCATATGTCTGAAAGTCTGAAAAGCATAAAACCTAAGTTAAAAGTAAAAAGGCAAAAGGCAAAAAATCTGCCTTTCACCTTAAACTCTCGATCTGATTCAACTTACTTGTTCGCCGGTTTTGCCGGAGCGCTTGCCGGTTTCGTCGCCGCCGGTTTAGCAGGCGTTGTCGCCGCAGGTTTTGCCGATGAGGTTGCGACGGGCTTTGCTGTATTGGCCGGAGCCGGTTTTGTATTAACTACAGTATTTGCGTTAACCGCGGCAGTTGCGCTTGAGTTTGAGTTTGTATTGGTATTCGTATTAGCGTTCGCCGGCGGGGCGGGACGTGTCCCGCTCAACTCGTTTGGATTATCAACGACCTTTTTCGCAAGAAAATTCTCGATCTTGGCCTCGTTCATCGCAATCGCCCGATAAGACTCGGTAAGGAGCTGTTTGCGGTTTTCAACGAGCAGTTTGTTGATCTGAGGACGCACGTCCTGGCTTTCGAGCGTCAGATTTTCGTCCTTTTCAATCCTTTCCTGGAGTTTGAAGATGTAGGCTTTATTATTTAATGGAACCGGATTGGTAACGCCGCCGATTGTGAACTGCGGATTCATGAAATTCGCCGAGGTCTGGACTCCAAAATTCGATCTCAACTCGTCCTCGTTTATATAACCGAGATCTCCGCCCTTTAATGAGCTTGGATCCTCACTGAATTCACGCGCCAAAGCCGCAAAATCACTTGCCGGCATTTGGACTTTTTGCAGAATCTCTTTGATCTTCTGATTTGCTTCAGCATCATTTCGTGTCGTGTCCCCTTCGCCGCCGTCGGACGGGTCAACCACAATCGCAGCAAGGCGAACACCGCGTTTTTTAACAAAAAGGTCGGGATTGCTCTTAAAAAAGTCGGTTATCTCCTGATCTTTCGGCGTTTCGATGCGGCTGGTTATCTTGTCGATCAGCTTCTGAATCGCAAGCCCTTTTTTGATAGCATCGCGAAAAGATTTTTCGTCAAGCCCGGCCTGCTTCATTTCCTTATCAAATTCCTCGACGGATTTGCGGCTTTCAACCTTTCGTTTGTTGACCTCGCCGTTGATGTCCTCATCGGACGGGACCATATTCTCTTTTTCGGCCTTTTGAAACATCACCTCCTGCTCGACGAGTCCCTGCAGAACTTGCAGCCGGGCGCCTGCAAGCTCGAGCGGCGACAGTTTGCTTTCCTGCCCTTGAGCCTGCTGCTTGACCGCTCGATCAACCTCCTGCATCGTAATGACCTTGCCATTGACTTTGGCGGCTGTTTCGTTCGCATCGACCGAACTGCTGGTCGGTGTGTTTGCCACGGGCCCGTTGCATGCGGCGAACAAAACGGCAAAAATCGCCAAAGATGTTAGGCCGAAAATACTCTTATTATTAATTTGCACGATTGCTTTTTTCTCCTTTCATGTTGACTTTTAGTCAATCAATTTGTTATAAATCTTGTTTCGAGTTTTTATAAACTCTTTTAATTCTCGCGAGTAACGAGAGGCAATAAATATGGCAAAACGCTGCGACGTATGCGGGAAGGGCCCGCAGTTTGGAAATAACGTATCACACGCTAATAATAAAACGCGAAGACGGTTTAACCCGAATCTTCAGCCTGTCCGCGTCCAACTGCCCGCCGGCGGTAACGGACGGATGAAAGTCTGCACACGCTGCATAAAATCGGGCAAAATTGTCAAAGCTGCGTAATTTTATTTGAGATACATCTAACCTATTTGGTTGCCAAACGCTTGAATTTTCAATCGTTTGGCTTTTGTTTTTGTCTAGAGTTGCGGCTTTAGCCGCGAAGATCACGCATAAATGCGTAACTCTAAACGATCGCAATGCAGTCAATCTCAACCTTTGCGTCACGCGGCAGCCTCGCTGCCTGAACCGTCGCCCGTGCCGGTTTGTTGTCACTAAAATACCGGCTGTAAACCTCATTCATCTCAACAAAATCGTTCATATCAGCAAGAAAGACCGTTGTCTTTACTACGTTTTCCAAACTGGTTCCCGCTGCCTTTAAGACCTCGCCGAGATTTTTCAACACCTGCTCGGTCTGCTCTCTGACTACCTCGGAGACAAACTCACCGGTTGCGGGATCGATAGGTATCTGCCCTGAACAAAAGACCATTCCGCCGGCTTTTATCGCCTGCGAATATGGGCCGATCGCGCCCGGTGCATTTTCTGTTGTCACTGTCACTTTCATCAAAAATTCTTTTTGAGAACAACTCAAGCAAAACGCGAATTTTAACAAATTACCATGCAAAAGGAAAGCAGGCGTAAGGAAAGATGAAACCACAGATAAGGAGGATGAACACAGATGATAAGAATCAGAGTATAATTCGTTTAATTTCAACACGTGGGTTTCCGAAATTGATAAGCAGGCACAACTTTAATCCTGTTGCTCGAAGGTAATTGAAGCATTGTGCGTGATGTATTTTATTTAAGTCCCGAACTGCTTTTAGCTCGATGATAATAAGGC
>JAYVFJ010000274.1:0-3222 GCA_043773225.1 Chloracidobacterium sp.
AGCGTGGATACCGCGATCAAAACACGGCTCCAAAATCTCGGACTAACAGTCGTTGTTAAATCCGCAAGTTCGGCAGTTGCCGCAGACGCCACCGGCAAACGTGTGGTTGTTATTTCGGACAGTGTTACGGCGACAAGTGTAAACACCAAATTCCGCACAGTAACAGTTCCGGTTGTCACGCTATCATCACAGCTTTTTGATGACATGGGCATGACGCCGACGGCGACTACAAATTTCGGCACGACAACCGCTCAGAAAAACGTCACGATAACAAATGCAAGTCATCCGATGGCCGGAGGCTTGAGCGGAACGGTTCAGGTTACATCAGCGAACGCAACTTTTGGTTGGGGCAAACCAAATACGAATGCGGCAAAGATAGCCACATTAACAACTGACAGCACAAAGGCGACCGATTTCGGTTACGCAAGCGGAGCGGTGATGCCCGGTCTGACTGCTCCAGCACGACGGGTCGGTTTCTTTTACACAGCGTCGTCAGCAACTTTGACGACTAACGGCGGAGTGCTCTTTGACAACGCAATAAGATGGGCTGCGGGTTTGTAGAAATAGATTTCTGTTTTTTAGGGAGGACTTAAACATGGGAAATCTATCAAAGTTAGAAATTGTTATGGGCACAGCGTGCTTGGTTTTCATTCTTTTAGGTATCTACTTTATATACATACCCCTTTCGAATGGTATCGCTGAACAACGATCTGAGCCCCCGCATTTGTACTGGCTCTGGTCTCACCTCCTTCCGGGAGTGCTTGTTACAATCGCCGCCTCTTTTCATGCTATCAAAAAGAGCTATATTGCGCTGAGTTTTGTCCTCATTGGAGCCGGATGGATTTTCTTCCTGACCGCGCTCGCTGCCCTTTTAGGACATGCCTTCGAGGGACATCCGTGGATCGGACTTTCCCCGGGGATTTTTGCTTTTGTGACGATGGTTGTGGCAGTTGCTAACACAGTCTACTTCATCCGTAAGGATGGATCCGCGTTAGGGACAGATACAAACACAAATTTGACGCCCAGTCATCGGCTTGAACTCTTTTTTGGTGCTAGTGCTTTAATTGTTGCTGTTGTAAGAGTTTTTATCGAGTTGTTTTCTCAACCCGATACTAAGGGAGTAATCGTTCCAATATTTTTGTCTGTGTTCTTAGCCCCATTTCTAACTGCACTCGGTGCGTATCTACAAACATTGCGACAAAATGATCTCGGGCTTGCATTTATCTTTGGGGGGTTCATTATTGCTATCTTTCTTGAGCTATTCGTAGGTCGTGGATTTCTTGCCAATGGCCTATATGTCGATATGCCATATCTGCTAATATTCATCACGACGATCTTTGCATTAAATTCACTACGCGTGAAATATAAATTTTTTTAGATTATTATTTCGTTTTCTCGAGTGCGTTGAAGATGAACGGAAACGTCGCCCATGACTGGCCGCGGTGTTGCGGGCGGAAGGCGAAGAGGATGAGTTTGCCTTTGCCGTAGGTTGTCTCGATGAGGGCGGCTTTACCATTTAGATGTTTCTCGCCAAGCATCCAGCCTGAGAGCAGGGCGTTTTTCAGAGCGTATTGAGCGACGGTTTTTACGCGACGCTCGTCCGATGTGTCGAACGCCGAACTGTTTGAAAAATATGCGGCGGTTTCGTCAGCCATGCCGCGAGCGAGCGGAGAACTTTTATCAACATCGAGTTTTACGATCGAGCCCGGATTGTAAAAATCATTGCGTCTCAGTCCTGCGAGGACGTTTTTCATCGGCAGGTTAAACCGTTTGATCACCATCTCGCACGAGTCGTCGAAGCAAATGAGACGGCCGCCGCCATCGACAAACGTTTTTAGATTTACAACTCCTGCTTCGCCGATGCCGCCAGCGAATTCGGCTGGATAGCGTTCGGCATTCAGGCCGTTGACGATAGTGTTTTCGCTGTCCGCAGGCAACACGATCACGTCGTAATTCAAGTTACCGCTGCGAACGTCAGTGTCTGAGACTGACTTGAACGGAATCTGAAACGTGTCGAAAACAAACCGCGCCCAGCCCTCGTCCATCGAACTCGTAAAGCCGCGATACAAACCGATGCGCGGATTTGTTTTCAACGGATTCGGCAGTTTTGCAAACGGTTCTTTCTGAGGCGACAGATTTAAAACCGCACGTGCTTGATTTATGTTATCGACTTTGTCGATTGCCTTAGAATCAGGTTTATACTCTACAAACTGATGAACGGAGTGATATTCGATGCCCATTTGCAGCGGTAGCGTCCAGCCTGCGACATCGTAGGGAACTTCGGCCTCGCCATTCGGCAACAAGCGATTTGGATAAACCTGTTTTTCAAACAGACTCAAGACGTTGTTCCGCTGCGGCTGATTTGTAAATACCAAAAAAGAGCCCAAAGGCATTTCCATATGGCCGTGACCGCTTTCCTGCATCACTACGTTTAGTTCGTGTTTCATTTCGTAGACTTCGATGCCTTGCCACATGAGAATTTCGAGAAACCTTGAAATTGTTTGCGCCTGTGGCTGACCAGCCGGAATAATATAAGCTAAAGGATCACCGATATTGCCGCCGACAAAACTTGATCGGCGATTAAGTTCGTAAAAATTGCGCAAATATCGCGGACGAAACTTCGCAGCCATCTGCAGTAAACTTCGCGAAGCGATCATCTCGATATTTGCGATGTCAGCCGGACGCCACACGCCGCCGCGCCAAACGTCGGGATAATTTGTTGCGGGTTCGAGCAGGTTTGTAAGGCCGCGAGTGTTGCGCGTTCGTCGCAGGTCGTCTTCTTTGACAGTGATCGGCGACATCAGATTTGCGCTTGCGGCTTCGGACAAAATGCCGATCGAGTTGTGATAATACGGCGCTGAGCGAAAGCCGCCGTGCCACCAAGTATCGTAGGTCGAATTTGTCGCAACGCCCGCAACGCCTTTCGCCTGCAGATCGGCCGCCATCTTATAACCGATCGTGCCGACCTCGCGCAAGACTGACGGCGAAATTCGCGGATTTACCGGATCGTAAAACGGCGGGATGATAAACCGCGACGCGTTTTGCCCTTGCTGATGAACGTCGTAAACGATCTGCGGGAACCACTCTTGCCAATAGAGTTTCGTGATCGCCTGGGTCTCGGCCAGATTCAGCATAAACCAGTCGCGATTATTATCGTGACCGGCGTAATGATGATAAAGCTCGGGCGGCGAAGTGCCTTCGCTTTTGGTGCCGAGCGTCTTG
>JAYVFJ010000275.1:0-10215 GCA_043773225.1 Chloracidobacterium sp.
TTGACAAAATTGGCGTTTGGTGTATAATTCAAAGCCTCTATTAGCCATTGGCGTCCGATTAATAAGGGATGATGAGTCCCGGCCTTTCAAGAGCCACGATTTGGTTTTGCCTCATATAACCAATGGGTTTCATCTGCAATAAAAGCTATATAAATATGAAAACAGCGTATAAATTTTTACTGGCTATCGCTATAATCGGCGTCACCTCTTTTAGTGCCTCGGCACAGCAGATATGGGATCGAATCGCCAAAAGCCAACTGCCTCAGCCCGGAATAGATGCTGCCGCAATGCCGAGTTCGTATGAGACGTTTCGTCTTAACAAAACGGCTCTGCAAAGTCTGTTAAACAGCGCGCCGGAAGAATATTCGGACGACAGAGCGGTTATTTTAAACCTGCCGATGCCCGATGGATCGTTCAGCCGTTTTACGATCGAGCATTCGCTCGTTGTCGAGCGCGGCTTGTTGACCAAATATCCTGAACTCGGAGCCACATATCGCGGGCAAGGCATTGACGATCCGACGGCGACCGTTAGGTTCGATTTTCTGCCGAGCGGTTTCCACTCGATGATTCTTTCGGCAAACGGCACGGTAATTGTCAATCCATATAAAATCGGCGATACGGACAATTACATAAGTTTTTTCAAACGCGACCAGTTGCCGGCGTCACAACCATTCATATGCGACGTCAAAAGCGCCAATAGCGATTTTGATTCTGTGACCAAGCCAAAGACCCTCAATTCCGGTGATTTTCTTCCCGATGTCTCTGAACCTGAGGTATTGTCCGGCACACAGCTTCGGACTTATCGGCTCGCGCTGGCGGGAACCTGGGAGTATTGCAACGCGGTGGGCGGAAACACGGTTTCGGGCTGTCTCGCGGCACAGGTGCTCGTCATGAACCGCGTCAACGGCGTCTATAACCGCGATGTCGCCATTCACATGAACATCGTCGCAAACAATAATCTCATAGTATATGCCGGCAATAATACGAGCTGCGGCGGCGCCTGCACATCGGCAAATGACCCTTACGCCAATACGAACGGCTCAACCATGCTGTCGCAAAATCAGACTAACGTTGATAGCGTCATAGGCTCGGGAAATTACGATATCGGCCACGTTTTTAGCACAGGCGGTGGCGGCGTTGCTTTTCTGGGAGTGCCGTGCGGTGGAAGCAAAGCCGGCGGTGTAACCGGCCAGGGAAGCCCGATCGGAGATCCTTTTGCGATCGACTATGTCGCCCACGAGATGGGCCATCAATGGGGCGGTAACCATACCTTCAATTCGACAACGAGCAGTTGCGGCGGCGGTAATCGAGCCGCTTCGGCTGCTTATGAGCCAGGCAGCGGCATAACGATCATGGCGTATGCCGGCATCTGCGGTAATCAGAATCTTGCGGCAAACAGCATAGACACGTTTCATGTAAAGAGCCTCGAGGAAATCATCGCCTACCGAGACGGAAGCGGCAGCGCATGTGATGTCATAACGGCATCGGGAAATACGTTGCCGGTAGTCACGGGGCCGGGTAATTTTACGATTCCAAAAAATTCACCGTTTGCATTGACCGCCTCGGCAACGGACGCAAACGGTGACTCGCTGACCTACGACTGGCAGGAATATGATCTGGGAGCCTCGACAACCACGGTGCCAAATACCGATGCTGACGGCATCAAACCGATCTTGCGGCCGTTTCTGCCGACCACAAGTGGAACCCGCACCTTTCCGAGGCTGACTAATATCCTCAACAATGCGAACGTGCCTCCTTCAACGACCGGCGGCTTTCTTACCGGCGAGCTTTTGCCAACCGTGGCTCGAACAATGACGTTCAAAGTCATTGTCCGCGATAACCGCGCCGGAGCCGGCGGAGTCAATTCAAACACTTCGTCAATCGTAACTGTGGACGGCGTAAGCGGGCCGTTTGTCGTCACGTCGCCAAATACCGCGGTCTCGTATGTGGGAAATTCTACGCAGACCGTTACATGGAATGTGGCCGGCACGACCGCGGCTCCGGTAAACGCGGCAAATGTGAAGATCTCGTTTTCAACCGACGGCGGCAACACATTTCCTACCGTTCTTTTAGCGAGCACGGCCAACGACGGCACTGAGAGCGTTACTATCCCAAATACGCCAACAACGACGGCACGTATCAAGATCGAGGCCGTCGGCAACATCTTTTTTGATATTTCCAACGCAAACTTTACCGTGACATCCGGCGGAACGCCGACTAACACCTCAACAAGCACGCCGACCGGCACGCCGACAAATACTGCCACGGCGACAAATACCCCGACGCCGACAAATACGGCCACAAACACGGCAACTTCGACGCCAACGGCGACGCCTTTGTCGGTTTCGATGCCGGCCGTGACAGCATCGCCGGGCATAGAAATTACGATCCCGGTCACGGTCGGTGATACGACGGGCCAGGAGATAATTTCGTATGATTTTCAGGTAACATTCGATCCGGCGGTTGTTCAGCCTGCTGCCACGCCTTACGATCTGCCGGGCACGATCAGCGGTTCGATGGCGATAACAACAAATACCGAAAACAGCGGACACCTTGTCATATCAGGGTTTCAGACCGCTCCGTTGGCCGGCGCGGGAACGTTGATCAATCTGAAATTTACCGTAGTCGGAGCGTCGGGCCAAGCGACGGCACTGACTTTCGAGGACTATACCGACCCCGGCAACACCTATCATCCGGGATTCCAATTCAACGAGGGTTTCCCCACCCAGATGACAACTAACGGCAGCGTTTCGGTCTTTGGGATAGCGATCACAGGCACAGTCACATACGGCAACGCCGTCGGTTCGCCGACGCCGCGTTTTGTTTCAAACGTCACCATAAACGGCACTGGCTCGCCTAATGTTTCCACTACAACCGGAGTGCCGGGGCCGGCCGCAGGCCAGTATTCGCTATCCGGCTTTGGCCCGGGTGCTTATACTGTCACGCCAACAAAGACCGGCGGCGTGAACAATGTAACCTCATTCGACGCGGCCAGAGTTGCACAGCACGTGGCCGGCATCAGCCTTTTGACCGGCAACGCGTTGATAGTTGCCGACACCAGCAATAACGGCTCGGTCTCGTCGTTCGACGCCGCGCTGATCGCCAATTTTGCGGTCGGCGGCACTAACATCGGCGTCACCGGAACATGGAAGTTTATCCCTGTTAGCCGCAGCTACCCCTTTGTCGAGGAAAACATCGCGGCTGAGGATTATACCGCTTTGCTGGTAGGAGAGGTTTCGGGTAATTGGTCTAATACCGGAGCAAGGCCTGTCGGCAGCAGGCAGTCGGCAGTTGGCAGTGACGTCGCGGACGGCAGCATTATTGTTACCGCGCCGAATCTCGTAACACCCGCCGGTAGTGAGGTCATCATTCCCGTCAATGTTGAAAATGCCGCCGGTAAGGGCATCATTTCTTACGAGTTCGATCTAAGATATGATCCGGCTGTCATCCAGCCGCAGGCTAATCCGGCCGATCTGTCAGGAACGATGAGCCGCGGGCTTTCCGTTACGTTCAACGCCGAGGAACCCGGACTTCTTCGAGTAGCCGTTTACGGCCCGATGCCGATAGACGGCAACGGAGTTCTTTTGAATCTCAGATTTACGGGCGTAGGAGCATCCGGTTCGATTTCGCCATTAATTTGGGAGCGTATGATTCTTAACGAAGGCGAGCCGTTTAATGCGACCGGCGGTCAGGTCGAACTTTCAAACGGTATTTATTATTTGAGTGAATAACAATACGGGCGGAAACGCGACTGTTAAGGAGCGTGCACGAGCTGAACAAGCCGCACGCTCGTTCACACTCGCGTTTCTGCCCGTTGTTCTATAACTTCCCAAGCAGCATCAACACCCCGATAGCTATAAACGCAACGGCCACGATGCGCTGAAGCCATTCCGTCGGCACGTATTGGCTCAAAACACCGCCAAACAACACACCCAGCAGCGTGACCGTTATCAACGCCAAACTCGCTCCGAGAAACACAGAGATCTTAGATTCCGTGCTCGCCGTCATCGTGATAACCGCAAGCTGCGTTTTATCGCCAAGCTCCGCCAAAAACAAAGTCAAAAAAGCCGTTCCAAATATTTTCCAGTCCATTCCTGCATAGTAAATAGTAAATCGTGAATAGTAAATAGAATTTTCTTACTAGTTTCGATTCACAATTTACTGTTCATCGTCAAACCTCAATTCGGCGATGATCTCGGCCATGTATTTTTTGCCGAGATCGAGGTCGTCAGGTTTTAGCGAAACGGCTCCGACAACGGCGTGGCCGCCGCCGCCGTAGCGCTCGCAGATTTCGGCGATGTTGTGAGTTCGCGGACGCGGCGACCATGGGTTTGAGCCGACCGAGATCTTTGTGCGAAATTCGCTTTGTGAAAGAGCCACGTTGTAGGTTGTCTCGGGATAGAAATAATACGGGATGAATTTGTTGTAACCGTCAATGTCAGTGTCCGTCAAATCAAAGCTGACCACGCCGCGCTCGTAAACCGCGCGCCGCTTTATCAATTCCACGGTATTCCAATGACGTTCGAGAATCGGCGTGAGCCTTGCCTGGATATCTTCGCTTTCTATGATCTCGTCGAGCGAGCGTTCGGTCAGATCGCGGATGATACTTTCGACAAATGCCGGGTCTTGTTCGCCTTCGATCACCTGCATCAGTTTCAACGCCGACGAACGCAGCTCGACGCATTGGGCGGGCGAATCGTATAGAGCGCCGTCTATGATGTGCGCCCATTCGATCAACTCGGCAAGCGACGGGTCTTCAAAGTCGAACTTTTCTTTTGCGATGCGGGCGATAAACTCGGCGCAGGATTTGCTGGTTGTATCAAGAAATTTTTTGCCCGAAGTATCTGCTTTAAAATGCTCTTCGTCCGATGGCGAAAGAAATGCCGATTGGTGATGATCGAACCACCATGTAAGACGTTCGTCGGGACAGTATTTGAAATCGACGATCGCGTTTTCGTCACCGTCAAACTGCTCGCGGTCAAAAGCATTGCCGGCCCGGTGCATCGTCGGCGTATATGCGATCACAGCATTCGCATCAACCTTTGCGCGATAAAATTTTGTAAATACGGCAGCCGACGAAACGCCGTCGAAACAGTTGCCGTGATAGAGTATTCGTAGCTTCATAGGCAAAACATTAAAGGCTAGATGAGGAGGACGCGTAAGTCAAGTAAATCACGTTCGGAATAAGTTAAAAGTGATAAGTGCGAGGTGATAAGTTCGGACTTTTTACATTTCACTTCGGACTTATCACTTATTACGGAGTTAGTTTATGAATATCAGGATCGCAACGGCAGATGACATCGAATCGCTGGTCGAATTCAATACGGCGATGGCCCTTGAAACCGAAGAGAAACATCTGGATGCGGATATTGTCCGGCCGGCGGTTGCGAGCATATTTGAGGATAAGGCAAAAGGCTTCTATGTGGTTGCCGAGGAGAATGGCGAGATAGCAGGAGCCCTGCTCGTCACATACGAATGGAGCGATTGGCGAAACGCTTGGTGGTGGTGGGTTCAAAGCGTTTACATTCGCCCCGAAGCGCGGGGCAAGCGAATTTACAGCCAACTTTACGATTTCGTAAAGACACACGCCGTGGAGGCAGGAAATGTTTACGGCATCCGGCTTTATGTTGAGAAAGAGAACATTCACGCCCAACGTGTCTATGAAAAACTCGGCATGCAGCAGTCGCCGTATATCATGTATGACGAGGTGTTATGACAAAGATAAGCGAGGCCGAGTTTGCACACATCTGCGAAGGTATAGTCGAAGATCGTGAAAGCATTATTAAACACAACCCGATCGGCACCCGCGAAGAAATTCTGCTCTGGATGCTGTTGAGCTGCCTGATAAGTTATTTGAATTTAACCGACATCGAAACGCCGTGCTTTACCGGCAAACCCGATGCGGAAACTTATTGGAGTGCCATTTTATTCATTCTGAGGAGCAGAATGATCGAGGAATTTCCTGTAGATAAATACTTGGACAATCTGCAAGCAGCGGGGGCAAGCCCGCCTTCCTGACTGCAAGTTGTTAAGATTATTGCTTATCTGTTAGCTTGTCCCTTTAGCAAGTTGGAGGAAAACCCTCAAGTAAAGCCAGAACAGTCAGGAAGGTGGGCTCTGCCCCCGCTCAACGTCAAAAATGATTATCAAAACATTTGTATTGACCCCGTTTCAGCAAAATACCAGAGTCGTCGCGTGTGAAGAAACCCACAAAGCTATTTGCATAGACCCCGGCGAACAGTCGGATGAGTTGGTTGATTTTATTAACGACAACGAACTCGATTTGCAGGCGATCTGCCTGACCCACGGGCATCTCGATCATGTCGGCGGAACGGCCGATCTGCACAAGAGTTTTCCGAACGCGGAGATTTTGCTGCATAAGGGCGATGAAGAATATTATTATGGCCTGCCGCAGCAGCCGCTGATGATGGGCATTGCGCCGGATCAATTGGAAGCTCTCGGATTTGCTTATGATGACCCGCCAAAGATCACGAGAAACTGGCAGCACGGCGAAACACTTGAGGTTGGCAATTTGAGATTTTCAATTCGACATTGTCCGGGCCACACAAGCGGCCACATGGTCTTAGCCGAAGAAAACGAACGAGTTGTTTTTACCGGCGACTGCCTCTTTAGCGGCACGATCGGGCGAACCGATCTTCCCGGAGGTAACTACGAGCAACTGATCGAATCTATCCGCAAAAACATTCTCAGCCTCAGCGACGATTTCACCGTTTACTGCGGCCACGGGCCGGAAACTACCGTAGGCCGCGAGCGCGCAAGCAATCCATTTTTTGCCCGCGAAACACGCGAAATACACGAAAAATAGGTTTGCTCATTTCGCGTTTTTTCGCGTATTTCGCGGTTAAAAATTCTAACGCAGTTTGAGTTTGTAAACTTTGAATACGCCGGTGACGGTTCCGCCGTCGCGCTCATACCATTTGTCGATATTGCTGAAATTAGATTCCTCTTCCGCAGGAACGATTGCATACGAAAGCACAGGATCAGTTGCCGTATTTTTTGAAAAGTTCTTCACAAAATCGGCGTATAACCGCGCCTCTGTGTCAACTTCCTGCGCGGTCACGGGCGCCGAATTGTGGCCTAATTCCGGCAATGCCCTTTCGGAGCCGAAAATAGCGGCAGTGACCTCGAAGGCTCCGGCCTTCAAACCTTCTGCAAGATCTCTATCGCGGTAACCGGAGTAGTAGAGATAGCTGTAGAAGAGGCGTTTGTTCCCGGCGACATCCATCCCGCCGGCCATCGAGCTGTGCGAGGTCCAAAGCGGGCGCTCGTCTGCCATCGTAGGAATAAAATCCGCCGTGCCGGTATTTGACGCATATACTGCGCCGGATGTCGGCGATAGGCGTTCCTGCTCTTCGATATATTTGATCGCCGGGATCGAGAGATCGCGAAGATCGGCAAACGGGCTGTTTCGCGTGGTCGAGCCGGTTGCTTCTACGACGCCCCAGCCGGCGGCAATTATTGCAAGGTATAAAAGAATGCGACGAGACGAAGATGTGCTTTCGCCATTTGCCGCAGGTTTGATCATCAGAGATAAAAGCAATGCGGGCGCTATCAAAACGAGATAGTTGGCGATGAAAACTTCGTAGTGGATCGGCTGCAGCGAGTGGCCGGTCGCGACTTGCTGATTAAATAAAACGACAGGCGTCAATGCAAATGCAAGGGCAAAAAGTGTTCGAGGAGATTTCAGTTCCGCGATGCCGCGACGGACACAAATCGCAATTCCGACTGCCACGATCAATCCAAAGATCATTGACGGCGAATTGAAATCCGGCAGATGTGTGTTTCTCAAAAGCTGTATGCTGTCTATATGTTCAGAGCGTCTTGAGAGCAGAATAAAATAAGGAATAAGCGCTGCGATGCCTACGGCAGTAATCGTCGCAAGACTGATAAGCAAACTTGAAAGGTCTTTTCTGTGCCAGAGCAGAAACAGCAAATAGATGCAGCCGAGCCACGCAGCGGCAGCAGTCCAAAGGAAAAAATACGAGAACACAAGCAACGCGAAAACAATGCCGCTCAGCAGTGAATAAAGAATTGTTTTCCTACGCGACTCCGCTCCAAGAGAGCACCAAACCAAGCCGCAAAAAAGGAAGAAGAAAGGAAATCCAAATCCGGGCTGATACCGCCGCAGAAACGGAAAAAAATCGACCAGAATTTGTCCTTGTATCCACATCCGCAATTCGCCCTCGAACGCGACTGCCGTTCCCAGACAACAAGCCAATAACGAGCCGGTCGCAGCCAGAGGAGCATCTGCCGTGATTTTAAAGAGCATCCAAAAAATGAAAAACGCAGCGGCAGCGGCGGCAATGAGATTGAGAATAATGAACGCGGTTGACGCACTAAAGCCAAGAAGTTTCGCAGGCAGAGCGATCGAATACGCCGGTATAAACTGGATCGAATAAAGCGATTCGTGCGGTGATTCGCTGCCGAGATACGCGTCGTATTTTCGCGGCTTGCCGTTTATCATGGCGTTGACATACGCCGAATAAGCGACCTCGTCAAAATTTGCGACAAAATACGCGCCCTGCCACGCAGAGCCTTTGGCGAGCCAAAAATTCAACTGCGGATACATGGCGAGAAACGCAACAAAGATGGTCGGGATCGCGGCATATTTCCAGTTTCTTGCTTTCATCATCCGGTAATTATTGCACAAGTGTCGGAGGCCTTACATTGAGCGGGCTTTGCAACACCGGTGCGACTTCTGTTATTGTCAAAAAAAATCAACATATCTCGGAGGATCCAAAATGCAACGATATTTCGCTTCTTGTTTCATCATTCTCTCGCTCGTCTCGACCGGTTTCGCTCACGGGGATAACAGCCATTTTCCCCAACAGCAGGAAGTTACGGTAAAAACGCAAAAGGTTAACGGCAATGTTTACATGCTCCAGGGCCGAGGCGGCAACGTCGGGGCGGTCGTCGGGCCTGAAGGCATTCTGATCGTTGATGACGATTTTAAGGCCGTCAGCCAAAAATTGAGCGACGCCCTCAAGGAACTGGGTTCGGCGACGCCGCGATTCATATTAAACACTCATTGGCATGGCGACCATACCGAGGGCAACGACTTTTTTGGCAAGCAGCAATCCGTGATCGTCGCACATGCGAACGTCCGCAAACGCCTCCTCGATCCGCCGGTTATATTTGGCCAAAAGACGCCGGCATATGTGTCTCACGCCCTGCCGATCGTCACATATTCAGAGACAATGTCGATCCACCTTAACGGCGAGGAAATTACGCTTCGGCATTATCCTAACGGCCACACCGACGGCGATACCGTGGTGTTCTTTAAGAATGCCAATGTTGTCCACTTCGGCGACCACTTCTTTGTCGGCCGTTTTCCGTTTGTCGATGTTGACAGCGGAGGCAGCGTGCAGGGTTTGATAAACAACATAGACGCCCTGATCCAAACCGTCCCGGCCGATGCCAAGCTCATCCCCGGCCACGGCCCGCTGGCAACCCTCGCCGATCTGAAAGCCTATCGCGGCATCGTGGCCGATAGCGTAAAGATCATTACCGACGCCATGAAGGCAGGCAAAACCGCTGACGAGATCAAAAAGACTGGCCTGCCCGAAAAATACAAGGCCGCCGGTTCCGGCTTTATCAAGACCGATATGTGGATCGACATCGTAATGCGGTCTTATTCGAAGAAATAAGGCCTCTTGTCTTTGACTATTTATGCGACGGTTATAGATTCACTCAAATAAACGTCCTGTATCGCATTGAGCAGTTCGACGCCTTCGGACATTGGGCGTTGGAACGCCTTGCGTCCTGAGATGAGGCCTGTGCCGCCGCCGCGTTTATTGACGACTGCGGTGCGAACGGCGTCTGCCATATCACTTGCACCCTTTGATTCGCCGCCGGAATTTATCAGGCCGCAGCGTCCCATGTAGCAATTTGCAACCTGATAACGCACAAGGTCAATCGGATTTTCCGAGGTCAGTTCGTCATAAACCTTCTTGTGCGTTTTGCCGTAGCTTCCCGCTTTGTTTAGTGCGGTGTAGCCGCCATTTCTCGTCGGCAGCTTTTGTTTGATGATGTCCGCCTGAATTGTCACGCCGAGGTGATTTGCCTGGCCGGTCAGGTCGGCCGCGTCGTGCATGTCTCCTTCGTCGCATTTGAACTTTGAGTTGCGCAAGTAACACCACAAGATCGTCGCCATGCCAAGCTCATGTGCATACGCAAATGCCTCGGCGACCTCGG
>JAYVFJ010000276.1:0-2632 GCA_043773225.1 Chloracidobacterium sp.
GTAGGACGTTATTGCCTTCGACGAGCGAAATGTAGGTGCTGTAGTAAGGATCGAATTCGGGTGTTTCTGGTCGGTTCATAATGCGGTATAGTATCAAAGTCAAATAAAAAATTCTTCGAGCGGCGGCTTTAGTTATGAGATCGGTTTTGGCATTACTATTTATCGTTCTTGGTTTTGGTGGAGCGGCCTTTGCCCAGCACGGCGGCAAGGCGGAACCTAAACGCATTACATTTGTCTCGGGTAAATCGAGCGCCGCTCTCACCGGTTCGCTGTCGAACGGGCAGGAAATGGAGTATATTTTTGGAGCGGCCAAGGGGCAGACCCTTACGATCAAAAACGCGACCAAGAGCCTTTTCGATTTTCGCGTTTTCAGTGAGGAATTTGATTTCGAGACCGAGTTTGAAAGCTCGCCGACGCTGACGTTTGAAATTCCCGAAACCGGCGACTATATGTTCTTTGTCCGAAAAAAACAGGTCAAGGCGCCGCGTTCCGCGCGGTTTTCGCTGACTTTGACGATAAAATAGAGTTTCGCACTAATTAAATATCAGGAGAACTATCAACTATGAAACGAGTTTCTTTACTTTTTGGAATAGCATTTATTGCTTTCGTCGTCCTATCGCAAAGCGGAACCCTGGCGGTCAACCAGACATTCGCCGAGCGTTTCGCCGGTGGGCCGGCGGTTGGCGAATCAGGCACGTACAATTTTGACAAGGCGCACAGTTTTATTCAGTTTACGGTGAATCATAACGGGCTAACGCAGGTTCCCGGATTTTTTCGCGATTTTACGGGCGCGGTAAACTTTGACGCAAAAGACATCAACAAATCGACGGTGGAATTCACCGCAAAGACCACAAGTATCGACACAGGCGTCGCGGCGCGTGACAATCATCTGCGGACCAAAGATTTCTTCGAAGTCGACAAATATCCCGAAATTACATTCAAAAGCACACAGATTGAAAAGAAGGGGAAAAATTGGATGATGACGGGCGATTTTACGATGAGAGGCGTGACAAAATCGATCACATTTCCGTTCCAGATCGTCGGCTGGCTGCCCGTGACCGACAAGAGCGGCGGCAAAATGGGCATCGCCGCCGAAACTATTATAAATCGCCGTGATTTTGGCGTGAACTGGGGAAGCAATATTCCCGGCACCAGCATTCCAGTCGTTTCCGATTCAGTAAAAATTTCGCTGCAAATTGACGCCGGGAAGAAAAAAGACGCTCCAAAAACGGATTAGGAGATTTAACCACAGATAGACACGGATTTACACAGATCGGTCTTAATTCTTATCAGTGTCTATCCGTGTTTATCTGTGGTTTCATTTTCTTCTTTCCAATCTCTGAAAACGCAATATCGTAGATCGCGTATTGTTCCCAATCCTTGTAATCAAAATGCCACCACTCGTTCGGATTGACGGTAAAGCCCACGCCCTCCATCATTCGGCGGAGCATGTCGCGGTTGGAGCGTTCTTCGTCGGTGCCGCCCTTGTAGTCGGGCGACGCCCGTTCGGTGAATTCGTCGTAGGCAGACGGCATCGGGATCGCTTTTCCGGTTTTTAGATTGTAAATGCCGAGATCGACGGCACAGCCGCGATTATGTTTTGAGCCTTTAACCGGGTCGGCGACATATTTTCGCTGCTCTAGAGCGACCACGTCCCAAAACAATTTTGTGATCGCCCACGGCCGGTAGCCGTCGTATATAACTATCCCCAAACCCTGTTTCTTTAAATCTTTATGAACTTTTACCAATGCCTCGGCCGCCGGCCGCTGCAAAAATGCGCGGGCCTCCGGATAAACGGCGCGACCGACAAAATTGTTGGCGGTAGCGTATCGAATATCGAGTTTAATGGATTTATCTAGTTTTCTGAGTTCTATCAAGTCGGCCTCGCGCTTATTTTCTTCTTTTGGCGCCGCGATTTGAGCAAACGCACAAGAAAAAAGAATAAGGCAAAACGCCGGAACGGTAAATGTTAGTAAATGTTTTCGCCTCATTACGAAAAACTTATAATTAAGTGATTGAAAATTCCACGCAGAAAAGCTATTTTAAAACTGGCATGCAGGAAGCACCCAACAAAAAAACTTGCCCGGCCCGCAGATGGACAAAACGCGCGGGAATAATCGCTTTCTTCTTTTTTCTCGGCAAAGGCCTCCTATGGCTCGGCGTAGCCGCCGCCGGTGCCTATTACACTTTCAATTGACTACGGCTTGACCGGGGTCGGCTCAGGTTCGGGTTTAATGTCGTCGTCTAAAATCTTCACTTCCGAGCCGTATTTCTGATAGTCCTTAAACCGGATCAGGTTTCGCGTCTCGAAGACATTGGCTTTTTGACGCAGGGTAAGCCGCACATCCGAAACCGACGGGAGCAGATATGTTTCGTCGACGATCTTTACCCATTCGTAATCAATTATCCGCTTTGCCGTCCGGATGGGAAACGTCACCGGAATATCTGTCGCCTCGCTCTCCGCACGGAGCACGCGTCCGTCTTCGCGGTCGATCCACAAACGGCCTTTCATGCCGGTGATTGTCGTATCTGTCGAGTAACCAACCGCCGTGATGACCTGTTTAGCACGGGTTTTTTCGACCGAGAAATCGTATACAATCGTCCGCCGCGTGCGAATGACATCGGTATCAAC
>JAYVFJ010000277.1:0-2484 GCA_043773225.1 Chloracidobacterium sp.
GCGAGCGAAAGCGGCGAATTACTGACGCTGCGGATCGAAAGTATCTGCTGTTCGTCTTTGTCTTCAGTAACCGTGAGCCGGTCCGCCTGGACATATTCCTCAGCTTGATTTTCCTTTAATTCTTTCTTTGTGAAAATCGAAATCGGGATCGTGACGGTACGAACAGGCTGTTTCTGCTCCGGTTTCTGGCCAAAACCCGCTGGAGTCATCAACGCGCAAGCGAGAATCGTCAATAAAAATTTCCGTTTTCTCATAAGAAACATCCGCAATTCCAAAAACGTCTAATGAATAATAGTCTATTTCCGGATAAATACTAAAGTTTGTGATGCAGGAAGTATCTAGCGGGTTTCCGCTTTTCTTGATGGTTTGCGCTAGACTTGAAGCAATTAGCCGCTATGTATGAAATAACCAAAAGCGATCTGGGACGAGGTAGAAAACTTGCGATCGGTGCCATTTCGGCCCCGATTGTGCTAACCGCCGTGCCCGCCGTTGTTACGTTTCTGCTGTTGCTATTGGCCGCAAGCGGCCCGCCGGCCGCCGCCGTAATTTTGTTCGCGGGCGTCGTCGCCACGATTATCGGATTTGTGATAAGCATGGTGATCACGGCGATTCTGGTGCAGAGACGTTCCGCCTGGACAAAAGAAATGAGGGAGCGAATCGCGGCCGACGGGATCAAGGCGGAGGAGATCGGCTGGTTTAGACATGAGCTCAAATCCCACGAAAAACGTGCCCTTAAAACCGTCGAGGCCCGTGACCTGCTGCTTGGCGACGCCTATCGCGAAACGCTCGCATCCCGGCTAACGGCGACTCGAATATTAAAATCATCAAAACGCGAGCTCTTGTACGCCAGGAAACGGCAGACCTCGTTAAAACAGCTGAACAGTTCGCGGGCGGACGAGTTTGGAGCCGAGATTTCCAGAGACCTCGAAAAGATCGGCAAGATCAACGACGAAGCAAAGTTAATGCTCATCGAGGCCGAATCCCGGCTGCAAATGATCGAAGCTGCAGCCAGCCGCGGTGGAACATTGGCCGATTCTGAGTTGGCCCTAAAAAAACTTTCTGCTCGCACCGCCGAGCTCCCCTTAGCACTCGAATCCGCCAGAATGTCCGACGAAATCAGACGCGAGCTTGAAAAGGAAGAGTTCGAATAGGGAAACGCCAGACAATAAAAAGACGCAATCCGAAGAATTGCGCCTTGTCAAAATATTGGCGAATGAGAACCGCGTAATCGTTCGAACGTATGAATTGAACCTGTTATTTACAGGTGGGTGGCTTTCTGCTCTTGCGAGCATCAAAGCCGGCGTCTATGGCTTATCTCCGTAAAGAAAAGCACCGAAAACCGGCATTAGCCTCCCGGCATTCATATGTTGGCTCAATTATATATGCGTCCGGTCACGGGAAACGCAGTCAAATATCGTTCGCCAATTTGGATACTAGCACATCTGTGGGGAATGCAAAATTAATAATGCACAATGCACAATGCAAAATGCACAATTATTGCCATTTATAAGGTTTCTTTCATTTTGCATTTTACATTATGCATTGTGAATTGGTTCCGCATTCCGGTGTTTAAGAATGCGATCCAAAAGTTCCGAACATTCCGAGCTGCGGGCACCCAACTGGGCGTCGCTCTGGGCATGAGAGTGTTTTAATTGATAGTATTCGTCGGCGATGTGCAGGGCGGCGAGTATCGCGACTTTTAGCGAATCGACCGTCATCGTTCCCGATGAAATCTCTCTCATCTTAGAGTCGACATACTCGGCCAGGTCCTGGATATAATCGTTGTCGCCATCCGAACGGATGCTGTAGGTTTGGTTGTAGATCTCTACTCGAATGGTTTGTTCCGACATAGGCTTATCGTCCGACCGCTTCCGCAACATCGGAATCGATCATCGTTATCGCATCGAGCATCGCCTCGACCTTTAACTGGATTGAATCTCGCTCGGAGAGTAAAACCGCGAGTTTTTCTTCCATCACCATTTTTTCGGCAATTGCATCGGCGGTATCACGCTTTAAGGTGCTGGCCTCGAGCTCTAATCTGTCCTTCTCATCACGCATCTTCTTAGCGTACTCGATGGTGAGATATATCTTGTCCTCAAGATGCGAGAACTTTTCCATTCCCGTTAAGGCATTCATTTAGCGGTCTCCAATTTGGGTGTAAGAACTGGGTTTTTGCTAATGGTTCATTTTGGACTTTCGATCTTTTTTTTCTTTCTTTGCGTTCTTTGCGGCTTCGCGTGAGAATTCCTACCCGATACGGAGACTTTCACGCAAAGCCGCAAAGAACGCAAAGGAAAACCAAACATCAAGGATGTCAGCTCAATTCGAAGAGCGAATTTTCAGAATGAACCGCTACTGTGTTTTTGATTATCTTGGGTTTTTTAAAAAACTTCAAGTAAAGTATTAACTTTTTCTCAAAAACGCACTTTTATGTCCAATTTGTCTTCGATTTGCTCGACTATCTGCCTGTGAAGGCTTTCGACC
>JAYVFJ010000278.1:0-4734 GCA_043773225.1 Chloracidobacterium sp.
GTATCGGACATCGTCTGAGAAGTGTAGAAAATGTTGTTCTTTACTTCAACGATCGGATCGGTTCCCATTATCGCGACAGCGTAACTGGGATACTCTCCTGTTCCAGGTGTAAGCAGAGTATTTCGATCACCCGTCATTGAAACCGAATTATTATAAACTCGTGACGTGCCGGTGTTGCTGTTTATGTAAAGACCAACCGGTAGATCGCTTGAGTTTCCGTCTGAGATAACTCCGGTGATCATATTGTTGGCAACTGTATTTGTGCCGCCGGCGGCACAGGTAACGGCTATACCCACTGCCGAGTAAGTTGCGTCATTACTGACGCCGTTGACCTTGTTTCTCGTCACGGTCGCGTTGACAACACCGATAGTGCTCGTAGTGTCCGCTGTTGAGATTGATTGCGCGCCGACACCGATACCCACGGCATCCGCACTTTCACCCGTATTATTTATTCCGCCGACGCTGTTTTCAGTAAGCAGCAGTCCGTCATCATTAAAGACAACGATTCCGACGCGCCTAATGCGATCCGTTCCCGTTCCGGTAATATCATTTTCGCGAATGACAGTCCCGGTATTACGATTCGCGGCGCTGGCACCCGACGAATAGATCCCGTAGAGTGCCTTTCGAACACTGCAGTTCTGCACCGTGTTGTTATCGTTATCCGTTCCCGCACTTCCAAAGGTTCCGCCGAGAGCAATACCGATCAGTGACGTCGCGGGGTCCTGTCCCGAAACATTAAGGTTCCTGATAATGTTGCCCTGCGCACCGGTTGCACCGGATTCAACAGATATAACCCCTACGCTCGTTCCCACATTAGTATTTTGAATGGTCATTTGACGCAATGCCGGATTGCCGCCGACCAATGTTGCGGCTGTCGAACCGTCAATCTTCACATTGTCGGTGCCGTTCAGCCTGATAAGTGGACCGTCAACGCTGCCGGTGATTGTCCGCGCCGCGCCGCTGGGTTTGATCAATACCGCGGGACCGCCCACAAGTTCATTCAGGGCGACTGCTCCCGTTTCGGCACTAAGATCAGAGATGATATTTATAGTAACGGGACCGGAGGCTCCACCTACATTTAACGCGTTAAAAATACCGCCGGGATTCGTCAATGACGTAAAGTTTCCGCCGGTTCCAACGGTATAAGTCCCGGAAAGAACTTCTCCTATGGTCAACACCGCCGGATTTGTTCCGTTAATGGTTGTCCCGACAGGATTTGATAAGGTCAAATTTAATGTTTCCAAAGTGTCGGCCACAGCATCCGTGCATAGAGTAACCGTAAATGTTTTTGGCGCCGCATCGGTATCGGCCCAACTCCGCGTGCCCGAGGCGTTGATATAATCCACGCCCGCTGTGCAGGCTGCTCCACCCGTCGCGCTGCCGCCACCGGTTCCATAGTCAACCGAAATCCCCCCAGTGGAACCCCCGACGCGGTTCAATGTCACGGTCGCGGACGTGCCTTCCACTCCGGAATACGTGGCGGAGCTGAATTGGATGTTTCCTGCCGCTGCGGGAGGCGTAAACGTATATTTTTTCCCAACAATGTTAGTCGTTGCCGCAATTGCATTATTTGCCGTTACACTAGACGTCGTTCCCGGTGCGCCCGGAGTAACGCTCAGGAATGAAGTGCTGTCATTCAAACCTATCGAAGCCGTGATGCCGCCGGGGTCGGGCGTCATCGTTCCGCCATAAATCATTTCGATCACATTCGTTGATTCGTAGATCTTTAGTTGGAATGAGGCATTGCCGCCAGTTGCGCCGTCGCCGCCGATACTTACAGCATTCCAATCAACCGTTAATACCATCGAACCCGAAGCGCCGGTTGTCGAATAAGTAATGGCTCCGGTATTTCTATTATTGTCGTCCCAAAATGCGCCGATTAACGGGCGGTTTGTTGCGGTATTACTCATCACATTCGTATAATTCGCAGTACCCGTCGTTACCGTTGTTGCCGCCGTTCCTAATTTAATAAAACCATTGGTGGTTATGCAGAAGTGCGTGTATGCGGCTCCACCAAAGGAGAAAGTAAATCCGATCGGGAGACCATTCTGGATCCCGTCATCACTCGTTGCGGTCGAATTGGTTCCGCCCAATGCGGCGTATGATCCGGCAGACTCGGCAAAACTATACGCGCTGACTTGGGCAAAAGCGGTCGTGGCTGCAAGAGCGATTAAAATGGAAGCGATAACTACAAAACGCGGCAACTTCGTGAACATAATTTTTTAAGGTTCTCCTAATCTAAATTCTTTGGCAATAAGACACTTCCGCGAGTGCACACAGGCATCCCCGACACAATTGCGCCAGTTACGCAGAAGTCAAAATTTCACCCGCACTATACGCGGACAGTAAGATTAATTTGTTCTTTTTCAATTCAAGACGATGACGCGATTATATTCATATTTTTTGCGATGTCAAGCGCTTTATTTATTTTATTGCCCAAAGAACAGTCGAAGCAGCAGATGCGTCATAAAGAATAAGGCCACGCCGCCGAACACCGACAGCGAGACAAATGGGCTTGTGCCACCATGATGATTAACCTCAGGAATGAGATCGCTGGCGGCTACATACAGGGTAATCCCGGCCGAGAGCGGGAGAGCGTAGGCTACTGTAAACCCAAGATTTGTTCCGACTAGATAAAATGCCAAAACGCCAAGCAAGGTTGTTAGCCCGATCACGGTGGTTGCTATCATCACCTCGCGGAAACCTTTCCCGGCTGCCATGACCATCGAGCCGACTGTAAAACCTTCGGGAAATTTATGGAGAAAGACTGCGATGAAAACCAGAAATCCGATCTTTAGATCTATCTGAGCGGTTGCCGCTATAGATACGCCGTCAAAAAATGTGTGTATAAGCAGTCCCGCAACCGCCGTGTAGGCCGACTTGGTCGAGATTATCTCGTCAGCATGCAATTCTTCACCTAGATGTATGTGAGGTGCGATCGTGTGCTCAAAAAACTGCGTCAGCAAGTATCCGCCCATCAACAGGAGCATCGGGAAATATAAATCTTCGACTGTGAGTGGAGTTGACTTTTGCCAGAGAACTATTGATTCCGGGAGTATCTCAAAAATAGTGACCGCGAGCATAAATCCTGCTCCAAGAGCCAGCAAATATCTGAGCAAACGCTTGTAATTATGATGGAGCTTTGACGGAAAAAGAATTAGGCCGCCAAGGACATTGGCTAGTCCTGCGAGAAGTCCAAATATCAGAAGTTGAAAAAATAAAGGGTCCATTCTGCTGTTTTCGACGTTATCTATCCTATATCAGCGGAAAAATAAAACCAAAACGGTGCTGATTGCCGTCATTTCAAGATAAATTTAGGCTTAAATGTATGATTAAGAGTGATTAAGCAAATTTCGCTTGACACGGTTTTAATTATCGGCATAAACTACTTGTGTATTTGCAATAGCCGGATTTGCTATTCGGAATCTAAAAAGTAAATTCTAAAATACATGTTTAATTTCTTAAGCGCCGAAGCGAGAGTTGATCGGCGGCTTAAATGGACGACGCTGTTGCTTTTTGAAATATGCGGGAAATCGAGGCAAAAAACTCACATCTGTCTGTTTTGCTCAATGAAACGCTTGAGTTTTTACAGCCCGAACGCGGCGGTTTCTTTGTCGATGCGACACTTGGCCTCGGCGGGCACTCCGAAGCGATCTTGGAATCTTCGCCGAACACCAATGTTATTGGCATAGATCAGGATCTGGAAGCCCTAAACCTTGCAAAACAAAGACTTGCCGGGTTTGGCTCGCAGATGCAATTCTTTCACGGCAATTTCTCCGAAATCGGGAAGATCGTGAAAGATGCCAAAAAAGGCGATCCTGACGGTATTTTGGCTGATCTTGGGGTTTCGTCGCTGCAATTGGACAGTGAAACGCGTGGATTTAGTTTTCGGTTCGATGCACCGCTTGATATGCGAATGAACATGGACGAAGGCGGACAAACGGCAGCAGAGCTGCTTGCAGCATTAAATCAGGACGAACTGGCGAACATTATATATAAGTACGGCGAAGAGAGACATTCGAGAAAGATCGCACGGTGGATCATTGAAAAAAGAGAAAAAGGCGAGCCGATCGAGACGACGTTTGAGCTTGCCGAATTGGTAAAAAGGGCCGTCCGGACAGGCAAAAAAGACAAAATTCATCCGGCGACAAAAACTTTTCAGGCGTTGAGGATAGCAGTAAACGGCGAACTCGATATTTTAGAGCAGTTTATTACCGACTCAGTAGATATTTTGAAAACCAAAGGCGTGCTCGCGATAATAACCTTCCACTCTTTAGAAGATCGCATAGTAAAACAGGCCTTTCAGCGATTATCGGGCAAATGTCAATGCCCGCCACGTATGCCGCAGTGCATTTGCGGCGCCGTGAAAAAAGTTGAAATTCTGACGCGAAAACCGGTTATACCGGCCGAGAGCGAAAGAAACCAAAACCCACGCTCGCGCAGTGCAAAGCTCAGAGCGTGCCGCAAACTAGACCAATAATTGAACTTTCGGAGGATGTCCATGAATAAGAGAGATAGAACGCGGCCACGACGAACAAAGGCAAGGCAGAGTCAAAACGCTTCAATGCGCCTGCGCACCTATTCGCTAGTGTTCGTTTGCATTCTGATGCTGGTGAGCGGGTTTTTCTTTGCGGCACGGCAGCATTTTTCTTCGATGGATTTCGGGATGAAGAATTCGCGTCTTCGCAGGCAGGTTGACGATCTTGAATCCGAAAAGCGACGCCTTTTGCTTGC
>JAYVFJ010000279.1:0-2387 GCA_043773225.1 Chloracidobacterium sp.
AGTCGAGGGTCTTGAGTCGAGAGTCGAGAGTCATAAGTTTTTGACCTTTGACTTTTAACTTTTTACTTTTGACTTAACCATCGTGTCCCACCAAAGATCACCGCTTCCAAAAACGTGGAACGCCGTAACCTATCTATTTACAGGGATTACGAATTTGTAACACGATGCGACGAATTTTTTCAAAAATCGTGGGACAGAGGCATTTTTGCTATGTTAACTCATTTAGATACAGCATTTAGCGTGTCCCACATGGGGTGTGGGACAGCGTGGGACACGACGAGCGATTTGTATGGATGAGGGAACGATAGTCTAGGCTTCGAGAATGCTCTTCATTCCTGAATGGCCGTTGGCTGAATCTTCTCCGTGCGAGCCGAGGACGATGACGCTGCCCGGCGGATATGGTTCGACGCCTGATACATTCAAGGCCTTCATGATAGCTGTCGCCGCCCGGTCAAAAACGACGCGCGGGCGCGCTTCGTAGGTGTTGATCCAGAAATAGACCGTGATATTGACGCCTTCGGACGCAAGCTCGGTCACAAAAACATTTGGCGACGGCTCAGCAACGACGCCTTCGGTCTCGTTCAAAGCCGTGAGTATCGTCTCTTTTGCTTTATCAATGTCGGCTTCGTAACCGACCTTGAGATCGACGTTCATGCGGCGTTTCGATCCGGCACCGCGGATAGTGAGTATTCCCGAATACATCTCGCCGTTCGGTATCAACACAAGCTCGCCGTCGTCCTTTCTGAGCGAAGTCGCCCGAACGCCGATATACTCGACGCGGCCTTGGATCTTGTCGATAAATATCTGGTCGCCGACCTTAAAGGGCTGCTGCCAGAGGATTAAAACACCAGACAAAAGATTATTGAGAATGTCCTTTGTAGCAAATCCGATGATGAAAGTGGTAAACCCAACACCCGCGATCAAATCGCCGAAACCGAACGACGGCACGATAACCGTTAAAGCGGTAAATATTCCAAGAACGACGATGCCGACGACAATCAGCCTGCTAAAAAGCAGCCGCAAACGCTCGTCCAGCTTGGCTCGGGTTGACGTAGCCAGAAAAACCGTCTTTATAAGCCGAGCAAACAGGAAAAAGAGCGCAGCAATGACAATTCCCGCAATTATGAGCGGCAAACGGGCCACAATGGCCGTCAAAAGGTTGTTTATCGAATCCCAAACAACGTCAGTGATCTGCGAAGCGTTATTGAGCACTCCGCTGTTAGAATTTGTGTTTTGCAGCAGCATCCAAGCCCCCTTGTTCACTATATGTGATACAAATAAAGGGCTTAGGGTTGGAAATTATTTGCTTGGTCTATCTAGGTTTCATCTTCTTTTCTTTGTCGGTGCAGGCTCCGGGGTCGATCGTCGAGGCGCCGTTTGCCAGCTTCCAACCGTCGGCGGTTCGCACGAGATTGAATTGGTCTATACCGCAATGCGAGAGTTTGTTGCTGACAAAAAAGACGTAACGCCCCCAGACCATCGCCCAATCGCCGTCCACCACGACCTTTGGGTCAATCATGTATTCCTGAATGACCGCCGTCTTGTCGGTAAAGAATTTTGAGAAGGCTTCGGGGTTGATGACGTCGAGCCGCATTTTGCCGTCCTTCGTTTTTCGTATGGCCGCAAGCTGCGCGTCTGCTGTGTGCAGCGCTATGATGCCGGGCGGATTCGCAGCCGCCATCTCGGCAAAAAGCTGGTTAACTAACGCCAGCGCCGTCGTATTGTCATCCGTCTTTTGACCGAAAGCAGTCGCGGCAAAGGCGAACAAAATTAGAGCGAAGAAGATGATATTTTTCATAATTGTAAAAATTATACGTGGCCAAACATAAAAGGTTTTTTGTTGACAGGCTTTTGGATATGATTCAAAATTGGTTGGTAATAATACAATTGGAAAATTAGCTGATGTTTCAGTCAGGACATCAAATCGGGCCTTATCATCTTATCCGCAAACTTGGACGCGGCGGTTTTGGCGAGGTTTGGCTGGCGGAGCGGCGGGCGAAATTTGTCACGACCAAAGTGGCGATCAAGATGCCGCTAGACAACACGGTCGATCCCGAGACGATCAAACAGGAAGCCGTTCTCTGGGAACAGGCGAGCGGACACCCAAATGTTTTGCCGATCATCGAGGCCGACGAATACGACGGGCAGATCGTAATTGTCAGCGAATACGCCCCCGACGGCTCGCTCGATGATCTTTTAGAGGAAGAAAAGACGTTGTCTATCAGAAAGTCGGTCGAGATGACCATCGACATTCTCAAAGGCCTCGACTTTCTGCATTCACGCCAGATAATTCACCGCGACATCAAACCGGCAAATATTCTACTTCAGGGCGACACGCCGCGCCTTACGGATTTTGGCGTTTCGCGAATAATGAAAGCGACGAGCGT
>JAYVFJ010000280.1:0-2369 GCA_043773225.1 Chloracidobacterium sp.
TATTTCACTGATCTGCTAAACGGCGGCTCTCCACAGGTGGAAACTCAAGCAGTAGCGAGTCTGCCCGCAACACCGAAAGTAGAAGAGAAAAAACCAGTCGCCGTTCCGCTTTCCGCCGACACCGCTTCAAAACCGATAACCGGCGCGGCCAAAAAGATCGTCGAGAACATGGAGCAAAGCCTGACCGTTCCAACGGCGACCAGCTTTCGAGCAATTCCGGTAAAAGTTCTCGAAGAAAACCGCCGCGTTATCAATGAGCATCTTGCACCGCAGGGACGCGGAAAAGTCTCGTTCACGCACATAATCGCGTGGGCAATAGTTCAGGCTGTAAAAGTTTATCCGCATCTCAATGTCGGATTCGGCGTGGTCAACGGCGTACCGTCGCGGCTTGAGCATGACGACGTTAATCTCGGCATCGCCATTGACATCGAGAAAAAAGACGGCTCGCGAAACCTGCTCGTTCCAAACATCAAAGGCGCAAATCGGTTGAACTTTGCCGAGTTTTTTTCCGCATACAACGAGCAGATAAAACGCGCCCGCGAGGGCAAACTTGAGATCGCAGATTTTCAGGGCACGACTATTTCGCTGACAAATCCCGGAACGATAGGAACAGTCGCCTCGAACCCGCGTCTCATGTCCGGCCAAAGCGCGATAATTGCGACTGGAGCCATAGAATATCCGGCTGAATACCAAGCGATGGCCGCCGCCGCGTTATCGGCTATCGGCATCAGCAAAACTTTAACCGTCACCAGCACCTACGATCATCGCGTGATTCAGGGCGCCGAAAGCGGATTGTTTCTCGCAAAGATCAGTGAATTTCTCACCGGGCAAAACGCTTTTTATGATGATATTTTCGCCGATCTTGAGATAAATTATCCGCCGCTTCGTTGGGCAGAGGACAACAATCCGTCGCTCTTCGGCGACAGCCGAGCGCAGACCGAGAAACAGGCGAACGTCCTGCAGTTGATTAACGCCTACCGCGTTCGCGGCCATTTTCTCGCCGACATAGACCCGCTCAACATGACATCGCACATGGCGTCCGAACTCGATCTTGAGAATTTCGGTTTGACGATCTGGGATCTCGACCGCGAGTTTATCACCGGCGGTCTTCACGGCGAACAAACGGCAACGCTGAGACGCATACTCGAAATCTTGCGCCGAGCCTACTGCGGCAAGGTCGGCATCGAATATCGTCACATCCAGAGCAACGATGAAAAAAATTGGATCCGTGCGCGCGTCCGCGAACAGTTTGTTGACACTCAACCGCTCGCTTCGGAAACCAAGAAAGAGCTGCTGCAAAAACTGATCGAGGCCGAGCAGTTCGAGCAGTTTCTTCACAAAAAATATCTGGGACAAAAACGTTTTTCGCTCGAAGGCTGCGAGACCGTCATTCCGATGCTCGATCAGTTGATCGAAGGCGCCTCTGCACGCGGCGTCGAAGAAATTTACATGGGCATGGCTCATCGCGGCCGCCTGAATGTGCTTTCGAACATCATCGGCGATCCGGAAAAAGGCGACATGGCAGAGCGCATATTCACTGTCTTTGAGGGCACATCGCATCCCGATTTTCCGGCTGACGAGGGCGACGTAAAATATCATCAGGGTGCAATCGGTATTCGCAAAACCAAAGCCGGAAGCGACCTGAAAATTCAATTGTCCTGCAATCCGAGCCATCTCGAAACGGTCGATCCGGTTGTCGAGGGCATGGTTCGTGCGCGTCAGGATGAGCTTCGTGTCGGCGGACAAAAATCGCGCGAAGATGTTTACGGAAAAGTTTTGCCGGTGCTGCTTCACGGCGACGCGGCGTTTGCCGGACAAGGCGTTGTTATGGAAACGCTCCAACTTGCCGGTTTGCCGGGTTATCGAACCGGCGGCTCGATTCACATCATCATCAATAACCAGATAGGTTTTACAACCTCACCCGGACTTGGACGCAGCTCGATCTACTCGACCGACGCCGGACACATCACGCAGACGCCGATCTTTCATGTAAACGGCGACGACCCTGAAGCCGCATTCCGCGTCGTGCAGATTGCGCTCGATTATCGCCGTGAATTTAATAAGGATGTTGTGATAGACCTCGTAGGTTTTCGCCGCCTCGGCCACAACGAGGGCGACGAGCCGAGCTACACGCAGCCCGTGATGTATGCCCGCGTAAAAGCGCATCCCGGCACGCGGCATCTATACGCACAGCAGTTGATCCGCGAAGGTGTAATCGCCGACACCGATCTGACTGCGATGACCGACAAGGTCGTCGAAAAATACGAAGGCATTCTCGCCAGAGCCAAAGACATCGCCGCAAAAAAACCGGCAAAGGCAAATCTTACAACTCCGCCTACCGACGAAGACGGCTCGGCGATCCTCGAAAC
>JAYVFJ010000281.1:0-8945 GCA_043773225.1 Chloracidobacterium sp.
ACCGAACATACGCCAAAAAACAATATGCTCGTCGGCACACGCCTGAAAAGATCGACCGAAGCGGAACCATTTGACCGGCAGATCGCCGAGGCCAAAAAACTATTCGGCATCAGCAAACAGCATCTCGAAACGCTTTTAGGAGAACAGAATTAGACCACAGATGAACACAGATAAACACTAATTTTTTTCTGTTTTATCTGTGTCTATCTGTGTTAATCTGTGGATAAATTTTCTTATGCAATACGATGCCAAAACCCCTGACGAATACATAGCCGGACTGCCCGAAGACCGCAGATTAGCGCTCTCGACGCTCCGCAAAGTTATCAACGACAACCTGCCGAAAGGTTTTGAGGAAACAACGGGTTACGGACACATGGGCTGGGTCGTGCCGTTTAAAACCTATCCCGCCGGCTATCATTGCGACCCGACGCAGCCGCTGCCGTTCATGGGCATCGCGTCACAAAAAAATCATATCGCCCTGTATTCGATGTGCGTTTATGGCGATGTAAGACAATTGGATTGGTTTCGTACCGAGTGGCCAAAACACTCAAAGAAAAAACTCAACATGGGCAAATCGTGCATCCGCTTCACCAAGCTCGAAGACATCCCGCTCAAACTCATCGGCGAACTCGCCTCTAAGATCACGCCGCAGCAGTGGATCGATATCTACGAAAAGACGATGAAGAAATGATCTTATAAATTACTTCTCTGTATCGTCGGAAAGAGCTGTCGCAAAATCTGCCTCTGCCGAGCCGCCGATACTAATCTTCGCTGTTGTATATATGTAATCTCCGTCTGTTTTGCCGCTGCCGTTGGCGGCGTTTCCGGCGGCGTAAAAGCCGACTCTCCCGATAAACTGCGCAGGAGCATTCCATGTGAACGTCCATGATTTTGCGCCGAATGTCGTGGGCACGATGCCGGCGCTGGTATGTTCGACATATTGGCGAAGGTCACTGCCGACAAGCCCTTCCACGATCTGCGTTTGAACGGTATCATGAAGAGTCCACGTGCCGGCGGCTCGGCCGAGATCGTCAATGGCAGTCAGTTGAAAGCCGTAATTTACGCCGTCTTCTTGACTCGTTGTAACCTTGATCTGCATTTGCTGTCCGGGAAGATAGATTCTTGGCACGCCCGAGATAGTCACGCTGCCGCTGCCGCTGTTGACAGGAAAATCAACGTGACAAGCCGTGCAGTTTGCCTCGCCCGGCGCGTCTGTGAACGACGGCGACGGCCCTGAGGCAGATGCGTTTGCTTTATGTCCGTCGCTTAACAAGCTTATAAAAGCAGCTACGCTGATCAAGATAATTATGATAGCCGACTTGGAAATATTTTTTCTGTTGACACTGATTCTCATAAATTATTTGACGATGACAATTGCCGCATGGTCTGCAAATATCTATTTTAACATTAAGCACCGTGATTAATAATGTCAACAAGTTTTAACAATATGCTAAGATCGAATTTATGTTAGTTCAGAAATTGTCGTCACGCATTTTCGTTGTCTCATCAATCTTGATTACATTCGCTGCTATATCGGTTAATGCCGGTTGGGGTGTAAGTTTCCCGTCCGGCGCCCAGATCGCGGCTCTTGGTAACTATCCGAACACGTCAATTGCGCTCGGCACAAACACGACGATCACGCCTGATGCGCCTCCCACAAGCACGACAAGCATAAGCGTTGAAACTACAACCGGCTTTATCGGAGAGCTTGCGGCAGATACCGTTACGGGCGTTGTGCGTGTGACAAATGCTCATCACGCCAATATCGCTCCCGGAACCTATACGGTCACGGTCAGGGCATTTGGCCCGGGCGGGACGGCGACAAAAACATTCCGACTTACCGTGACGGACGGAACGGTTTGTTCGGGGGTGCCGAACTTCAGCGATGCGGCCAATGTCAGCGTGGGCAGTAATCCGCTTTCCGTTGTGCTGGGCGATTTTAATAATGACGGCAAGCAGGACATCGCCGTTGCCAATGTCAATTCAACAACAGTCTCAATCCGTCTCGGCGACGGGCTTGGCGGTTTTAGCGGCGCGACTGAAGTGCCGGTGAACAGCGGCCCGGTTGCGGTTGCGGTCGGCGACTTTAATAATGACGGCAAGCAGGACATTGCCGCCGCAAACTCGTTTGCTAATACTGTTTCGATCCGCATCGGCAATGGGCTTGGCGGCTTTACCGGGACGACCGAGGTCGCCGTGGGAAGTTTGCCGGTCTCGGTTGCGGACGGTGATTTTAATGACGACGGCAAGCGCGATATTGCAGCTGCAAATTATACTTCCGGCACAGTCTCGATCCGTCTCGGTGATGGTTTAGGTTTATTTACCGGCACAACGAACGTCAGCGTCGGAGGCAACCCGAATTCGGTTGCGATCGGCGATTTTAACAATGACGGCAAACAAGATTTCGCCACCGCAAACGATAATTTTCCGGGAACGGTCTCGATCCGACTAGGCGACGGCGTAGGCGGCTTTAGCGGCTCGACCAATGTCAGCGTGGAAAGCAATCCGGTTTCTGTGGTGGTCGGTGATTTCAACAATGATGGGAAGCAGGATATCGCCGCTGCCAACTTTAACTCGGACACGGTCTCGATCCGTATCGGCGACGGTCTTGGCGGTTTTAGCGGCACGACGGATGTCGGCGTCGGCTTTGGCCCAAATTCTATTGCGGTCGGAGATTTCAATAATGACAGCAAACAGGACTTTGCCGCAGTCAATTTCAAAACAGGAACGGTCTCAATTCGTCTCGGTGATGGCTTGGGCAGTTTCAGCGGCACGACTGAGGTTGGCGCGGGCAGTGCTCCGAGTTCCATTGCGATCGGCGATTTCAATACTGACGGCAGACAGGATTTTGCCGTCGTCAATCGAGATTCAAACGCAGCTCTGATCCGCCTTGGTTCATGCATAGTTCCGACACCGACCAATACGCCGACAGCGACGCCGACGGCGCCGCCTGCGGTTTGCAGTTTTTCAGAAGGATTTACCGACATCACAACACTGCCTGCGGCCGGATGGGTTCAGACAAACAACAGCCAACCCGGGCCCGGCTTGAGCGGGTGGTTTCAGGGCGACTCAAGCGCGTTTCCCGCTCAGTCGCCAAGCCCTGTCGCCAGCCCGACGCCTCTCACCGCCGCCTATATCGCCGCCGACTTTAACAACGGCACGGGCGTGTCAACTTTGAGCAACTGGCTCATCACCCCGCCTGTGCTTTTGCAAAACGGAGCTCAGTTTACATTTTGGACGCGGACGGTAAATCCGATTTACCCCGACCGGCTTCAGATAAGATTGAGCACCAATGGAGCGAGTTCGAATACGGGAACGACGGCAACAGACGTCGGCGACTTTACAACGCTAATGCTCGACATAAATCCAACTTACTTGACTACCGGTCTTGGCAGTTATCCGGTCGTTTGGACGCAATTCACGGCGATTGTCAGCGGGCTTGGAGCGCCCATCGAAGGGCGGGTTGCGTTTCGTTATTATGTCGAAAACGGCGGGCCGTTCGGCACACGTTCGGATTACATCGGCATCGATACGGTAAGTTACATTTGCAACCCGGCAAACACGCCCACAAATACGCCGACTGCAACGGCCACAAGCACGTCAACATTCACGCCGACCGCAACGAGAACGAACACAGCAACGGCAACTGCCACGGCGACATTCACCCCAACAGCGACGTTTACGCCAACGGCGACAAATACATCCACCAACACCCCAACGATCACTGCGACAAATACACCACCGAGCACGCCGACCGACACGCCGACTCCATCCGGCCCCTTCATCAGCGGAACCGTGACCTACGGCAACGCGGCTGCCCCTCCCAAGTTCATCTCGAATGCAACTGTCACCGGAACAGGTTCGCCGAATGTATTTACAACGACCGCAGCTCCCGGAGTAACCGCCGGACAGTATTTGCTGACCGGATTTGGAGCGGGTTCCTACACCGTCACGCTTTCAAAAACGACCGGGCAAAACGGTGTTTCGTCGAACGATGCCGGACGGATCGCACAGCATGTTGCCGGAACAAATGTCTTAACAACGGATAACCAGAAGGTAACCGCAGACGTAAGCAATAATGGAACGCTCTCGTCGAATGACGCGGCACAGATCGCGCGGTTTGTCGCAGGGTTGGGGCCGCCTATCGGGCTTACCAATCAATGGAGATTTTTCGTGCCGCCGGGACCGACATTCCCTGTTGGAGCTTCGCCCACCAGCAGGACATATCCTTCGGTTACTTCAAACATCCCGGGCGAGGATTATGTCGGCCTGTTGATCGGTGATGTTACGGGCAACTGGGTGCCGAGCGCGGCGCGTGACGTTGGCAGTTGGCAGTTGGCGGTTGGTAGTGAAGAAAAAAGCAGCATTGAAGTTAAGCTGCCGCAGGTGTCAATGGATGCTGATAAAGTCATTATCCCGGTTAGCGTTCAGGGCGTGGCGGGCAAAGGGATAATTTCTTATGAGTTTAATCTAAGATTTGATCCTTCGGTCATACAACCTTCGGTTGAACCTGTCGTTGTCAGAGGAACCGTCAGCCGAGGGCTTTCCGTCGTTACCAATCCTAACGAGTCCGGACTTTTGAGAGTTGTTGTTTATGGAGCGTTGCCGATAGATGGTGACGGCGTTCTTATGAATCTGAGATTCACGGCGGTCGGTGCGGTTGGTTCTATTTCGCCGCTGACATTTGAGCAAATAATGTTCAACGAGGGTGAAATGCAAACAATAATAACTGACGGACAGGTCGAGATCACGACGCGGAATTTCTAAGAAATTAACCACAGATAGACACAGATAAACACGGATAAGAATTTTGTCTTATCCGTGTTTTTCTGTGTAAATCTGTGGCTAAAACCTTCTTTATTCCTGCGGGTCGGCGGTAAAGTCGGCATCGGCTACGTTATCGATCAGGCTTATCACGCGGCTCGGAGCGCTGAATGTGTAACGCTTTGAGTTGACGGTGATGACGTATGTCTCACCCGCGCGCAGGCCGCCCAGCGTGTAATATCCAAATGATCCGGTCGTCACGACGCGAGGAGCCGGAAGCGAACTGCCTGTTATCACAACTTTTGTGTTCCTGATGCCGCTGCCGGCGGCGGTCATCACCCGTCCTGAAATACTCAGGTTCGCCGCCGTGGTCGGAATACATGTGTAGTTTCCGGCAACCGACAACGAATCAACCCACCAGCCTACCGACGCAGTGTTATTGTCGGCTCCGAAGCGGAACTTTAATTGAACACTCTGCCCTGCGGCCGCAGCCGGAAGACGGACGATTGAAGTAATGTAGCCGCCGGAATTTCCCGTCCAAGCCGCCCGCCCGCCGATCGGGTTATTCGCGTTGGTATAGTCGCCAAGAGCATCGTTGTAACCATTTTGCACAAACGCTCCGCCTGCGGCGATTATGTCCTGAAACGCACCGCCGTTGATGCTGATCTCGAGGAGGCCGCCATCCCAGCCGGCTTCGGTGTCATATTTATTGCGGAACGTGACCGTGGCTGCCGGTGCAGTTATCGCGATCGACGGCGACGTAAGATCAGTGCCGCCTCCGACTGTCAAAGGATCCAATGCAAATGCCGCATTCGGCGCCGTATCAGGCGTCGTTGTCGAACTCACAAAATTGATGCCGCCCTGAAGAGCAACCGCGGTCCAACCGGCCGGAAATGCCGGTGCGGTAACGCCGTCAAAATTCTCAGTATAGGTAGTGTTCGGCTGACCAATGATCAGAGTTCGCTGGAATGTAACCGGGCCTAGGCTGCTGTTTACGTTTAGAGTCAGAGTGATCGTTGACCCACACGGCGTATTGGCCGGAACCGTGTATGGTATTACCTGGCCGGCGGTTGAACCATTTGGTATATTGCCGTAGTTTGCCGAGCCGCCGCCGACAATCTGAAGCGTAACGCCCGTTGCGTCGTTGCCGGTCGAATTGGTCAATGGAATCGCCAGCGTTATTGATTCGCCCGGTTCGGGAAAGCCGTTGCCGTTGCCCCCGCCTGCGGTCAGATTTGGCGACTGGAAAAGATTTGGCAGGTCAAAGGCCTCGGTGACGCGCGTGTCGCCGGAACCGCTGCCCGGAACTTGTATGCTCGCGCTCGCACCCATGCCGCGAAGGGCAAATCCGGCCCACACATCTGCCACATCAACACCTGCATCCGGCGCATCGGAACTCGCCTGCGCCACAGCCAGAATTGCGTCTCGCTCTGTCAAAAATGACGGGCCTAGCGGAGCCATTTTCATGCCGTCGGTAACAAGCTGCAGCGTCTTTCGATTGCCCTCTGCCCAGCCAAGCCGCGTGACCAATTTTGCACGCACTTCCCACAGCGCACTGTTCCAGATCTCGCCAAGATTGTGAACTTGATCTGCCGTCGAAGAGCCAAACGGACCGCGCGGATACGCACAATCGGAAACATTAAGTTGCGTAGAATCCGCGTCTGCAAAGGTCAGGCAATTGTGCGGACGGTTGTTGGGGCCGCCTGTAGAAGCGATCACCGCTTTCGGAAAACGGCGAATGCCGTAATAATAATTATTGAAAAAAGTACCTCCGGAAGCTCTATACGTATCGTATGAGCCGGTGGTATATACGCCGTTGATCGAATCGCTCGGCTCGCTCAACAAAGCGTGGCCGTAGAAATCGCCCCAGCCTTCGCCCATGCCGCCGGACATGTTTGTTGATAAGCCGCTGCTGTTTCCGTGGAGGCGATTCGACAAACCGTGACAAAATTCGTGAATTATCACATCCGCATCAAGGTCGCCGTCAAAATCCGGCGTCGGCCCTGTCCAGAGATACATCTGCATGCGTCCGCGCTGGCCGTCTGCCGGCGTTCCGAAATTGGCGTTGTTCGTGCCTGAGCAATCCTGCGCTTCGGCGGAAACGCGGTCATTGCCTGCGCCGCCGCGTCCAAAATTGTCCTGCTGAAAATTGCGCGCCTGTTCGGTAAATCCCAGCCGATAAAGCTCGTCGTGAAAACGGTTATTAACATAGAAAAGCTGTGTGACCGCCGCCTGTTGAAAAGGAATCATCGCCGGAGCCGTTGCGCCGCAGGGCGACGGCACGGCTCCCACCGGCAGCGGCGAATCGCCTGTATTTAACGCCGGATTGGTCGGAATGCCGGGATTAATCGCATAATCAAAAACGCGATTCGGGCTTCCTGCGCTCACCCCGTTAGCATCAACTCCGTTAGTCGTATCGCGATCAAGTCCGGCCTGGTTTGCGTTGCCGTCGGTCGTATTTGCTCCGTCCGTTATCCAGCCGTTGTTGTTGAATTGATAAGGCGGCTCGTTGCCGACAAGCGTTATCATTGTCCGCGAAATGGCCGCTCCCTGTGTGCCGTTCGGCGAGGTCGGCCCCGGCGTCATCGGAAACGGATTGTCGGCGACATTGATCATTGCGTTCGGATTTGCATAGATGTTATATGTTGCCGGCTGCGTTTGATCTTCGACAATGTTCTTGCGCCAAAGCATCGTGTGCGTCTCGGCGTCAATGATCACGTAATACGCGTTGACCGGCTGCCATATCAGAACGCGCCAAGCGGGAATTGCAACGCCCGGCTCGGTCGGGAAATACATTTTCTCAGCAGTCGTAGCCCAATCGCCGTTGCCAAAAACGGCCTTTAAATCGGTCGAGGCACTCGTATTTTTTCGCAGATCGAGTTTTGAAGTGTCGTTGTTAATAAATGCCGCTGCGGCTCTGACGGCGTCAAGCGGATTATTGAAATTAGTTGACAGCGAAGTGTAATCCAAACCCGGAGCAAGATTATTGATAACGCGAATCATCTCGCCGCGACGCGTAAAGCCCGCTTTGACCTCGCCGCGAAAAACCGGAATGCCGTTGATCTCCTGATTGAGTTCGACGAACGAGAGATTGCCGTCCGGATTGGTGTAATCTGCGACAACCTTTAGCGCGTCGATCTGCGCGTTGTTTGAGCCGACAAGCTCGGTATTCTGTCTAAGAAAATCGATAAGAACATTTGCATGGCCCGTCTTTGCCGGCGTTGTCGGTGCTGTAAGAAATGCACGCCCTTGCTTAACGTCTGGCCCGATCATTTCGGGAATGCGTATGTCGCTGTTGTATTCTATCTTCAGCGTCGGCACATGCTGCCTCAATGCGTTCTCGCCGCGGACAAATCCTTCTCTGGCATCGGCAATCTGTGAAGCGTTTTTGCCCAGCCCCGCGCGGAAACCGGCGATTCTTTCAAACGCCGTTTTGTCCGTGCGAATATCGTAATTCGGCAACTCAGCTTCGCGGCTTTCCGTCCTCTGAAACAGCCCTTTCGACGCGTTAGAACGCATCTGAAACGGCAAAACAAAAACAGCCGTAAAAGCTGCTAAAACAAAAAGACAGAACAAAACTCTGCGTGGGCTATCAAACTTAAAAAGGATTGGCATTGATTTAATTTCTCCAGATTATCGGCATTTGTGCGAACAGTGAATAGCAGGATCAAAATATCAAACTATGATCTGCTGTCGAAAAAGACGAGCAAAAACATTAAGATAAGAATTTCGACAAACGGGAAAGTCGAAGACTGCAATTAAATGAGTTTGCGCTGCAAACTTTGATTAATAACAAAAACGCGGCTTGAAGTCAATAAAATGGGCGGTGAAAAACAAAAAACGGACGACCTGATCGAAAAAGTCTTCGGCTCGACGGGCCTCCTCGCGCAAAATCATGCTCAATATGAATACCGCGAAGGCCAGATAAAGATGGCAAAGGCTATCGAGAGTTCGTTCGACGAAAAGAAGCATCTCATCGTCGAAGCCGGAACCGGAACCGGCAAAACGCTCGCTTACCTGATTCCCGCCATTGCCGAATCTATAAGAAAAAAGAAGCGTATCATCATCTCGACCGGAACCAAGAATTTGCAGGAACAACTTATGGACAAGGACATCCCATTCCTGCAAAAGATCGTGCCGACAAAATTTACCGCCGCCTATATGAAAGGCCGAGCCAATTA
>JAYVFJ010000282.1:0-2244 GCA_043773225.1 Chloracidobacterium sp.
GACGGCCTGAAGATCGTGATGATCGGCGACATTCACGGCGGGTCGAATGGTGCTACCGAAGCAAGGCTGCGCGAGATCGTCGCAAAAATAAACGAGCAAAACCCTGACGTCGTTGTCATGCTTGGTGATTTTGTTTCGCAGGTCCGCGAGTTCAAACCCATGAGCGGACGCCGTCTCAAGATGTCGCCCGAGATCATCGCCGCCAATCTTGCCGGCATCAAAGCAACCTACGGTGTTTTTGCCGTTCTCGGAAATCACGATGGTTGGTTTGACGATGACGCAGTTGCGGCCGCATTGACCGGCGTTGGCTATCGAGTGCTGCAAAATGAAGTCGCGGCAATCGAAAAAGACGGACGACGGCTGCAGTTTTTTGGAATGAAAGATCAGTTAAAACTCTCGGGCGGCTGGCTGCAAATTACCTCGGACTCAAGAAGATATTTGAGCACCACGGGCGCGGGCGACGTTATCGTCCTCGAGCACAGCCCAGATATTTTACCCGTAATCGCAGGAGATTTTTCTATCTCGCCAAACTTGCGTTTGGTTCTGGCCGCTCACACACACGGCGGACAGATATGGCTGCCGATTGTTGGCAGATTAGTCGTGCCTTCAGGTTTTGGTCAGAAATATGCCTATGGTCATATTTTCGACAAAGGCGTGGACATGTTCGTCACCAGCGGCATCGGCACGAGTTTGCTGCCATTAAGATTTATGGTGCCACCCGAGATCGTCGTGCTGACGATTCGCTCACAATAGATTTTCACCACAAAGGCACAAAGGACACAAAGGAAAATCTAATTGATTTCTTTGTGTCCTTTGTGCCTTTGTGGTGAAAAGTCATCGCAGCATGTTCTTGACGCGAACGAGATCACCATCGTTCTTGGCGGGTTTTAGTTTCAGAATCTTGCACATCAGGTTATAGACCTCGATGTTTGCAAAAGGCTCGGCGACGTAGCCTCGCTTAAATGCTTTGCCGTGGGCGATGAATGTGGCTTGCATCACTTGGTATTTATTGTCATAGCCATGAGCGCCGCGCGGGCGTAGAAAATCGGCGCGCTTGCTGATGTTTTCAAAACGCGAACGATCTGTCATTACCCAGCCCGGCTCGGACGAGCAGATAATCGGTGCAATTCGCGAGCTGTCGCGGTAATTTAGACGTTCGGGAATCTCGCTTTTGCGCCAACAGCTTGCGTGATGAATCTTCGCTAAACCCTGCATTACATTTTCTGTCTCGCCGGTCTTTGGAAATATCTGCCAAATCTCGCCCGTCTTTAACGGTTCGATTTCCAACATTTTTTGGTCAAGATAATCGTCCATGATAATCGCGTTTCGCTGATCAACGGTCGCCATTCCGTGATCTGAGACAATGATGACGTTTACTTTTTTATTAATTTTTCGTGTCGCAAGACCGTCAAGAAGACGTTTTATCTCGCTGTCAACTTTTGCAACTGCATCTCGCACTTCGTCCGACTCCGGCGAATAACCGTGGCCGGCGTCATCGGTGTCGCTGAAATACATCGTTATCATCCGCGGCCTTTCTTTTTTTGGCAAATCAAGCCACGACAACACCGTATCGACGCGTTCTGTGTTCGGTATCTTGCCGTCATACTGTTTCCATATAGAAGGACGTTTTCCCATGATCTCGGCCTCAGTCCCGACAAAAAAATACGCCGCCGAGCGAACATTCTGCTTCTCCGCCGTCACCCAAATCGGCTCGCCCAGCCACCAACGCGACTTCTGCACTTCATCACGATTCCCAAGCGTAAACGTAACGCCAAAATCGCGAATATTATTGTCAATAATCCCATGATGCGCCGGATAAAGTCCGGTCGCAATTGTGTAGTGATTTGGAAAAGTTTTGGTCGGGAATGACGGGATCATCCACTTTGCACGCACACCGTCTTTTGCGAGAGCATTCAAAGTCGGCGGCGAGTATTTATCAAGATAATCATATCTAAACCCGTCAAGCGAAATAAGAATAACAGTCGGCTTGAGATCCTTGATCGGCCGCTGCGCACAAATTTCAACGGCGTGGAGGCACGCCATTAACAAGAAAATTAGACAGCAACGTGATAGCCGAAAGAACATAAATCTAAATCCGAAATGTGAAATTTGAAATTTCAAATTTGAAATTTCAAATTGGTTTGACTGAGGTGGTCTAATTTAGCCGGACACGAAACTCTCTGTAAAATGGGAGTATGAAGAAATATGATGATGAATTCAAACGGGAAGCAGTGAGGAAGGTAT
>JAYVFJ010000283.1:0-13047 GCA_043773225.1 Chloracidobacterium sp.
AAATCCTTTTACCGCTTCCGACTTGACCGGATCGGCGAGGCGGATGCTCCTCGATTCGGAAACGGCCTCGGTCGCCGATGCTTTTAACATCTTCAACCACACCTTTTTGAACAACGCATTGGAGACGTAAACGTCAGCACTGTTGATCTTTCCGTTGATTGCGACCGCATAGCCGATGACGTCCGATTTGCCGTTGACGATATTGCTGAGATTGCGAATATAATCATCGACGGAGGCAACGACTTTTTTGTTCTCAAGACTCAATTGCAAACTCGAACTCGATGTGCGGTCGGCTACCGTATCACCGACGTTATTGCTCAGACGAGCCTGCGCCTCGCTGACCTTGTTCCACACTTCCGACTGCGAACGAGCGGCATTAGCTGCGATCTTCAGCTCTTTTGTCACGATGCGGTCGTTTGAACTCGTGAATTTTGTCGAGTCTTCGCTGCCGCGTTTTGTCCAACGGCCCGATTCAACGCAGAACGCGTCTATCTTCACTCGCCCCGAACCAGCCGGAATGATTATGCTCACGGCCAGCACTCGATCCTGCTTGCCGCCCTTGACGATGTCGCCCGACTGGATAAACACATCAAATTGCTTCGACAAATTTTCGACCTCAAGCTCATTGACCTCAGACGTTTCATAGACGACTAGCAGCTTTCGCTCCATAGCCTCCTGCAGCGTCATCACGTTGCCTTTCTTATTCTGATCCTTCCCGTGAAGCAGGAAAACGCTCAGATTCTTATATACATAAGGCGACGACACGCGGTAATCAACCGTCTGCGCTGCCGTGATGCCGACGATTACAAGCAATAAACTGGTTATTGCGAACATTCGCATTAAACTTCTAAATCTCATACAGAACTCCTTATTTCTAATTAAATCTATCCGGGAGAGCGTCGCTATTAATTGCTGAACGCAATCCGAAGAAGTTCTTGCAGAAAATTATCAAATAACATTAAGCCAACGTCGGAGCGTCGGCATGGGGCACAAAACACTTGCGGCAGCGGGCTTCGTATTTGTCGGCGGCTCCGACTTCGACGCGCGCCTTCGATTCGACGGTTCGTTGAGAATAATTTGCGGTTGCTCCGCATTTTACGCAGATTGCGTGGGTTTTTGTGATGAATTCTGCGATCGACAAAAGCTGCGGCATCGGCTCGAAAGGCTTTCCGGTGTAATCCTGATCCAGGCCGGCGACGATGACGCGTTTGCCTTGTTCGGCGAGGCTATTGACGGCGGCGATGATCGCCATATCAAAAAACTGCGCTTCGTCTATGCCGACGACCTGCGTGTCTTCGTTGATCTGCGACATCATTCCGGCGGTGTCTGCGACAGGAATTGAAAGATGTTTTTGCCCGGAGTGCGAAGCGATCTCTTCGTCAGAATATCGGGCATCGATTCCGGGTTTAAACACCTGCACTTTTTGGCGCGCGATGCGCGCACGGGTCAGCCGACGGATCAATTCCTCGGACTTGCCCGAAAACATCGAACCCGCAATAACCTCGATCCAACCGGTGCCGTTTTGACGTATCTGCCGACGCTCGGCAGAATTGTCGAACGCAAATTCTTCAACCATAAATAAACAAACTTTCCTGCAATTCCAATGTTCTTGAAGAAAATGAGATTAACATGTAAAAAATAATTTGTCATTTTTTGCTGAGTTAATAATATTGCAATTCATTTTTTCTAGCTGCTGGCTACTAGCTGCTAGCTGCTAGCCAACAGCTTTTTGGCTGCATCGTAGGCGTCGGCTGCCGTGATCATGTCAATCGTTTTTTCACGGACAACTTCGAGCTTATCGGTCAGCGGCAAATACGTTGTCGGCGCGCGTTTGTCGAGGAGCAGCAAAATCGGCGCTCCGGCACATGCGGCGAGGTGCATCGGGCCGGTGTCGTTTGTCACAAACGCATCAAGCCGCGAGGCGGCGGCGATGAATTGTGAGATCGAAAGGCCGTCAATGATGCTCGTTTCGTTAGAAAACAATTCCTCGACCTGTTTTTTTATGCTCTGCTCCTCGGGCCCTAAAAACACTACGACCCGTAAGCCATCTGCTTCGAGTTTTGCAGCGAGACCGGCAAAATTTTCAAGACTCCAGCAGCGGCTTGAATGACCGGCTCCGGGAAAAAGCCCGATGGTGCGAATTTTCCGATCCGCAAAAAATTTACTCTCAACATATGCGACGTCCGCAGGCGACGGTTGGAAGCGAAATTCACGATCCGCGTCATTGATTCCGAGCGGCTTTAGAACATCGAGATAGCGGTCGCTGAGGTGCTTTGATTTATCTTCAAGCGGCGGTTTTGGACGAAAATTTGAAAGCCTGTCGAGCGAACGGCTCTCACGGTTTGCCAGGAGCCGGTGCTTTGCTTTGGATAAAAACGCGAGGATATTTGTTTCAGGCAAGCTGTGAAGATCAATCACGAGATCAATCTGCCGACGGCGCATCTCGCCGACGAATCGCAATATTTTTCCAATTGACCGCAACTTCGGCCCGTCGCGCAATTCGACTCGATCAACTCTGATTACCTCGTCAGCCAAACCTGACAGAGCGACGACTTCGCCGGTTGCTTTGCCGGTTAGCACGGCGATATTTGCCGACGGAAATTTCTGCCGAATCGCTTTTAGCGTCGGCAGGCTGAGCACGACATCGCCGAGTTGCCCAAAATCAATTACAAGCAGGTTGTCAAACTTAAACTCGATGTTCTCCAAAACTTGTTCCTAATGAAGTCTAAGATCCGCGCCGGTCATTTCCGCAGGCTTTTCGATGCCCAAAACGCCGAGTATCGTCGGCGCAATATCAGACAGCGATCCGTTTTCCCTTAGTGTCAAATTGCCCTGCGTGTCGATGAAATGAAACGGAACGGGATTGGCAGTCGTTGCCAAAATGCGCTCGCCGCTGACGGGATCGAACATTTCCTCGCAATTGCCGTGCGTCGAGGTGATCATGACTACGCCCTCACGCACGCGCATGCCTTCGCAAATGCCGCCTAAACAGGTGTCGATATATTGGATGGCAGCAATCGTTTTCGCCATGTCGCCGGTCTCAGCGATCATATCGGCTGCCGGAATATTGACGACAAATACGCCGCGTTCATTTGATTCCAAACCGCGCAGAAATTTGTCGGTGATCTTAAAGCTCTCCGATTCGGGCTGGCCGTAACGCGGACCGTCTTTTAAACCCGGCACGAGAATCTGCTGTTCAAATTGCGTTTGCGATTCCGCCCCGCCGTCAAAAAAATGTGTCAGATGCGGAAAACGCGAGCTTTCGGTTATCTTAAAATTTGGTATCTCAAATTCCGACAAAACTGCGGTCAGCGTGTTTTTCTCAGGCTCGCTTCTAAATGCGGCAGGCAAACCGAAACCCGGATCGTATTCGGTCAGGCACACCGTATCAACGATCGGTTTTGCACCGGCAGTTTCATCAGGCACGGAAACGGACCGGACAAGCTGAAGCATAGCGTCGGCGCGATGATTGAAAAAGACAACGAGGTCGCCGTTTTGGACCGTCGTCATCGGCTCGTTTGCCGCCTTTTCGAGAACTATCGGTGAAATAAATTCATCCGATATACCGCGCAAAAATGAATTGCGTATCGAAGCAACCGCGTCGCCCGCGCGTTCGCCCTCGGCATGGACAAGCATCGTGTATGCACGCGCCGTTCGTTCCCAATTTTCGCTGCTGTCCATCGCAAAATAGCGGCCGCACAGCGTCGCTATACGCCCGACGCCAATATCTGCGAGTTTTATCTCAAGCGCCTCGATATAAATATCTGCGGTGCGTTCCGTCACATCAAGCCCGTCGAGAATGCAGTGAACAAAAATATCATTTAAGCCTTGCTGCTTTGCGAGACGCAGAAGCGAATACAGATTTTCGGACGACGAATGAATTCCGCTGTCGCTCACCATGCCGATGAGATGAACCGACGAGCCGTTCGCTTTAGCCTTGGCAAACGCCGTGTTGAGAACTTCGTTTTCCAAAAAAGCGCCGGACGCAACGGCGGTTTGAATTTTCGCAACCTCGGTTTGCGCGACGCGGCCCGTGCCGACGGTCAGATGCCCTGCTTCGGAGTTGCCGGCACTACCGACCGGGCGTCCCACATTTTCACCGGACGCGGCCAGGATCGTCATCGGATGCGTGCGGCTGATCTCGTCGTAATAAGGCGTGTGGGCGATGGCGATCGCGTTGCCCTCAGTTCGGGGCGCGTAACCCCAACCATCAAGTATCACGAGTGCCAAAGGGCGTCCGATTTTCTCATTATTTGTCTGCATCTGATTGTAACGGAGATCGGGCTGGTTAAAACTTCTTTTACTATAATAAACCATTGCCCTTTATTGCACAACAATTATCGCGGCCTTCGTGCAGCTGACGCAAGTGGCTTGAACACGCGTTCAGGTGTAAGTGCAGGTGCGTTTGCAGGTGCGCGTACAGTTCGATTCTGCATGTTCAACTGCACCGCATGCCGCCGCCTGTCCTCGCGCAAAAGCTCACGAAAATACTCGCTCACCGAACCGTAGCCGCTCGCTGCAACCCGCTGTTCAACAAATTGCCGCACATTCGCAGGCACTGAAATATGTATGGTGGTTCTTGTCATATTATTAACTCCCGTTAACTCCTCGAAATCTCGGCTGTGTCACAGAATGTCACACTTTGACACAAAAAATTGGCTTAAATTCTGCCGTAAATGTCTGCAAATACGTGGTTTACGTTGTCGCTCGGTCACTGTCCCGCTGTCCCAACCGTTTTTTTTCTCGTTGGGACAGCATAATTGTTGATATGATTAGAGTTAACGCCGTATTTTTGGTCTGTCCCACGATTTTTTGTAAAAAATTTAGCCTGATTCGTTCTCATTTATTTTGATGAGAAAATCATAGCGCAAATTTCACAAACTGTCAAGAATTTTATTTATGAAACACGATGACGGCGACTTATTTCTATATGGTTATCGGAATGCCACGAATGCACGAATGAGGAAAAGAATCAGTATGCGTCCGGGGCGGCGCGTTCCATCCAGCGTTCGGGGAACGCCAATCCGTCAAAGCCGTATTGACGATACAGGCCGTGAGCATCGTATGTCGCCAGCAGCCAGCGACGCAGGCCTTGCAGGTCAGGATGAGCAATTATTATTTCCATAAGCCATTTGCTCAGGCCCTGGCCGCGAAACTCTTTCAGGATAAAAACATCCGCAATGTATGCGAATGTCGCCATGTCGCTAACAACGCGGGCAAAACCGATCTGCCGGTCAGCGTGATACAAGCCAAAACAAATAGAATTTTCGATTGCGGTTTGAGTTTGTTCAGGCGTGCGGGTTTTTGCCCAATACGCATCCTCTGCGAGAAATTTGTGGATTACGTCAAACTGAAGCAGCTCTTTGTCCGTGCTTATCGTAAATTCGCCGCTGCTCCAATCATTCATAAACTAAATCGTCGGCATTTGAGATTTTAATTCTTCGATAAATTTAAAATCGTTAATGTTGTAAGTGAGAATTGTCAGATCGTTTTCGAGAGCAGTGGCCGCGATAAGCGCGTCGGCAAGCAATAGACCTTGTGAATTTGAGTATTGACGAATTAGTCCTATTGCCGACGTGGACACGGCGGAGGTTATGGGAAGCAGCGGAATCTCTTTTAGATATTTTTCGATCCGCTTTTTCTCATTATTCGACTTGATCCCTGAATACACTCGATGTAAATCGTCGTGTCAATATATGACGCCTGACATTCCGCAAATGCGGACAATTTGAGATCACCCTTGAATATTCTTGAAAAAACATTCGTGTCGATCAGGAATCCGTTCATGTCACTTTTCGATTCTTTTCTCGAATTTCACGAGCTATGTCCTCAGCCGACTCTTTGCGATCAGCCCAGATTCCTAAGGCCTCCGACCCATCAACATCGTCCAGATCGTATGGGTATTCCAATGTGATTGTTTCGAGTTGCTGTTTGCCATTATTCTTGACCCGAATCTTTTGTGCCATTTCGACTGCTTCTTCTTCATTGTCCGACCAAATACCCAATACAGCGTCGCCGTCTTCCCTTAAACTATTTCGACGGGGTGGAATAATTGAAGTTGATTTTTCTGATTTAGTCTGTTTCTCAAAATCTTTTAAATCTCCTAATAGTTGTTCGACAAATTCTGAATCATCGACTTGAAACGACCGGTAAACATTTTGCGGCACTTCTATTATTACTTGTCCCATATAATTCTCCTGCTCCAACATTTTACCATAGAAATCAAGCGAATTTTCCATGTGTGTATCTCAGTTGTAATTTTCAATCGATGCCGAGCACGCGACGGGCGCGGCTGCGGAAGCCGGCGGTTGCGGCTTGCGGATATTTTGCTGCTACGAGCCGAAGCTCGTCGAGAAGTTCCGGCTCATTTTCGGCTAGCTTTGCGGCGACTGTCATAGAAAAAACACGCACGGCAACCGGCTCGGCAGGATCGGCCAAAAGATTGTAGCACGCTTCAAACACGCGGCCATGATAGCGTTTTGGAATATCGACAAACTGAAACAGACGCGCGACATTTCGTTTGACTGCAACATGAGAGTCGTCGCGTTCGAGTTGTTTTATGAGCACGTTAAAATATGGTGTTACAAGTTTCGGATGACGTTCGATGCAGTAGCTGACAGGCCATGCCGCACGCTGCGAAAGTCGATAGACAGCGCCTAGAAGATGTTTCATAAGCTCAGCGAACCGCTCAGGATTTTCCCCAACGTAATCGGTGATCTTCGCCGCCTGAGCTTTGGAATGAACTTCGAGAAGAGCGTCGCGGATGTTCATCAATAAACAAACCTAAGAGGCTAATTTGCCTTCGGGACGCACATGCAGCCCCATCCGTCAGCTTGACCGCCCGCCAATACTGCCGATTCGGTTAGAGACCATTCAATTGCGGTGATATCTTGGTGTGTAGGAAGCATGAACCGCTTAACAATGGCCTGCCACATATCACGTTCCGTATAGAAAGAAATGCAGACCTCTAATTCACGGTCATCCACCGCACGAGCGAATTCCAACGCCTCGCTTCGTTCATTGAATGCAAAACAGAAATCAACAATTCGCGGTTGATCCAGATTATCGCCCCTTTCATACATTTGTCGGAGCACATCGCCGTTTTCGTCATCAGGGAAATACTGATTGTTCATACTAAGTCGAATTAGGACAATTGATAAAACGCGTTCCGTCCGGGATATTTTGCCGATTCGCCGAGGTCTTCTTCGATTCGGAGAAGCTGGTTGTATTTTGAAATGCGGTCGCTGCGGCAGAGGCTGCCGGTTTTGATCTGGCCGGCGTTGGTCGCAACGGCGAGGTCGGCGATGAAGTTGTCTTCGGTCTCGCCGCTGCGGTGCGAGATGACTGCGGTCATGTTGTTTGTTCGAGCTAGTTCGATGGCGTCTAGCGTTTCGGTAAGCGTTCCTATCTGATTTACTTTTATTAAAATTGAATTTGCTGCGCCGAGTTCAATTCCCTTTTGCAGGAATTTGACGTTTGTGACAAAAAGATCGTCGCCGACAAGCTGCACTTTTTCGCCAACGGAATCAGTGAGGTTTTTCCAGCCGTCCCAATCGTTTTCGGCCATGCCGTCCTCGATTGAAATGATCGGATATTTTACGCACCAATCGGTCCAATAGGCGGCCATCTCATCGGAACTTAATTCGCGTTTGTCGCTTTTTTTGAATATATAGTTTCCGTCTTTGTAGAACTCGCTTGCCGCCGGGTCGAGGGCGAGCATTACGTTTTCGCCGGCCTTGTAGCCGGCGTTGTCTATGGCTTCGAGGATTGTCTCGACGGCTTCCTCGTTTGATTTTAGGTTTGGGGCAAAGCCGCCTTCGTCTCCGACGCCGGTCGAGTAGCCGCGTGATTTTAGGACGTTTTTTAGATTGTGAAATATCTCGGCTCCGCATCGCAGCGCTTCGCTAAAGCTCTCCGCTCCGACTGGCATGACCATGAATTCTTGAAAATCAACGTTGTTGTCGGCGTGAGCGCCGCCGTTGAGGATGTTCATCATCGGGACGGGAAGTGTTTTGGCGTTTGTGCCGCCGATGTAGCGATAAAGCGGCAATTCCTGAGAGGCGGCGGCGGCGCGCGCGTTTGCAAGCGACACGGCAAGGATCGCGTTGGCTCCGAGTTTTGATTTGTTCTCGGTGCCGTCGAGTTCGATCATTGTCTGGTCTATGAGCGTCTGATCGAGACAGTCGAGGCCTTCGAGCTCGCGGCTGATGGTTTCATTAACATTCTTGACGGCATTAAGAACGCCCTTGCCCAAGTAACGCGATTTGTCGCCGTCGCGAAGCTCGACGGCCTCATTCTCACCGGTCGAAGCGCCGCTCGGCACGGCCGCGCGTCCCTGCGTTCCGTCTTCTAATATGACCTCGGCCTCGATCGTCGGATTTCCGCGCGAATCCATTATCTCGCGTGCCCACACCTGCTCAATAAAACTCATTCTGCTAATTTCTCCTCTGTAAGATTTTCAACGCAAAGACGCAAAGTTGCAAAGACGCAAAGGAAGAATTTTGATCCACAGGTGAACACAGATAAACACAGATAAGAACTCAAATAAGAGTCTTGAAATAATCTCTGTTTATCTGTGTTTATCTGTGGATAATTTCTCTTATGCAGTGACTTTATCCATTCGCACCTGTTTGATGCGGCGGTTATCGACTTTTTCTATCTTGAAAACGTGGCCGTTGAACGGGACCATTTGGCCTTCGTCAAGTATTTCTCCGGCTTCGGACATAAGGAAACCGGCGATCGTTGTGTAGCCTTCGGAAACGGGCAAGCTCATCTCAAGACGACGATTGAGATCACGGACAGCGAGGCTGCCGTCAAGAATATAACTGCCGTCGGGCTGCGGCGCGATCTGTTCGTTGACCTCTTCGTCGTGCTCGTCCGAGATGTCGCCAACGATCTCTTCGAGCAGATCTTCGAGCGTGATTATGCCCTCGACGCCGCCGTGCTCGTCAACGACAAAACCGAAGTGAAATTTTTCTTTCTGCATCTGTCGCAGCACATCTTCAAGATGAGCGGTGTCAACGACGTAATTTGGTTTGTGAAGAATTTCGGCGAGCTTGAACGACTTTGGCTTGAGCATGTAGCCGACTAGGTCTTTGCTGTGAATAAAGCCCGCGATCTCGTCCAGCGAACCGCGATAAACCGGCAGACGCGAATAGCCGCTGGTCGCAAAGGCATTTGATATTTCGTCAAGAGTGCTGCTTTCGGGCACGGCGACGATCGTCGTGCGCGGTATCATCGCCTCTTTCACCGTGGTCTCTGAAAACTCGAAAACCTTGTTAATGAGGCGCCTTTCTTCCTCGTTGAGGTGCCCACTTTCCTGAGACAGATTGATCAGACTGCGAATTTCATCTTCTGTGTAACTCGATCCGTGCTCACCCGAAGGATGGAGGCCGAAAAGCCTCACGGTTCTTGTGCCCGCCCAATCGAGAAGACGGATCGGATAGCTAAATATCTTGTAAAAAAACAACAGCGGCGCAGCGACTAGAAATGAGACACGCTCGGATAATTCAAGGGCGGCGGTTTTTGGCGCAAGCTCTCCAAATACTATGTGAAGAAAAGTAATGAACGAAAACGCGATCGCAAATGAGATGGTATGTAGCACCGTTCCGGACATTAAGAATTCTGCTCCGGTCAACTCGCCGACGCGAATCAAAATGGGTTCGAGAATCGCGGCGACTGCGGGTTCGCCGATCCAGCCGAGTCCCAGAGAAGATAGAGTTATGCCAAGCTGCGTTGCGGAAATATACGCATTCAGATTGTTGAGCATCCCCAACAGACGCACGGCGGCTTTGTTGCCCTCGGCTGCCATTGCCTCGATGCGGGATTTTCGCACAGCGACGAGCGCAAATTCGCTCGCAACAAAAAAGCCGTTTGCGAGCACCAGAAAAATAACCAACAAGATCTTTGAGAAAGTTGAGAGCAGCGTTGGCATTTCTGCCACAGTTTCGATTTCGGCTGCAAAAAGTAGAAGCAAACTGGCAGGGTCGTCCATTGTCTAAGTCGGTATTAACAGTCGCGGCAATTTTTATTCAGGCTGTCGCTGCCTATCATTAAATAAATTGTTTCACGCCAAACGGGTGAAATTTGTTTGAGTATAACATAAACAACCCAGAACGGACTTTCAAATATTGTCAAATCGCGTATCTATCATCTCCTGAATAAGCATACGACAGGAACCGCAGCCGCTGCCGGCGTTTGTAAGTCGGGTGATTTCTTCGACACTGAAGAACCCAGTCGCTATCGCTCCCGGTTCTGACAAGAGAGTTTCGATCGTTTCTTCCGATACGCCGAAGCATGTGCAAATGAGAGCCTTTTCGCCTTGAAATTCTTCGATCTGTTTTGCCCTAAAATCTGCGAATGCCGAGCGCAGCGATTCGATGCAGGCGGCGAGACACTCTTTTCGTTCAGAGGGAAACTCGCCGAGGCTGTTGTAAATAATTTGGTTTAGTTCGGCGTCGTCTAAGCCGTGAAGTTCGGTCACGTGTTTTTTTGATACGCTTTCGGCAAGCGCATCGGCGGCGGCGAGCATAAAACCGCAGCCATTAGACGAAAATGACGCCTCGACAACAGTGCGGCTTTCTGTATCAATCAATAACGAAAATCGGACGAATGAACCGCAGGTAAAGTTTGCGGCCGTGCCGAGAGCATTGTTGTCAACCATTGTGCGACTATGGCGCAATGCAGCGGTGCTCTTTGCAATTGTTTTCGGATAAACCACGCTATATGATGATAAACATTTGCCGGTTGCACAAGGCGCGAGCGTGAGCCGGCGGTATAGCGATGCGTTAGGTGTATCGCCCTTACTGACGTGCGGGCTTGTGCAACATCAGATAACGATTTACGATTGATTTGCTATGCGATGGATTCTGATTTGCATTGTTACACTGCCTTTTTTGCTTTCGTGGGACTGCCGTCCGGCGGCTCCGCCTGTTTCGGTGTCGAATCAGCCAACGACAACTAATAATCGGCCATTAAAGCCTCTGAGCGAAATGAGTTGGACAGATAGTGAAAGCCGCGTGCAAAAGCTGGGCGATCTGAAAGGCAAAGCGGTCATTCTCGATTTTTGGGCGACTTATTGCCCGCCCTGCAAGGAAGAAATTCCGCATCTTAATTCCCTCATCGCCAAATATGGTGCTGACAATCTGCACATCGTCGGCCTCAATGTCGGCGGCAAAGAAGACCTCGCGCTGATACCGCAATTTGTCGCTTCGACACAGATTGACTATCCGATCGCGTTCCCTGAGGATGAATTGTCGCGTTTTATCTTTGCCGAACGCGACGACATTCCGCAAACCGCCGTCTTTGACCGCAAAGGCAAAATGATAACCAAGATCGCCGGCTTCAATCCGGCGATTCAGAAAGAATTGGACGCTGCGGTCGAGCAGGCTTTGTCCGGACAGTAAATTACGCAATTTTGATTATTTGATGCGTGATATAATATTGTGGGAGTTGAGGTTACCATGTTGACTACAGTCGAAGCCGAAATTGATACAACCGGAAAAGTTGAATTGCTCGAGCCTGTGCTGGTGAAAAAGCGCTCGCGTGCGATATTGACTATTCTTGACGAGCCGAATGGCAGTCACAAAAAGCTCGGTAACGGAGCGGCTCTTCTGGCATTATTGAGAAGCCCCGAATTTCAGAACCGCAAAGTGTATTCAGATGAAGAGATCGACCGCCAAATCGAGGAGAATCGCAATTCGAGGGATTGAGTCGAATAACAAAATCGCCCCGTCAATAGTCAAATACATCCTGACTACTAATTCCAATGCGTGATATTCCGGTCGGCAACGGCAATCTGCTCGTCAATTTTGACGATCAATATCAGATACGCGACATATATTTTCCGCATGTCGGGCAGGAGAATCATACCGAGGGGTTTCCTTTTCGTTTTGGCGTTTGGGCGGACGGAGTTTTTTCGTGGGTGTTCTCGGATGATTGGGAACGCTCGCTTTGCTACTTGCCGGAAACGCTTGTAACGGATGTAGTTCTTACAAACAAAAACATCGGCGTCCAGATCGTTTGTAATGACACGGTTGCGAGCCATGACAATATTTTTCTGCGCCGAGTTCAGGTGACGAATTTAGTGGATGCGAAAAGGGACATTCGCATTTTTCTTCATCATGATTTTCGCATTTATGAAAACAAGGTCGGCGATACGGCGTTTTACGACCCTGAGAATTTCGCGCTTGTTCATTATAAGAAGCATCGCTATTTTCTGATTAATACAGAGCCGCATTTTGATTCATTCAGCACGGGCCGAAAGGCTTTTCGCGAGCACGAAGGGACTTGGCGCGATGCCGAGGACGGCGAACTGCACGGCGGAGCGATCACGGAAGGATCGGTTGATTCGACAATTGGAATTCATCTGCCGCTCGCGGAGAATGAAACTCGCGGGTTTTATTATTGGATAGCTGCCGGAACAAGTCATAAAGAAGTTGCAAGTCTCAACCGTCTCTTGCTCGACCGCCGCCCATTGGAATTTTTGTCTTACACCCAAAATTATTGGCGCGCTTGGGTGAGTAAAAACGAAATTGATTTTGGCGGCCTGCCGGATAGCGTTATTGATTTATACAAACGCTCGCTGCTCATTATAAGCACGCAGATTGACGACGGCGGAGCGATCCTTGCGGCAAATGATTCGGACGTGACCGAGCGTGCGACCGATCATTACAGTTATCTTTGGACGCGAGACGGAGCTTTTGTCGCAAATGCGCTTGACGCCGCAGGTTATCCTGAGATCACTCGCAGATTTTTTACTTTCTGTAATAAGATTGAGCATTCAAAAGGCTATTTTCTTCAGAAATATAACCCCGACGGCACGGTCGCTTCAGGCTGGCATGCGTCATGGGACATTCATGGCAAGCGGCAGTTGGTGCCGATACAGGAGGACGAAACGGCGCTCGTTACATGGGCATTGTGGCGGCATTACGAGCGTTACCGCGATATTGATTTTGCACACAAACTCTACGTCGAATTAGTTATCGGCTGCGCGCGGTTTATGGTTGAGTTTCGCGATCCCGTAACCAAACTGCCGCTGCCAAGTTG
>JAYVFJ010000284.1:0-2375 GCA_043773225.1 Chloracidobacterium sp.
TGATAATAGTAAACCTTGTCGCCCTCTTTCATTTCCTTGAGAAAATTCCGGGCCTTATAGTTTCGCACACCCGTCCAATCGGTCTTGCCGTCCTGTACAAAATCATCCCACGAATAGTCGGTGGGTTCCTGTTTAACGAGCCAATAGTTCATATGAATAGTTATAAGTGGTGAACTGTGAGTGATGAGTTATAAAAAACTTCCTCGATGTTTGCACCGATCGAGGTTCCTTTCTTTCTTTCTTTCTTTCTTTCTTTCATTCATCACTCACCACTTACCTCTCACAATTCTCCTTTACTCTTCTCCAAGTTTGCTTTCGATGTTTTAATCGAGGCCGTATGCAGTCGCTGGATTTCGTCACAGTCCGCAAGAAGCGACTTTGCCATATTGTCATTTAAATATTCGCTTCCCCAAAGTAGTCGAATCCAATAATTTGTTTCAGACGCCTCTTTCTGAGCTATCGACAATTTATGAATAAAATCCAGAGGCGATTGACCATGTTGGGCTTCCTCGATGTTTGCACCGATCGAGGTTCCAGACCGAAGCACTTGCTTCGACAAAACGTATTCCTTATGTTCCACCGTCAAATGTTTGTAGAGCTTAACAACTCGCAAGGCAAACGAGAATGATTTTACTCGTAACGCACTTTCTTTCATTCATCACTCACAACTTACCACTCCCAACTATTTCTGTGCCTGAGCGGCTTTTTTATTCAACCATTTCGCCCAACGCTCGAGCATGGGACGGAACGGTTTAAATATTTTTGCCCGAACGCTTCCGTCCGCCTGCTTTTCGCTCCACGCCTTTAAGTTCTTTTCAGCATATTGTCTGATTTGCGGTTCGAGACTCGTGCGTTTTACCGAATGTTTTTGGGTTAGAAAATAGTGCTGACCGATAAGCGAAAAGATCAGACCGGCGAGATTGCCCTTAAACGAGCTTTTTGCCATGAATTTCTTGACAAAACCCTCGGTCGGCTGCAGCAGCGCTCCCATCGACATCTCCATCCATGGAGCCTGGTTTCCGGCCCGTGGATGATAAAGCCCCGGCAGATCGCCTTTTAATGGAACGTCCATGTTCTTCAAACGCGGATCGTTAATAAAATCGACGAGCTTTATCTTCTCAACACCTCGTATTTGCTCAATCGGCAAAAAATCGAGCACCTTGTTGATGTTCTTTTCCGCGTCTTTCGGAAGCGTGATCGTCGCCGAATTCTCGATCCGTATCTTCGTAATCTTCGCGGCCTTTTGACCGGCGGTTTCTATTGGCATAATTGCTCTTAATTTATCAGCTCGCTTTCGATGTAGAGTGTGTCCGGGGAAATGTCTTGTTCATGCGGCCAATGGACAGTTCCATACGCGACGGAAACATTCGAAAAATAGGCAATGTCCTTCAACTCGCAAAAAACATCCATTTCGAGATAAGGTTTAATATCGAATCTACGACGCGACCCGTCATTGAACTTCAAGTCCAATGTATGATCGTTGTTAGCCCTTGCTTCTATCACCTTATTCATATTATTTCAGCGGCTCTATTCCTGACACCGATTTGCCGTTAATGGCCCTTTCCCAATTTCTCATCAACTCATCCTGATGAATCTCTATCCACCCTGAACCAACCGCAATTGTTTTCGCCGCAAATTTCCCTCCAGAACTTCACCGTCAGGAATTCCGAGAGCTGCCTCATCGTCTCCGTGCTGAATATGTATATGAGGCAGTTTGTGCCGACGATTATCGAGGAAAAACATGTAAACGGTAATACCGTAAAAGATCGAGATTACCGGCATCTACTACTCCTGCAAACGTCCACAAAAGACCAACTTAGATTGTAATGTCTTACACTCTATTAGTAAATTCTGCCACAAGTTTGTCGCCTTAACGCAACAAAAAAGTGTTTCTGCCACAGATAAACACGCCGGTTGGCAATATCATCACGCTGGCACGGATATTGATATAGAGATGTCAGATAGATATGTTGGAATGAAACAAACCACACTCGCAAAACCGATCAACATCAGCGGCGTCGGCCTGCACACCGGCGTTGCGGTTAATCTCACGTTAAAGGCCGCTCCGGAAAATACCGGCTATATCTTCGTCCGCACCGATCTCGATAATTTTGAGATACCGGCGTCGGTCGAATACATCTCGCATTGCGCCTATGCGACGACATTGATGCGCCGCGGCGTTGTTCTTTCGACCTGCGAGCATTTGCTGTCGGCCTTGCGCGGGGCGGATGTAGATAATTGCTTTATCGAACTCGACAATATCGAGATTCCGATCATGGACGGTTCGAGCGAGGATTTTATCGCGGCGATCGAAAACGCGGGAGTTACCGAACAGGCGTCCGAGCGCCGCGTATTCCGTGTTCTCGAACGCGTCG
>JAYVFJ010000285.1:0-8454 GCA_043773225.1 Chloracidobacterium sp.
GAGAGCCAGACCGGATTGAGATTGCCGCTGAGCGTTGCTTTGAAATTATCTATCGCCAGGTCGAAATTGCGCTGTTCGAGAAAGAGCAGGCCGAGATGATAGTAGATCCACGAATTTGAACGGTCGAGTTTCAAAGCGGCCTCGAACTGCGTCTGCGCCTCGACATAATTGCCTTCCTTAAACTGCTCGATGCCGCGTCGGGCGATCGAAGAAACTCGCAGGTCGGGCGAAATGCGCAGCAGTTTGTAATTCGGGTCAATCACGACCGCAAGCGGTTTGCCCGTGGATTCGATATTAAAATCGGCGCTCGCGTCTTCCATATCAAGCGTTACGGTTTTCAAACCCTGATCGCCCTCGGACTTAAGCTGAACGTCAACGGGCAAACGCAGATTGTCGTAATTTTGCTTGACCGTCCCGCGAGCAACAAATTTGCCGCCGCGAGTTCGTATAATAAGGTAATCGCTCGAAAATTCCGGTACGCCGGTGCTCTCGACCCAACGGGCAAAGAAGTAGCGCATGTTCTGGCCGGCGATGCGCGTGGTGAGCTTTTCAAAATCGTCGATCGATGCGCTCTTGCCGCGATTTTCCTGCAAATAAGTTTTCAATAACTGGTCAAACTTTGCCGCCCCGAGCGTGTCGCGCAGCAGCTTGAAAACAAACGCGCCCTTGCCATACATTATGTATTGATAGCCGACGCTCTGGTCGTCAAGATTTGCCGGAGTGCGCAAGAGTGATGCGGTTTGCTCGAACGTAAGTGATTTTTCGAGCAGCTCGCGGCGTATCGAGTCGAGTTTGGGTCCGTCGAGAGTGGTTTCGCGCAATGAGAATGCGCTGTATTCGGCCAGCCCTTGCGAAAGCCATGCGTCGTCAAACGATTTTAGCCCGACGGTCAAACCCCACCATTGATATGCCGCCTCGCGTTCGAGCCGATTAGTCGTGACGTCGCGCGCCTCTTCGAACGGGCGTTGAGCTATGAATAGCATCCCGCGCGACGAGTAAAAATCGAGGCTTTCATCATCTATCTCGACAACCGCCAAACGATTGCCGCTGTCGCTCGGGCCAAAACGTTTTGTGTAATATTCGAGCGCCTTGCCCAACGTTTCGCCATAAGACGAGATAACGGCGTCACTGCCGGGTTTTGCGTAAAACTGCAATTCATGTTCGCCAAAACGCATCGTTCGCGGCGTGTATTTGCCGTAAGCAAAATTTCCCGGCAAAGCGGGCGACGATTGCACAAAACGGTATTTGCCGCCGTTGCCCGCAACCGGATCATCACTATGACCGATGACTTGAAAGCCGGCCGGAATCGAAATCGTAATATCTGTAGTCGCCACATCGGCCGCATAATCGTGAAAAGGGAACCAGCGTGCCGCATACATCAGATAGCCTTGATTGTCGCCGATATAAGCGAGCCTCTTGCTAAGCAGCGGGCCGCCGGCCGGGCCGTCGAGAATGCCGCCGTATTTAAAGCGAAGCACGACCGGCGTTCCTTTAGTTACAATGTCGCCGAGATCAATCCGAACGTGCGGTCCGAGATCCGTGCTGTTTGTTTGATCCTGAATAAAGGTAATCAAATTTTGCGGAGCAACGGTGACAGGAATTGATTTTGTCTTTGGTGCAGGCGTCATCGGAGTAGCCGTTTTATCAAGGCGCGAAATGCTTTCGATCTTGAGCGAACCGTTCAATTCAAATGACACCGACCGCGTGTCCTCAAGCGGCGTAAAACTGACGTCAACGGTCGCATTTATCTTTCGTTCCGTCGGCGCGAGCGACACGTCCATCACATAGTTTGTCACGTCAAACGCCGCCCGCTTAACGCCTTGCGCTAATGCGGGAAGCGATAAAACGGCCAATACTAAAGCCACTTGAAATACGTTTCTGATGATCTTGTTCATTTGTAATCCGCAAAAATATCTATCTAAATATGCTCTCTTATGATGTTTGCAAATCTGAAATCGTTTGCCATTCCCTAAGCCGCTCTTCGGCTTGAAAGAAATCAACCGAAACTACCTTTTCCGCGATCATCCTTCCCATCGCCGCGACCTTTTGATGCTCGGGATGGTCATTGTAATGATCCAGCGCCGCTCGATCGGGGAAATGAACAACGAGGCCTGTGTCGAACGAGCGTTCAAGGTGTAAAATATCCGCGCCGACGTCAAAACTCATTATATTCTCGATCATTGGCGGCAAAGCGAGTAATTTTGCCCGGTGCTCGTCCCGCGTCGCGGCGTCGATTTCAGGTTTATATTTCCAGCAAACTATATGTATCAGCACAGCATTTTATCCTACAGCATTTCAGTTTAAAAGGACTCATTTATCTCGCTGACGGGGTGGTAGGCGAGGTGTAAGTGCTCGTGTCGCTTGCTTTCATATTCTGACCGTGTTACACATGTTTCATGTAAGCAACAATGCGTCTTCTCACCGACAAGATAATAAATTTCAACATCGGCTGGAACGAGCGCCCGCTGGCCGAAGCAGATTTTTATCGCCTCTGCAATCGCTTCAACATCACGGTCATAGAAACGCCGCTCAACACGCACGGCTTTTATTACCGTTTAATGGGCCGCGATTTCATCGCCGTTGACTGCAAACTCTCGGGAACGGCGAAACTCGCCGTTCTCTTTCACGAGCTCGGCCATTTCCTTTTTCATGTTCCCCGAACCGGGCCAACCGTAAATTTTCACAACGTCGGCAAAAAAACGCGCCAAGAGATCGAAGCCGACGTCTTCGCACTCTGTGCCGTGATCCCAAAAACCCTGATCGAAACCCGCTCGATCACAGAATTAATTCACGACGGCTTTCCCGCCGAGATGATTGCCGCGCGATATGAAATCCACCGTCACCACGGCATATGAACGGCCTTTACTATTCACTATTCACTATTTACTATTAACTATTAGAATGGCAATGAATCAGCCAATTGACACGCGGAGCAGCGAACGGAAATTGTTCGCCGCCGTGGCGATACTCTTTCCGCTCGCAGTCCTGATAGGTTTTGCGCCGACCTATTATCTCAAGTTCGCATTCGCAGATACGCCGCTGAGCCTGCTCGTGCACGCGCACGGATTGTTTATGACCGCGTGGATCGCGCTGTTCGTTACGCAGGTTTTTCTAATCTCGTCAAAGAGAGTAAAGACGCATCAGCGGCTTGGCATTTTGGGAATTACTCTCGCGCCGCTGTTGGTTGTGCTTGGAGTGATGACAGGCATAGCTTCGGCAGCCCGCGGCGGCGGCGTTCCGCGAATACCGCCGCTTTCATTTTTGATCGTGCCGATCGGCGATGTAATTGTGTTCGCCATTCTCTTTGCCTCAGCCATCTATTACCGCCGCAAACCCGCAAATCACAAACGCCTGATGCTCCTGACTGTTTTGAATTTCCTGCCGCCGGCCCTCGGCAGATTTCCATTCGAGTGGGCAAGCACGCCGCCGTTTTTCTACGGCGTCCCCGACCTGCTCGCGATCGTTTTAGTGATCCTCGACACTTTGCACAACCGCAGACTCAACAAAGTATTCCTCGCCGGAGCGTTGCTAATGATCGCCTCGCACCCGCTTAGGATAACGCTCGCCGGCACCGACACATGGCTCCGCATCGCCGCATGGCTGACTAGTTTTGCGACATGAAAATAATCGAACGATTATCTTCTTACCGGGCCTTACAGATCTCAGCGTTCTTGTTATTCATGCAGACAAGCAAGGTCAGCGCCTTGACCTGATCTTCCAGCGTCTCAATCTTTTTTTGCTGAGATTCGATCAGCGTCTGCTGTTCTTTTACGGCGTTTACGAGAACGACGCCGATGCGGTCGTATTTGACGCCTTCGACTTCGCCTTTGTCGTTATAGGTGACAAATCGTGGGTCGATTTTTGCGATTTCCTCAGCGCCGAAACCGACATCCTTCGTCCCGCCGTCTTTCCATTCGAATGAGATCGGGCGCAGTTTGTTGACGAACGACATTCCTTGTGAAAACTGGCCGATGTTAGTTTTGTATCGCAAGCTGGATGAGCACGTCGAAATCTGGTTCGAGAGGTTGCGGCAAAGCGGGGTCGCACCCGCGACGCCAAGGCCATAAATCACAACGACGTCTGCGCCGTTGCTTCGCCCAAGAGCAACCGTGTTGCTTGTTGAAACAGAAGCATTTGAGCCGATGGCGCTCGCAAAGCTCAAACCGAGGCCGCCGACATTGGCGTTTGACCCGATGATGGTGTTGTTGTTGCCGGTCATGTTGGTGGAACCTGATCCGGCACCGACAAACGTATTCGATCCGCCCCCGGTGTTGCCGGTTCCCGCTACGCCGCCAACGAAAACATTATCGCCGCCCATCGTGTTTGCTCCGCCCGCCCCGTTGCCGAAGAAAGCGTTGTTAAAACCTGACGTATTCGCATCACCCGCTAAACCGCCGAAGAAGGAGTTGTTGTTGGAATTATTCATCCGTCCCGCATCCTTGCCAAAGAACGCATTATTCGTGCCTGTCAGGTTGGAGCCTCCGGCATCATTTCCGAAAAAAGCGTTGCCGCTGCTGGTCGTGTTCGAGAAACCGGCACCCGTGCCAAAAAAGGAATTGGAATCGCCCGTCGTGTTATTCCTTCCGGCCCAAAATCCCACAAAGGAGTTGTCGGATCCGTTCGTGTTTGCTTGGCCAGCACCGGAGCCAAAAAAGGAGTTGCTGATGCCGGTGTTCGATTGGCCTGCACTGTCACCGGCAAACAGATTGTCAAATCCCGCAGTGCTCAACACTCGGCTGCCGCCGATGTTGTATTGCGTCGCGGCATTGAAAACATTCGCTGTGCCCGAACCGCTGATGTTGAAGTTGCTCAACGATTGCGGTGCCGCATTCTGATTTTGAACGTAGCTTGTGCTTCCTGCTGTCGGTTGGCGGGCATCGGCCATTCGCGGGTCGGTCGTTACGACATATTGGTTCGCCGCTACGCCGCCGAGTTGGGCTGTGTTTGTGGCAATGTCGGCATTGAGGCTCTTGACGGAATACGGCGAACTCGACACGGGCTGTCGCGGCGTTAATGGAGTAAAGCCGCCCCCTGCGGTTTGTCGGACATGTATCTCAAGAAAGCGGCTTGCTCCCGGATAATTCGCACCAAAATCGAGCTTGACGCTGAATATGCCATTTGTGACAGTGATGCCGCTTCGCGTCAGCACAGAGCCGATCTGGCTGCCCGCAGACAACGCATCAAACAGCACAAACTCAAAATCATAATTTCCGGTTGCCGCCGCCGAATTATCTTTCAGGCTCCCCTGAAAGGTAAATTCCGTCGTCTGCGCCGAGACGATAGTTGATAGAAAAAGCATAAACGCTGCCGTGGCCATAAGTTTAATTTTTTGAATATTCATTGTTCCCCTCGTGTTTCCCGTTTCTGATCGGTTGTTGTTTCCTCTGTCGCCATCACCGCGTCCCGCTAATGTTGGCAGATAACCGCCATTGGATTCATTGCGCAAACGATTTTCGTAAGGCTTTCGATTTGTTTCCTTTGTTGTTCGATCTGTTTTTGCTGAGCCTCGATTTGCTCTTGCTGTTCTTTGACGGCGTTGACCAGAACGGTTGTGATCTGACCATATTTAACACCTTCGATCTCGCCTTTATCGTTGCGGGTGGTTAGAAGCGGTTCGATCTGCTCGACATCTTCTGCGCCGAAGCCGACATCATGCATTCCGCCGTCTTTCCAATCAAATGTGATCGGCCGCAGACGGCGGACGACATCAAGCCCGCCGAAAAACGGGTTCACACCGGTTTTGTAACGAAGGCTCGATGAGCAGGTTGAAAGTTGATTAGAGGCATTGCGGCAAACATCTGTGCTTCCGGCAGCTCCAAGAGTAGCAACATCCACCGCGCCTATTAAATTAGAGGTGCCAAGGACTACCAAATTGCCATTTGTCGTTATCTGGCCCACCGAAGCAAAGGTTCCGGGAACCCGCACTATGTCCGCGCTTCTGCCCAGGACGACGGTGTTGCTGGCAGTGACAACCGCAGATGCTCCGATGGCAGTGGCAAAACTGAGATTTCCGGAACCGACATCTGCATTACCACCGAAAATAGTGTTATGGTCACCGGTTGTGTTCGCATTTCCGGCAGAAGACCCGAAAAATGTGTTGTGATCGCCAGTCGTGTTATTGTCCCCGGAAGCACGCCCGAAAAATGCGTTGTTAAAGCCTGTGGTGGTGTTGGATCCGGCGGAAGTTCCGAAAAACGCGTTGTCATAACCTGTCGTGTTGTCTTCTCCCGAAATACTCCCGAAAAACGAGTTGTTACTGGCTGTCGTGTTGGAGAAACCTGCACGAACTCCGAAAAATGAATTATTACTGGAATTCGTGGTGGCTTGTCCGGCATCCCTGCCAAAGAACGAGTTGTTAAAACCGTTCGTATTGCCTACTCCTGCATTACGTCCAAAAAAAGAGTTGGAATTGCCTCCGGTGTTGGACTGTCCCGCAAATCCCCCGAAAAAAGCGTTATCAGTGCCCAATGAGTTGGACTGCCCGGCAGAAGTCCCGAAAAACGAGTTGGCCGAGGCAGTGGTGTTGGCGACTCCAGCACCGCTCCCGAAAAAAGCATTGTTGATGCCCGTCGTGTTGTTTATTCCGGCAGAAGTTCCGAAAAAAGAGTTGTTATTGCCTGTCGTGTTGCTTTGTCCGGCGGTGCTTCCGAAAAAAGAGTTCTGCATGCCTGTCGTAATGGCTTGTCCCGTCTGGAAACCGGAAAATAAGTTAAACGATCCCGCCGGACTGCTCAGAATGCGGTTGCCGTTCAGATTGAATTGTGTCGCGGCGTTAAGAATGTTTGCCGTGCCCGTGCCGCTGATGTTGAAGTTGCTCGTGGCCTGCGGCGAAGTCGTATTTTGAATGTAGTTAGTCGAGCCTGCCGTCGGCGGACGGTCGTCGGTCATTCGCGGGTCGGTCGTGACGACGTATTGACTTGCTGCTACGCCGCCGAGTTGTAATGCGTTTGTCGCGGTGTCTGTGCTAAGTGCCTTGACTGCATAGGGAGCACTCGTAAGCGGCTGTCTTGGAGCAAGCGGTGTGTATGCGCCGCCGCCCGTTTGCCGGACGTGTATCTCGAGAAATCGATTTGCTCCAGGATAATTCGAGCCAAAATCCAACTTGACGCTGAATATTCCGTTTGCGGCCGTAACGCCGCTCCGGGTAAGGGTTGAACCTATCTGGTTTGGCCCCGCAAGCGTATCAAACAACAAAAACTCAAAATCAAAACTGCCGTTCGCCGGCATGGACGAGTTTTGCAATTGACCCTGAAAAACAAATTCGGTGGTTTGAGCGTAAATGCTCATTCCAAAAAAGCTATAAACAAAAACCGCGAACGAGGCAACCAGCACACGAACGCGGATCATTTTAGAAAGGCACACATACGGCGTCGTATTCAAACGTAACATACAGAACAATCTCCTTTTTGATCGTCAGGAAGGCCGCAATACGGCTGACCGACTTAATATTCAATTCGCGCCCGACAGAAGAACCTAGGTTTGGGTCGCCGTCGAGAGCAAAGAAGATTGGTCTGGAAACGTAAATCTGTAATAAGCATACACCCGAAAATCAATTTTTGCCAGAAATTTTGAACGCACGAGGCGACGGTGAGATTCAATTCAGAACCACGCATTTACCTATTTGCGCCTTTCCATTTACCATATAGCAAGTGCGGATTCTTATTGTAAAACTCGGCAGTATCGGTGATATTGTGCACACGCTGCCGGCGCTTGCGGCGATCAGACGCGGCTTGCCGACCGCTCAAATTTCGTGGGTAGTTGAGGAACGCTCCGCAGAAATACTCAAGGGAAATCCGTTGATCAACAACCTAATCGAGGTTGACACGCACAAGCTGCGGCGGCGGCGCGACATTGATAAAATTATCGTCGAGGCGGGCAGGCAGTTTAAGAGTTTGCGAAAATTTGAGTTTGATGTGGCTCTCGATTTTCAAGGGCTTTTAAAATCTGCGACGATCGCAAAACTGTCCGGAGCAAAACGGCGTTGGGGATTCACGCGCGCCGGTTTGCGCGAACCCGCCAGCCGCCTGCTGCTCACAAATGTTGTAAAAACGCCTAAGCAGATACACATCATTCGCAAAAATCTCGCGCTCGCGTGCGGCGCTTTGAACATCGCCGTTCCCGATAACGACTTTGAATTTCCGATCTCAACCGCGCATGAACACGTCGCCGAAGCCGAACGGTTAATAGAAAATTCCGGCGATGATTTTGCGTTGCTCAATCCGGGCGGCGGCTGGGTGACAAAACTCTGGCACGCCGAAAAATTCGGCCAGCTCGCCGACCGACTATGGGAAGAAAAAGGTATCACCTCGATCATCTCGACCGGCCCGAAAGAGGCCGAACTAGCCGAAAAGGTCGCGGCAAACAGCCATTCCGGCCGAACTTTCCTGACGCGGCCAAGCCTCAAGGGATTTTACGAGCTTGTAAAACGCGCCGAGGTTTATGTCGGCGGCGACA
>JAYVFJ010000286.1:0-4128 GCA_043773225.1 Chloracidobacterium sp.
TACGAAACCGTAAAGAAATCGATCAATAAATTAAAAGAGATCGAAACGATGCGCGAGGACGGGCGGTTTGAGATGCTGACGAAAAAAGAGCGTCTCCAACTCGACCGCGAGCACGAAAAATTGATGAAGAACCTTGCCGGCATCAAGGAAATGAACGGCATGCCGGATATGATGTTCGTCATAGACGTCCGTAAAGAAGATATCGCCATCAAGGAAGCAAACAGGCTCGATATCCCGATTGTTGCGGTGGTTGACACAAATTGCTCGCCCGAGGGCATCGATCACGTCATTCCGGGCAACGACGACGCCCTGCGGGCGATCCGGCTTTTCGCTTCGCGTATCGCTGATGCGATCATCGAAGGCAAACAAGTCGGAACGGAAGGCCGAACGGCCGACGTTGAAGTCGAGGAGACGGGCGAAGACGGTGCAAATGCACCCATCGTTGAATCGAGAATCTCAATTCCAAAGGAATTTTTGACGCCGGACGATGTGGCCGAGATCGAATCGGTTGACGAGCCGGACGAGATTGCCGAGGACGAAGCTGATGAGGTTGTCGCCGAAGCGGATGAAGAAACGACAACGGCGGCCCAGCCCGAAAACACAGCCGATCTGCCGGTTGCCGAAACGGCTCTCGAAGTGGCTGAGGTGATCGAGCCTGATTCGGCGGACGGCTCCGTCGAAGAGGCGAAAGAAAAAACGGAAGAAAGCAGCGAAGCACAAGCTAACTAGCTTTGACATTTTTAGACTTGAAAGCGTGGCTTATTTCCGTTTACCGGCGACTGGCTACGCTTTTTTATAAAAAAGGAACGCGGACACTCTTATCCGCAAGATAGGTAATTGCGGACAAGAGTGTCCGCGTTCCGCTATTATTTGGAGTAAGTTATGGCAGAAATTACAGCAAGTGGAATTAAGGCTCTGCGCGAAAAAACGGGTGCAGGCATGGTCGATTGTAAAAACGCCCTTGTCGAGGCGAATGGCGACGAGAATGCGGCCGTCGACATTCTGCGAAAAAAAGGCATGGCAAGTGCCGAAAAGAAATCGGGCCGCGTCACAGCGGAGGGCGCCGTCGGATCTTACATCCACATGGGTGGCAAGGTCGGCGTTTTGGTCGAGATCAACTGCGAGAGCGATTTCGTCTCGCGCGGCGAAGAGTTTCAGCAGCTTGTTAAGGATGTTGCGATGCACATCGCGGCGACCGATCCGCGTTACTCTACGCGCGGCGAAGTTCCGGCCGCGGATCTCGATAAAGAGCGTGAAATACTTCTCGAACAGCTCAAGAACGATCCGAAAAACGCGAGCAAGCCGGAAGATGTTTTGAACAAGATCATCGAGGGACGCCTAAACAAATTTTACGAGGACAACGTTCTCGTCGATCAGCCATTCGTCAAAGATCCGTCGAAAACGATCGGTGAACTAGTTGCTGAAAAGGTCGGATCGATCAAGGAAAACATCTCGATCCGCCGCTTTACTCGCTACAAAATGGGCGAAGGCATCGAGAAAAAAACGGACGATTTCGCCGCCGAAGTCGCATCGATGATCGCTTAAGACAGTTCCAGGTTCCAGGTTCCGAGTTCCAAGTTAAGAATTGGATACCAACTCGGAACTCGGAACTTGGAACTTGGAACTTGGAACTATTAAGATGAGGCCAGCTTTCAAACGCATTCTGCTAAAACTTTCGGGCGAAGCCCTGATGGGATCGCAGAATTATGGCATTGACACTAAGGTTGCGGAGGCGGCGGCTAGAGAGCTAAAAACCGTCCGTGACCTCGGTATCGAGATCGCGATTGTTGTCGGCGGCGGCAATATATTTCGCGGCGTCTCCGAGTCGGCGGGCAATATGGACCGCGCGGCTGCCGACTATATCGGTATGCTCGCGACCGTAATGAACGCGGTTGTTTTGCAGGATGCTCTCGAACATGTCGGTGTTTATACGCGGGTGATGTCGGCAATCGATATCCCGCAGTTGGCCGAGCCATTTATTCGCCGCCGGGCCGTCAGGCATCTTGAGAAACAGCGTGTCGTGATCTTTGCCGCCGGAACAGGAAATCCTTATTTTACGACTGATTCCGCCGCCGCGTTGCGGGCACTTGAGATCGAGGCCGAGGTTATCCTAAAGGGCACAAAGGTTGACGGTATTTACACAGCCGATCCGATGAAAGACCCGTCGGCGACAAAATTTGATAAGATCACGTTTCAGGAAGTTCTCGAAAAGCAGTTAAAGGTGATGGACGCCTCGGCGATCTCGCTTTGCCAGGACAACAACCTGCCGATCATGGTCTTTAACATGCGAAAATCTGAAAATATTATCAAAGCCGTGTGCGGTGATCTCTCGATCGGCACATTGGTCACGAATTAAGTGGTCAGTTGTCAGTGGTCGGACAAGACCGATCAGCACTGACAACTGATTACCGACAACTGACAATTATGAGTGCACAGGACGTAATTAAAGAAACGGGGCCAAAGATGGATTTGGTCGTCGAGGATTTTAAAAGGAAACTCGGAAATATCCGCACCGGACGGGCGACAGTTGGTTTGCTTGATGTAGTATCTGTCGATTATTACGGCGTCCCGACGCCGCTCAGTCAGATGGCGTCGGTAGCCGTCCCCGAGCCGCAACTGCTAACCGTCCAGCCTTGGGACATTACGCAAATGGCTGCCATCGAGAAAGCGATCATGGCCGCCAATCTCGGCTTCAACCCTTCGAATGATGGCAAGATCATTCGTCTAAGTGTACCCGCTCTCAACGAAGAGCGCCGCCGCCAATTTGCAAAACAAGCCCACGAAATCGCTGAAGAACACCGCATCGCGGTCCGCAACATCCGCCACCATTCCAACGACCTGCTAAAAAAACAGCTCAAGGACAAGGAAATCTCCGAAGACGAAGAGCGCGGCGGCCTCGACGACGTCCAAAAACTTACTAACACATACATCGCCAAGATCGACGAGCTCTCGAAAAATAAAGAACACGAGATTATGAGCGTCTAGCAACGTTTAAGAACTGGAACCACTAATCACACGAAACGACACGAAATTTCTTAGATTTATTTCGTGTTTTTTTGTGTCAATTCGTGGTTAAGAATCTTTGGGCCGAATAGCGCAAAAAAGCTGCTTTCTATCGTTCCTGAATTGGAGTATATTTATCTCAATTTCGCTCGGGTTTGAAACATTTATGAAAGCCATTTCTCGCTTTGTTGTTACGCTCGTATTGATAGCCGTTTTTTTGTCGAATGCGCTGCCGTGCGGCCCCGGATATATCACACCGCTGTTCGACACGACATCGGCGCCTGAGAATCCATATACGGATTTTGCGGCCGGAAGGCTTGGGATTATCAAACCGACATTTCGCCGTTCGGTTTTGTACGCGGCTTATCGATACGTCGCGGGCAGCGGCATGAACACGGCGGAGCAGCAGGCGATAGTCGAGGTTTGGAAGGCTGATATAGACAACAAAGACTTTCGCGACGACAGCGTGGATCAGGCGGTTAAAACATGGGTCGAAAAGCGTAAAGACATCGTCGGCAAAGAGGAGAAAACACCGGACATTTATGCCGAGCGGTCATATGGCGGCTATGAGTTCTTTCCGAATTGCACAAAAAACGCATTTGAGACGGCCGTTGAGACGTTGACTAACCGTGTTTCGGCTCACGGCCCGAGCGACCAAAATATTGAAAATTGGATAAAAGCCCAGGATCAGGTTTTTGAAAACTGTGCGAGCGGGAAGCAAACGCCCGACGCTGCACCGGTCGGCGCACCCGACTGGCTGCACAAGGACCGTGCCTATCAGATCGCGGCGGCGTCATTTTATTCGCTTGATTACGCGGACGCCAAACGCCGCTTTGCCGAGATCGCAAAGGACAGCGAATCGTTGTGGCAGGAAACAGCCGATTATCTCGTCGCACGCACATTGATTCGTCAGGCGAGCCTCTCAAAAACAGCAGAAAAAGCTGCACCTCTTTATGAGGAAGCCGAAAGACATCTTGAGAAATTTGTCTCGCGAAGCGGCAAATTCTCGGCCTCCGCCGAGCGTCTGACAGGTCTCATCAAATACCGCCTCCACCCAAAGGAACGCGTTTCCGAGTTGGCCAAAAACCTATCCTTTAACGGCGGCAACGAGAATTTTCGTCAGGA
>JAYVFJ010000287.1:0-3408 GCA_043773225.1 Chloracidobacterium sp.
GCCAAGTACGACGACGACGATAGGAACTTTTAGCCCCGCCATTTCGCGCAGGTTGAAAGCGATGGCCTCTGCCTGCCCACGCTCCTCGGCATCAATGCCGGGATATGCGCCCGGAGTGTCGATGATCGTAATAACAGGCCGTCCAAATTTCTCGGCCAGGTGCATAACACGCATCGCTTTGCGATAACCCTCAGGCTTTGGCATGGCAAAGTTTCGGTGTTGTCGTTCGTTAATATCGCGGCCCTTTTGCTGGCCGACGACGCAGACCTCGATGTCGTCAAGCCTTGCAAAACCCGCGATCATCGCAGGATCATCCGCAAAACGCCTATCGCCGTGAACCTCAACGAAATCGGTAAAAACCGAATTCAGAAGATCCATCGCATACGGACGTTCGGGATGCCGCGCCATCTGCACGCGTTCAAAAGCGGTAGTTGCCATAACTCAATAATAAAGGTTTAACGCAAAGACGCAAAGGAAGAATTAACCACAGATTAACACAAATGAACACAGATATTTTATTTGTGCATCTGTGTTCATCTGTGTTCATCTGTGGTTAAATTTCCTATCCTCTGCGTCTTTGCGTTAAAAACTCTTACTGTAGCCACTGCACATGACACCCGCGAGACTCAAGTTCTTGCTGCAAAGAGCGACTGCCTTCGACCGACACGGCTTCAGATTGAAGGACGACCTTTGCTCTATCCGCATAGACTTCGAGAGTAACGCGGCATCTGCCTTTATGACGGTCAAACAGCAGCAGAAGATCTTCAAGAAAAGAATCGGTTGATCCGTTCAAGGCCGGCAGTTTCAGATACAATTCGCGAGCCGCGCCAGTCTCGGCGTCGTCTAGCGATTGCAGGCTGTTTATCTTTAATGTCGGCTCCTGCCCTTCGGCAGCTTCGATATTGCCGTCTGCAATAAACATTGCATCGTCGGCCAACATCGAACTAAGTTTGTTGAAACTCTCGCCAAGCAAAAGTCCTTTGATCGAACCCGAACGATCTTCCAATCGGCATTGAGCAAAACGGTTTCCGCGCTTGCTCATACGAACCTGCAAACCGCTTACCATGCCGGCGATCTTTACGCTCTGGCCAGATTGCAGGTCGTCGTATTCGGCAATACTCTTAAGCCGCATACCGGCGAGCAGATCCTTAAAATTGTCGAGCGGATGTGTCGAAAGATAAAAACCGATCGCCGCCTTTTCCCGTTTGGCAATCTCGCTTTGCGGCCACGGTTCTGCATTAGGCAATTCATCGGCAGAATTTGATCCAACGGTTTCAACCGCCCCAAACAAACCACTTTGTCCACGCATCCGATCCTCGGCCATCCGTTGGCCCTGATGTAGTGCGGAATCAATTGCCGCTTGATTTTGAGCCCGCCACAACCCGATTTCCGTGCCTTCAGGCATCATAGAATCAAACGCACCGGCCGCGATCAAACTCTCGAGCCCGCGACGATTTACCGCCCCCGAACCAAGCCGCGAACAAAAATCAAAGAGGGAAGTGAACTTGCCGCTCTTCCGCGCTTCAATCATCGCCAGCACACTCGTCGTGCCCATTCCCTTGATCGCCGTCAGCCCGTAACGAACGGTATTCCCGACTGGCGTAAATCCGTCATCGCTATCGTTAACATCGGGCGGCAGAAGTTCGAGTCCCATAGACTTTAGCTCGCTCGAATATTTATAGACCTTCGCGCTGTCCTGGGCTTCGTGCGACAAGACTGAAGAATAAAAGTAGGCGGGATAATGCGTCTTCAAATACGCCGTCCGAAACGCCAATATTGCATACGCCATCGAATGGCTGCGGTTAAATCCGTAATCGGCAAACTTCGCCATCAAGTCGAATATCTCTTTTGCGGTTTTCTTCTTAATGCCGCGCTCGACCGCACCGTCAACAAACTGATTCTCATGCTTGGCCATCTCCGCCTGCTTTTTCTTGCCCATCGCCCGACGCATCAGGTCGGCGTCGCCGAGACTGTAACCCGCAAGTTTCTGCGCGAGCTGCATGATCTGCTCTTGATAAACCAACACGCCGAAGGTGTTGCCGAGAATGTCCGCCATCTCGTCAACAATGTATTCAACGGGTTTTACCCCACGATGACGATCAATAAAATCATCAATCATTCCGCCGTCGAGCGGACCCGGCCGATAGAGAGCATTTAGCGCAGAAAGATCTTCGAGTTCCTTCGGCCTCAGCTTGCGGCACATGTCCTGCATCCCCGAAGATTCAAACTGGAAAATTGCCTCAGTTCGCCCTTCGCCAAAAAGCTCCATTGTCTTTTGATCGTTTGTCGGAATCTTTGCCCAGTCGATATCAACATCGAGCTTTTCTTTCATCGAAGCAAGGCAATCGCTGATGACAGTCAGCGTTGTCAACCCTAGAAAATCCATCTTGAGCATCCCGACTTTTTCAAGGTCGTTCATCGGATATTGGCTCGTCAGTTCGTCCTTGCCTGACATGGCAACCGGAACAAGCTCATGCAGCGGCATCGGCGAAATAACGACGCCCGCAGCGTGAACCGAAGTGTGTCGTGAACAGCCTTCCAACTTCAATGCAAGATCGATCAGTTGCTTGACACTTGCGTCCTTGATCGCGGCTTTCATTTCAGGCACGGTTTCGATAGCCTGCGAAATACTCACATTTCGCCCTCGTATCGGCGGCGGGATCATCTTGGCAACTTTTTCAACCGTCCCGAATTCCATACCGAGCGCGCGGCCTACATCTTTTATCGCCGCACGCGACGCCATTGTTCCAAACGTGATGATCTGACAAACCGATTCCTGTCCGTAAAATTGCGTAACATGATCTATAACGTCGCCACGTCCGCGAATGCAAAAATCGATGTCGATATCCGGCATCGAAATTCTTTCGGGATTTAGGAAACGTTCAAACAGCAATTCATATTGCAGCGGATCAACGTCCGTTATCCGCATGCAATAAGCCGCAAGCGAACCTGCTGCCGAACCGCGTCCCGGCCCGACAGGTATTCCGCGTTCGCCGGCGTATTTAATAAAATCCCAAACGATCAAAAAATAGCCGGGAAAGCCCATTTTCTTGATCGTCTCGATCTCGACATTCAAACGCTCTTTGTATTCGGCGAGATCGTGCTTGAGTGTTCCGAGCGCTATCATCGGCTCCCATTCGGTTTTTTTTCTGTCCTCAAAACCGTCCCAAAGCACCTTCTCAAAATACGCATCAACGTCTGTGAAACCTGAATCAACCGGTATCGGATAATTCGGCAACTGCCGCACATCATCACCCTGCGGGATCACAAGGTCGCACATCTCGGCGATCTTTACAGTATTTGTAAGCGACTCCGGCAGCTCCGAGCCAAAGATGTCCCACATTTCTTCGGCGGTTCGCAAATAACGGATCGCTCCCGAGGTGTCGAGCGAATTGTCGCTGACAGTCC
>JAYVFJ010000288.1:0-2098 GCA_043773225.1 Chloracidobacterium sp.
CAACTCGTATTAAAAGACGCGGTTAAGCGCGTTGCTGAAAAACAGACGCCTAATCAATACCGAGATGCGATCAAGAACGCGATCTTCACCGCACCCGAACACTGGCCTGGCAAGTCGGCGAAGAAACTTGACGCGATCATAGGAAAGTATGCATCATAAGCTCTATAGGAGTTCGTTGGGAACTATGGAAGACGTACTGGACACATCGCTTACGAAATCAAAGAAGAAGGCTATCGAGCGCGAGATCGACATGCTGCTGGCGAAGATCGCTGAGGACATCCGGGAAACAAAAAAGATCAACAAAGAGAATGACAGGCTTAAGAAGTTGATTGAAAAGTCGCACCAGCAGCTGAAGACGACGATGGAGAGGTTTGATTCGCATTAAACAATGTGGGAGAAATTGTTAAAGACGCTCACTGGAGCTTCCTTTATAGTTGAACAGGGGCGCCGAAACTCTGACGATCTTAAGGAATTGCGCAACATGCACCACGAGCTCTCGCTAGCCGTCCAACGTCTGGCACTGGAAGTCGAACGCCTTCGTGAAAACGAGGCTCACGAACGTGAGAAACTGATACTGCGAGTCGAAAATGCCCTCCTGAAAGTGCGAGATCAAAAAGCCTCTAAACCCAGAAATCAAAAGAGGCTTCCGGGCTGAGATACTACAGTCAGGAGGCTTGATGCGATTATTGCGAAATATTCAAAAAGCTGACGGAAGCATGATGAGCAAACTGCGGTGCAACTAAGAGATCGTTGATCCAAAAATTTGGCAAGCCGGTAAGCGAAGGCGAGGCACGCATTGATTACGTTACAAAAGAGAACCTCGGCGGTCTCACCTTTCATCTCCGACGCGGCCGACTGGTCCGTGTCGAGATGATGCAAACTCTTTGTTAACCGGGAAAACTTTTCACCCGTTCACAACATCTCTACTAAGTAATGAAATATTGTTTTTCGATAATTTTTGCGGTGATCGCTTTGTTCAGCATTCCCGCGTTCGCCCAGCGAAACGTGACGCCCGCGATCGACCGCGATCCCCTGATGGAGACGGATGCCAAGCATAATCTTGATGTCGCGTGGCAGTCGTATAAGCTCAAAAAAGCTTACAAAGGTGTGATAATGCGATTTGAAGAGACTTACGCGGCTTACCCCGAATTCTCAAAGATTGACGAATTTCTCTACCTTGCAGGCATGAGCAGTTTCTATCTTTCGGATAATAAGGGCAGGCAAAAGGTTGATCTGAAATTGGAAAAGGAAAAAGACAAATTTGCTCCCGCCAAACTCAAAGAGGACGCAGTAGCTTATCTCTCGCTCATCGTCGAAAAATATCCGCAAAGCCAGTATCGTGATGAAGCGGAAAGAACGCTCGCAGAGATCAAGGGGCAGAAACACGACCGGTAGGGAGTGTGCCCCGCCCGCGCCCAAATGAGCCACACTCGCTACCACTCGTGTTTCCGCCCTGCTTGCCATGAATCTCAATCAAGTCACGATCTTTTCGGAAAAGCCGGTCGAGACGGTCGAGTTTTTTGAAAAGCTTGGTTTGCGGCGTATTGTCGACTCCCTGCCCCGTTACGCCCGTCTCGAATGTCCCGACGGCGAATCAACGCTATCCGTAAACATCGCCGAAAATATCATTCCTAACGAAAGTATTACGCTTTATTTCGAATGCGACGATCTCGATGCCAAGGTTTCTGAGTTAAAACAAGTCGGCCTCGAATTTGACGAAGATCCAACTGACCGCCCCTGGCTTTGGCGCCAGGCCTATCTCCGCGACCCGAATTCCAATAAAATCTGCCTGTTTCGTGCAGGCGAAAATCGCAAAAATCCACCGTGGCGTGTAGAATAGCAGTGTTCAGTGGTCGGTCGTCAGTTGTCAGTGTAAGAATTTGTGCTGACAACTGACAACTGGCCACTGACCACTGAAATATATGTCATTAACAGTTGTTGGTTCGGTCGCGTTTGATGCGGTGGAAACACCTTTCGGCAAACGTGACAAAATTCTTGGCGGCGCGGCGACGCACTTTTCGTTGTCGGCTAGCTTTTTTACTCAAGTAAACGCAGTCGGTGTTGTCGGCGGAGATTTCGGCGATGACGAATGGGCTGT
>JAYVFJ010000289.1:0-3952 GCA_043773225.1 Chloracidobacterium sp.
AGACTGGCAACTGATCGTCCCCACGTGATTAAGGCATTTGGCACCTATATCCTGCCGTGGGAGAAGCTGGGAGGGTCTAATAATCATTCAACCGATTTCCAGATGTTTTACACTGTAGGCAGCGGTTCGCAAATCACCTCGTTCATCAACGTTAACAGGAATCAACAGATAATCTTGTCCAAGCGTGGTGATCAGGGGCGCACTCCGTTGTTCTCCCAGACGGATTTTGCTCTCCGCCATAACATTAAGATTGGTAAAGATGGCCGTTACAACCTCAAGTTTGATGCCGACATCATTAACCTTTGGAATCAGGGCATTCTTCTCAACAAAGGGCGAAATCCTTCAGGGGAGCAGGGCAACCTGATAACCGAGACCATCTTCAATCCATTGGATCCCGCGAATGGGCTGCTCCAGCCGAATTGCATAGTCCCTGGAACACCCCCCACCGGCAATCCGACTTCGGAGTGCTGGGCGCAAGCGTATCGCGCTTTCCAGGAAAACGGCTCTCAGAGGATCCTTGATATAGCTCAGGGTGAGACGGGCAGGAATCCACTTTATAACGCGCACCACACCTGGCAGGCAAAGCGGAATATCCGATATGGGATAACTTTTTCATTCTAATAGTCCGTTGTTGCCGGATAATCAAGGGGCGGCCTGCAAAGGCGGCCCCTTTTTTGCGCAAAGATGGTAAAGATTCAGATGCGAAAATCCCGAGTGCGACTTCGAATAGATGCAAGCTAAAAGGCTGCTCTGTTGCGGTCAAATGACGTCCGGGCCGAGTGCCATCGTCGGAGGGTTAGTTGTGAAATGAGTAGTCGAAGGCCGCGAAATCTAGACCTCGCGCAACGGTCAAAAAAGACGCTGAAAGGCACGGTCACGACGATGTCGATCACGCCAATTCGCGCCGCGCCCAAAAAATCTGACACCTATTATTTCTTTCTGGCTTTGGCTTCAAAATCTGCAATCAGTCGTTTTATCTCTTCCGCATTCACCGCATTCGGGTTGACTTTTAAGTAAAGCTTTAATTCCCGTGCTGCATCGGCAAACTTCTTCAAATCATTGCCATAAAGACGAGCAAGCTCCCAATGCAATTGTGCGGACCCTTCGCCTGATAACTCGATTGCTCTTGTGAGTTGTTTTTCTGCTTCGGAATATTTTTTTGCATTACGTAACAGCCGTCCGTAAAGAAAGAGGGCGTCCACAGACGATTGATTAAGCGCAACGGCTTTTTCTGCAGCCGCTATGGCTTCCGAATAAATCTGTAGCAGATTAAATGCATACGCCAAACTAAGCCAACTTTTGAAACCGCGGGGATTTACCTCCACTGCGATATTCAGAAGTCCCGCGGCCACCTGATAGCTTTCGATACTGCCTAGCTGGATATACTCAATACCCAGACGCTCAAGCGCGGCAAAATACTTCGGAAAAACTGTTAAAGCGTTTCTTAATTTCTGAAGGCCCTCCGTATTGCGTTTATTCTGCAGGTCGTCTATTGCCTTGTCATATAATTTTTGAGCCTCCGGCGGAACATCCTGAACGAAAACAGCTACATTCGCAGGAGTTATTCCGCGGCGAAGCCTTAGCTGAAAATCGCTATTTTCATAAACAGGGCCGCCGAAAGGGTTATCTAGCTCGATTGAGTTTTCCTGTTCCTCGTAATCTGTGCCTAATGTATTGACCTTGACCGTATATCTTCCATAGCGCATACCATCAAATTGGTAATAACCCGAACCATTTGTAAGAGTGCGGCCGATCGTTTGGTATAAATCGGTCGATAACTCAACGTTCAGGCGATCCATAGGCTTGCGGTTCAGCCCAAAGACGTAGCCGCTTATCCGGTTGCTCTGGGCATAAACGCCGCAATTTTCGGATGCGACGAACGGGGCGGCGATGGTCAGTCCTATTGCTAGAACCACTAAATGAAATGATGTAACTGCTGTTAGCTTCATGACTACTTCCCTCTATCCCAAATTATGCCCTGCTGTAGGTTGCTACGCAATTCAACGACGCCTATTGGGAATTAATTTCGGAGAAGATCGCCTTAACGGCGGAGCTGCCATGTCCGGCGGCGGTGCTGATAGTCGGTGCGGTATGATTTGCGACATCGCCGACAGCGTAAACGCGGTGCAGGCTGGTCGCGCAAGTTGCGTCGATCGTGATGTAGCCGGCTGGATTAAGTTCGATCTGCCCGCGGAAAATTTCAGTGTTCGGCTCGACGCCGATGCGGATAAGAACCGCGTCGGTTTCGAGCCGAGAAAGACTCCCTGAAGTTAGATGCTTTAATTCGACCCCCTCGACCATATCGCTTCCGAGAATTTTCGTAATTTGGGTGTCGGAACAAAACTCGATATTTTCCGATTTCCGTGCCGTTAGCAAAAATTCTTTCCGTGCGGCAAATTCGCTGCGGCGGTGAACGACAAATATTTTGCGAGCGGTTTCGTTTAATATAAGAGCATTCTCAAGAGCCGCGTCGCCGCCGCCGACTATCACGACGGTTTTTCCGGCCACTTCGTTCTTATCCTTTGCACCGGATTCCAAAATGCCGTGCCCTCGAAACTCATCTTCGCCCGGCACCATCAACTTTCTCCGCCTCACGCCGGTCGCAATGATGATCGTTCGGCCGGAATATTTTGCGCCGTTAGCCAGGGTCAATGTCTTTTGAGCAAGATCAGCTTCGATGATCTCAGCTCCGGTGAGTCTTTTTAATTTTGTATTTTCAATCTGACGCAAAAAAATGTCGCGCAACTCGCGACCGTTCGCCGTCTCGACTCCGAGATAGTTTTGAATGGCATTATGCGTGAGCAAAAGTTGGCCGCCGAATTCAGATTCTTTTTCCAGCAGAATGGCGTTCAAACCGAGATCGGCGCACCACAACAATGCCGAAAGCCCGGCCGGGCCGCCGCCTGCGATAATCACGTCAAATTCGGTAGTTTTTTCGACCATATACCAACTTTAACAACCTTAAAATTACTACTTTTTGTCAAAGATTTGTGCCATATTTTGTCACTTTTGGCCTGTTTGTAACTAAATTACAGCCAGCCACTTTCGAGAACTGCGTTTAAGCCTTTATTTTAGGGACATGCGGACAGTTTAACAATATCACGCGACATCGTTTTGATGGCATTGGTATTGCTTTCTGATTTCAATTGTAATTGGGCGCTTGTCCCTCTTAAAGTGCCCATTTTTCTCAACTGATTTATTAATATTTCCCGGACAAAATTATGAGATTAGAATTTGAATCAAATGTCACCGCGATGCCGCCCGTTGCAAGTTGCGTTTTAGACGAAGCCGCCGTTTCCGCTCCCGCCGATTTTGAAAAGATGCTCAACAAAGGCATCGCCGCCGCAAAAAATGGCGAACGCGAATCCGCCAGAGAATTTCTTACAGAAGCCGCCGAGTTGAATTCGTTCAGCGAGGAAGCATGGATGTGGCTTGCTTCGATCAGCGATTACCCGGAAGAGCTAGTCGCATTTCTTACCAATGCCCTGACGATCAATCCTGCAAACGCCCGTGCGAAAAAATGGCTCGTCGAGACCGAAGCTCTGCTAGGAAACGCAATTGTAAGCCACAAGCCCGACGTTTATGAGATCGAGATCGAGGACATCACGGAAGAGCCTGTCGCTTTCGCTCAAACCGCGCCGCCGCCTGTCCTGACAAACGGCGCCGCCTGCCCGTTTTGCAGCGTCACGAATGAGGCGAGCGCATTTGCATGCAGCTCGTGTCACGCAGCGTTAACACTTTCAGACATTGAAGCAATTCTTTCTAATACAAATGCAGACCGCGCGACGATCCAGCTAGCCGTCACAAACATGGAGGCCGAATGGAATCTCCGCGACTTTGACGCAGCGGAATTAACAACGCTTGCCATCGGCCACCTAAATCTGCGGTCGTTTGACGAAGGGCTGAAGTATCTTAATGAAGCGTTGAGAAGCGATTCGAACAACGTCATTCT
>JAYVFJ010000290.1:0-7670 GCA_043773225.1 Chloracidobacterium sp.
TCAGCGACCGGAATCTCTATTCGCATTTTCCCAGGGTTCCATTCGCGTCGCTCATTGCACCCTGGGCTTTAATGTCAGTCGCCGTTGGCGACAAGAATCAAATGAGTTTTGACACAGGCTCGTAAGCAAGGGCGACACATTCAAGTAACGTGTATCGCCCTTGCTTACGCGCGGGCTTGTGCAACGGCTCGCAGCCGGTGGTATATTGTTCATTTGCCCAAATGAGAGAATAATGGGTAATGGGACTTGTATGACGGTATTGACAGAAAACTGTGGTAATGATTTCGATCTCGGCATCGAGGGTTTTCGATTTTCCGACCTTTTTGACGCTGTCCGACTAAAGGAATTGGCTGAACGCTTTTATGCCGAGATCGAACCGCACGATGCTGTACTGCATTCCGCGCTGACAAAATATATCGCCACGCGCGGAGCCGGTTATGAGCGAAAGGTCGAGTCAAAGATATTGACGGATGCGGCGCCCTATCTGTCGGATTTTATTGCTCGCCTATTTAGAATAAACAGCGAACGCTCGGAACTCGAGAAAGATATTCTCGTCCAGAACCCGGTTTGGAAATTCAAATTCTTTGTCCAGCGCCGTGCCATTAAAAAATACAAGGCCGACCAGATCGCGGAACTCAACGAAGGCGAACTTTGGCGTGCGTTGACCGAACTGCGAAACACGGCTTTTGACGAAACGCTTGTCCGAGACGAGGAACTCTCAATTGCCGAGATGACATGTCGGCTGCTCGATGCAGAAGAAGAACTTGTCAGAACCGCGAGCGGTAGCGACCGGATTGCGGAAACGCCGGCGAGTGTAGCTGACACGGCAACGAGAATAAATGCCGCTTATGAAAAGCTGAAAGATGCGCCTTTTGGCAAATTATTTTCGCAATATGTCATTGAGGAAGACGCAGAGGGCGATCTGCTGACTATTCGCGCCGCATTACATCTTGTCGAAGCATGGTCGGCCTCCGCTTTTTTTAACAAGTCAAAAAAATGGTATAGCTTTCGCACCCCTCACCCGCTTGATTATCAAAATCTTGTTCACCTGATTCATCCCGAACCGGAATTGCACAATATAATGCGCGGGGCTGATGAAGAGTTGCGCCGACGCGACGGTTTTAAACTAACCGACGACCGAGGCACGATGCGCGACGCTCTGTATGAGATAAACTACTGCCTGATCTGCCATGAGCGCGAAAAAGATTCGTGCTCGACGGGACTTCACGAACCGGACGGCAACGTAAAACGCAATCCGCTCGGCATCAAACTCGAAGGCTGTCCGCTCGACGAAAAGATCTCGGAAATGCATCTCCTCAAAAAGCAGGGTGACGCGATAGGCAGTTTGGCTCTGGTCACGATCGACAACCCAATGTGCGCCGGCACCGGCCACCGCATCTGCAATGACTGCATGAAGGGCTGCATTTTTCAGAAGCAGGAACCGGTGAATATTCCACTTGCAGAGACTGCGACGCTTACCGACGTGCTCGATCTGCCGTATGGCTTTGAAATTTACAGTTTGCTCACGCGTTGGAATCCGCTCAATGCAAAACGCCCCTACACGCTGCCGTATAACGGCAAAAACATAATGGTCGTCGGCCTCGGCCCGGCTGGTTATACGCTCGCGCACTATTTATTGAATGAAGGCTTTGGCGTCGTCGGCATCGACGGCCTCAAGATCGAGCCGCTGCCACCAGAATGGACGGGCATGTCAGAATCGCCTGCGTCAGCGGGCGGCAAGATCGCTAAGCAAGAATTGCCGAAACCGATCAAACACATTTCAGAGATCACGGAGCAACTCGATGAACGCATTCTCTCCGGATTTGGCGGCGTTTCGGAATACGGCATCACGGTTCGCTGGGACAAAAACTTTCTGACGATGGTCCAGTTGATGCTGACGCGGCGAAAGCGGTTTCGCGCGTATGGCGGCATACGGTTTGGCGGAACTGTAACTATCGAAGATGCGTGGAACTTCGGCTTTGACCATATCGCCATTGCAACCGGAGCAGGCCGACCGACCATAGTGCCGATGAAGAACAACCTCATACGCGGCATTCGCCAGGCGTCGGATTTCTTAATGGCGTTGCAGTTAACGGGTGCGTTCAAGAAAGATACACTGTCGAATTTGCAAGTGCGTCTTCCCGCAATTGTCATCGGCGGCGGATTGACCGGCATTGATACTGCGACCGAACTTTTTGCATATTATCCGGTGCAGGTCGAGAAAATGCTTGGGAAATACGAACAGGTCGTTGCCGAGTTTGGCGAGGAAAAAGTCGTTGAGAGTTTTGACGAGGAAGAGATCCGCATTCTTCAGGAATTTCTCGAACACGGTAAAGAGATCCGTGAAGAACGCGCTCGTGCAGCAGCCATTGGTGAAGAACCAAACTTCGTGCCGCTGGTTCGAGGCTGGGGTGGAGTTTCGCTGATCTACCGCAAGCGTCTGCAGGATTCACCGGCGTATCGTTTAAATCATGAAGAGGTTCAAAAAGCCCTCGAAGAAGGCATCGATTTTGTCGAGTGCATGAACCCTGCCGAGGCCGTGCCAGACGAATATAATGCGGTCAGAGCACTCATTTTTGAGCGGCTCGATTACATCGCTGAAACCGGAAAATTTGAGAATACAGGTGAGATGCACGAGTTCCCTGCTCACACCGTTTGCGTCGCGGCGGGCACTTCGCCAAACGTCATTTACGAAAAAGAAAAACCGGGAACGTTCGTAATGGATGAATGGCGGCAGTTTTTTCAGCCGTTTAAAGTCGAGCAAAACGGCGACGGCAAGTCGCACGTTGTCGAGTGCGCAAAAGGCGAAATAGGTTTCTTCACTTCATACGAACACGATGGCAAATTCATCTCGTATTACGGCGACAACCATCCGAAATACGCCGGAAACGTCGTCAAAGCGATGGCCTCGGCGAAAGACGGTTACGAGAAAGTGGTCGAGCTTTTCGCCGGAACGCAGGCTGCCAGCCTGCGAGTGAAAACGGAAGAGGACACGCAGGCTGGCAGCCTGCGTTCCGACGCGTTCGACAACCTGGTCGCAGCACTCGACGAGCAGCTTCGCGCTTATGTCGTAAAGGTTGACCGGCTGACGCCGACGATCGTTGACGTGATCGTCAAGGCTCCGCTGCAGGCGCGCAAATTTGAGCCGGGACAATTTTATCGTTTGCAGAATTTTGAAACGTCTGCTCCTGTCGTTGACGGCACACGGTTGATGATGGAAGGCCTTGCATTGACAGGCGCGTGGGTTGACGAAGAAAAAGGATTGCTCTCGATGATCGTCCTTGAAATGGGAACGTCGTCGCGGCTTTGTTCTTTATTAAAAGAAGGCGAAGAAGTTTTGGTGATGGGCCCGACCGGAACGCCGACCGAGATCACGGAGAACGAGACCGTCCTGCTCGCGGGCGGCGGGCTGGGCAATGCAGTTTTGTTCTCAATAGCACGAGCTTTGAGAGCAAGTAATAACAAGGTGATCTATTTCGCCGGTTACAAAAACGGACATGACTTATTCAAACGCGAAGAGATCGAGAACGCGACGGATCAGATCGTTTGGGCGACGGATTTTGGCGACGAGATCTTACCGCAAAGGCCGCAAGACGCGCATTTTCGCGGCAATATCGTCCAAGCAATGATCGCCTATGCCGAAGGGCGTTTGGGAGATCAAACCGTTGACCTGCAAGACGTTGACCGCATAATAGCCATCGGTTCCGACCGCATGATGAACGGCGTCCGCGAGGCGCGCCACACGACACTGAAACCATACCTTAACGAAAATCATGTCGCCATCGGCTCGATCAACTCGCCCATGCAGTGCATGATGAAAGAGGTCTGCGCCCAATGCCTCCAACGCCACGTCAACCCACACACCGGCGAGGAATTCTGGGTCTTCTCATGCTTTAACCAGGATCAGCATCTCGATTTTGTCGATTTCAAAAACCTAAACGAACGCCTCCGCGCAAACAGCATCCAGGAAAAGCTGACAAATCTGTGGCTGGATAGGGCTTTAAAATCAATTGACAATGGATATGCCCATACGCAATAATATTGGGCATACATTGTGCGCACACAATGTATTGAATATTTATGCTTACACCAAAAGAAAATCGAGCGACCCGCTTTAGCATTAGAGCAACGGTAAAACAAAAAGATTTGATCTCACGCGCCGCAGCCCGCCGAAGGCAAACCATCAGCGAATTTGTACTTGAGAATACTATCGAAGCGGCTGAAGGTCTCGAACTTGATAATGCATATTTTGTCCTAACTCCGGAAAAATATAATAAGTTTCTTGCAATGCTTGACGAACCGACCGAACCGACTCCTCTGCTCAAAAAGTTGATGTCTGATCCAACCTCAGTCGATGTCCCTAACAACTGATCACCCGACTCCGCGACCTCTTGAAGGCCGTTTCAATCGAACCGACTTCGATTGTGGGGTTCCCGCTCTCAACGAATATCTGGAAAAGTATGCCCTTCAGAATCAGAGAAAAGATGCGTCGCGAACCTATGTCTCGGCGGACAATGCGGAAAACATACTCGGTTATTACACGCTGGTTTACGGCGCCATTTCATCAACCGAAGCTCCGATCGAAATATCGACCGGTTTGGGCGGTTATCAAATTCCTATCATGCTGTTGGCGCGTCTCGCGGTTGACCTTCGCCAGACAGGACGAGGTCTTGCGGGCGTCCTCATGCGAGATGCATGGTTGAGAACGTTGCAGGCAGCAGAAATTGCGGGGCTCGCGGCAGTCATGGTTGACGCAAAAGACGAGCAAGCAAGATCCTTCTACGAAAAACTCGGTTTTCGTCGGTCTCCCGATAACCCATTCAAACTTTTTCTTCAAACGACCGTCATTCGCATAGCTCTCCAGGCTGGCCGATGATCGGCTTTACGAAGTTAGGCCTTTGTCCAACGACAGGTAAATTACAAAGTCGGTGTTTCGCCCTCACGTTTATGGAACTGTTCGGCGGCGGCGAGTCTTTGAGACAATTTTTCTGTTATGCGCCAGCGGCTTTCTGATGCGCCTTTGAATTAGCGGCTGTGTCCGCGTATTCTTGGAAACCGACAAGTTTGCCGTTCTTGACTGTCCAAACGTGCGCCCAGTCCGAGCTGAATTCTCTGCCCGTGGCTTTGACGCGCCATGAATAATCTCCCAAAGCGACAACTGTATCGCCTTGCGCGATGAACTTTTGCGGGTTGAACGTCAGCACGTCTTGCGCTTCAGCCAGCGCTTGAAAAAATTCCGTCGTCTCTTCGCGCCCTTTGCGACTCCCAAACCACGGCATATTCTCGATTCTAGGAAGCCGCCAATCAATGTCATCCGAATATAAATCGAGCAATGCCGGAAGGTCACCACTTTTGAAATTCTCGTAGGCTTGTTGCACGATTCTCGTGTTTTCTTGTTCGTTCATAGTTTTGTCTCCTGTATTTAAAGGGATGTTTTAACTTCAGCGCTGATTCTAACTACTTAATATGAAAAATTCCGATAAAATAGTGGGTGTCAATAAAAATGAGTCTCATTTTTTCGGCTTGCCGTAAAGATAATGATCGTGATTATCGGCGCTGTCTGTCGGTATTTTTTCCCAGACTTCTGCCGGGATATTTTTCGCCCGCGCGCGAATTTTTTGCCAGATCGTTTGTTTCCTCTGGGTCTCGACCAAACTTTCAGCTTGTCGCAAAACAACTCGCTGCTTATCCTCAGGCAATACTTTCACGATGTCAAATATCTCTTGAGCCACATCAATTTGCATAAGTAACACCTCACCTGCATTTTAACAGAAAATCTTAAATCTTCGGTAAATTTTCGATCTGGAGAATCCTGCCCTTGATTTTTGTTATCGCGATTATATCGACACGCTTGATTCTACTCTTCCGACAATATCGCCGCGGCGATTTTTTATGGGCATTGGTGACAGCTCGGCAAGAGTGTTCGCGTTAAACACATAAAGTTGTCGCAGGATTTCTGTTGCGACGACGGGGCGGGCGCGGTGGTCGTCGCCATCTTCGATCTTTAGAGCTAGGCCGAGGCCTGTGGGCCAGTTGTCGTTTGGCAAGACGCCGCAGAGCCAGACGCCGTCGGCGCCGACTTTTGAGATTATTTTGCCGGGTGCGGCTTGCATCAACATTGTGTCGAGACGTTCGCTGCCGCCGATGAGTTCGGGGAATTTCATCATTGCGGAGACGATACGGGCGCAGGCTTGCTGGGTCGGTTCGGGAAATTTTGACGGCGAGATGAGATTGATAAAGCTCTTTGCCATCGCGGCTACCGAAAGAGCAAAGGTCGGAGCGGCGCAGCCGTCAACGCCGACGGCGATCTGTTCTTCCGGCGTCTCCGTAAAATCCGCGACGCAGCGCAGGATGCGTTTTTGAATGCGATTGTCGGGCGATTCGTAAGTCTTGACGTTTTCGCCGATATGCCTTGCAAAAGCGAGCATCGCTGCGTGTTTGCCCGAACAGTTATTATGAAGCTGCGTCGGCATTTTGTCGTAACGCAGCATCCGCTCGGCTTCCTTTGCGTAAAAGGGGGCGTGTGCGCCGCATCTCAAGTCGCTTTCCTCCAAGCCGACTTTGGCGAGCATGCGCTTAGCGCGCTCGACGTGCATCGCCTCGCCCGAATGCGAAGCGACCGCCATTGCGATCTCATCTTCGGTAAAACCGAACTCATCCGCCGCTCCGCTAGTGATAAACGGAATCGCCTGAAACGGTTTTGCCGACGAGCGAAAGAACGTGACCGTTGACGGATCACCGGCAGATGCGATCGCAGTACCGGCGCCGTCGATCACAATAAAATGGCCGCGATGCACAGATTCAACCGTCTCACCGCGAATAACTTTTGCAAGAATTTCTGAATCCATAAGAAAGATTGGCCGCAAAAAGGCGCAAAACACGCAAAAACTAAATTCCCTTATTTTGCGCTTTTTGCGCCTTTTCGCGGCGATTCATCAAAAGCATCGACCGCGCGTTTTCGCGGGCGGCGTCGGTTATTTGCTCGCCGGCTAACATGCGGGCGAGCTCTTCGATTTGCTCAGTCGCGTTTAGTTCGCGCGCCTTTATCAATGTCCGCCCACCGATCGTTTCTTTTTCGACAATAAAATGACTGTCGGCCAGCGACGCGATCTGCGGTTGGTGCGTTACGCACAACACTTGCTGAGTCGCCGCGAGGTCTTTCAGTTTGCGTCCAACCGCCTCGGCCACACGGCCGCCGATCCCTGCATCGATCTCGTCAAAGACCGCTGTCTTTTGGGCGCCGCTTGCTTTGGCAGTGGTCTTCAGTATAAGCATAAGCCGCGACGCTTCGCCGCCCGATGCGACCTTAACAATCGGCTTTGGCGACTCGCCGGAATTTGCCGAAAAATAAAATTCCACGCGATCAAAACCATTTGTGGTAAACGAACTGTCGTCAGTGTCAATGGCTTCTATCCTAACCTCAAACCGCGCCTTTTCCAATGCGACAGCCTGTAGATTTTGTTCAACTTGTTTCCCAAACCTTTTAGCGGCGGTCGTTCGTTTGTCGTGAAGTTGACCCGCAAGTTTTACATATTCAGATCGCAGATCTGCCAGCTTATTTTTCAACTCTTCTTCTCGAAACTCTGCCGTTTCGATATTTTGCAAACGCTCTTCGCTGACGCGCAGATGTTCGAGAATAGCGTCTATCGAATCTCCATATTTTCGCTTTA